>NZ_QTLF01000047.1:0-24925 GCF_003434395.1 Bacteroides sp. AM23-12
CGGTTCTTAGGGGAGAAGGGGGCAGTAATGCCCTTGACTTACCCGATGTGCAAAAGCAGGGCGACTTCTTCGTGGAGTCACCTATCATTCTGTTTGCCAGTATTATCTGGTATCTCAAAATCTATCAGAACGGGAAGTTTTGCACGTTTCCCCATGCTATCGAGTTTCTGAACCGCCGTTACGAGGATATATTTCCGATACTGACCTCTTATCCGGAGCTGGAGAACTACCTTTCGCCGTTCATGGATGCGTGGCTTGGAGGGGCTGCGGAGCAGCTCATGGGTCAGATAGCGTCGGCAAAAATCCCGCTTTCGAGGATGATTTCACCGCAGCTCTACTGGGTGATGTCAGACAGCGAGTTTACGCTGGACATCAACAATCCCGAAGAGCCGAAAATCCTCTGCGTGGGTAACAATCCCGACCGTCAGAATATCTACGGTGCGGCACTCGGTCTGTATAATTCCCGTATCGTGAAGCTCATCAACAAGAAGGGGATGCTGAAGTCATCGGTCATCATCGACGAGTTGCCCACAATATACTTCAAAGGGTTGGACAATCTTATAGCTACCGCCCGAAGCAACAAGGTTGCCGTGTGTCTGGGCTTTCAGGATTTCAGCCAGTTAGTGCGTGACTACGGGGACAAAGAGGCGAAAGTGGTGATGAACACTGTCGGCAATATTTTCTCCGGTCAGGTGGTGGGGGAAACAGCCAAGACGCTCTCCGAGCGGTTCGGTAAGGTGTTGCAGAAACGGCAGTCCATCTCCATCAACCGGCAGGATGTTTCCACCTCCATCAACACGCAGATGGACGCGCTCATTCCACCGAGTAAGATTTCCGGGCTTACGCAGGGAATGTTTGTCGGTTCTGTATCCGACAACTTCAACGAGCGTATCGAGCAGAAGATTTTTCATTGCGAGATTGTGGTGGATGCCGAAAAGGTGAAACGGGAAGAAAGTGCCTACAAGAAAATTCCCGTCATTACAAACTTCACGGACGAGGACGGCAACGACCGCATGAAGGAAACGGTGCAGGCGAACTACCGGCGCATCAAGGAAGAGGTGAAGCAGATTGTGCAGGAGGAACTGGAGCGTATCAAAAACGATCCGGTGCTGTGTAAACTGCTACCAGATAATGAGACTGTCTAACAAGTCCCCAAAATTGAAAATTATCCCTATCGAAGTTTGAAGTGACCCCCAAAAGTTGGATACAATTTTTTTGGGGGGCACTTCAGTTCTGACGGGTAAAATCGTAAAATTCGGACTTGTTAGACAAATACTTACGCGGTTTCAACCTCAGGTACTGAATCTATCGAATTGACAAATTTAACCAATTGCGGATCTGAATCTTTTTGTATGAGGTTTCGGAGACTCTTTTTCAATTCATAAGCATCATCCCCTGCTGTATTTATTAAATCCATATAAAAATCTTTGTTTTGCAGAATCAATGAACGGCATGCCCCATCGGAAATTACAGGTTTCACTATTTTATCAATAACGTCTCCAGCTTGACTTTTCAAATTACCATGCGATCTAAGCCATGTTTCGAAAAATTGAAACTTTATTGCATTGATAGTCTTTTTACCGATGCAGAAATCATTTCTTATATCGGTAACTGTCGATTTAATTTTTCGTTTATCCAATCTTTCAACTATATTCTTGAAACAATTAGGGAAAGGATTCAAACTTTGAGTTCCAGAAGCAATATCCATCAGAATCTTTTTGCCAAATTCAGTCAAGTTATCTGGCAAGGATTTGATTTTAGCCAGTAAATGTTTTATTGCGACAAACCAATAATATGATGTATGTGCTGTTCTTTGGGCGTATAATGTATCAACACTTATTTCAGACAACGCTTCGAACGCTATTTTATTGATATGATCGGTCAGGACATTGCTTATTTTAGTGGTCAAATCGTAAAAAGATGCGTCAGGAATTACATCTTTAATATTGTTCTTAGTGATATACTTATCCAAATCGGTATTCCACTCTGCTAAATGCTCGATAAATACCTCATCCGTTACACCTATTCTGTTCTTAATATCTTCAAATTGGGGCAATATGTCTGAGAGCAATAATTTATAGCCAAGTTTATGATTTACCATGTATTGTAGTGTTTCATTTAATAGCGGTATATTCCATCCCACACTATTTACTAATAAGTCTCCATGATCCACATAATAGTCCATGAGTTCTGCAACATATTTTATATCTCCACCCTCTATTAAGGAAACGGAATGACCATGTGCCAATTGCATGGCGACTAAATCGTAATATCCAGACTCTTTAATGTTTCGGCCATCAGTTTCTAATTCAGAATGCAACTGATTTATGTAGGTTGAATCTAACGTTACAGGTAAAGGTCTTTCTTCGTCAGATGCCAATAAACGATAGGTTGTAAATATAGCCCCTATATTATCTTTATTTACATTCTGTTCATCAATGCAATTCGTGATCGCTTGCAAAAGCGTTGGAAACGTATAGGTAGAATTATCTTTTAACGTTTTTACAATATCTGCATGGTCGAAATTATCGGGTAGTAAGTTTGCCAAATAATTATCGAGCGCCTCCGAATTTGTTGCTACTTGATAATATTTATATGCTTTAGTTGTCGCGTTATCCCGATAGGCAGCATCTGTTGCATTTGCAGCTTGAATATAATCGATAAATGTATTTGGCTTGACTGTTTTTGCTTCAATCAATGACGTAAAATCGCACGCCAACTTATTTTGCGCAATAAACCTGTCTATTGCATCTAACGTTTTGAAATAGTCGCCGCCATTGAAGTCATTGAACCGAACTATCTTCTTATATAATTGAGCAATCACATGGTTTTGGCTTTCCGTGTCTAAATGCAACAGCAGTTCTTGGTATTCGACAGGGAACACCTGCTTCTCTATGGATTCTTTTAATTTCAATTGTGCTATTCTTTGCCATACACGCAGAATAACATCGCTCTTTCGAGTTAATTTATGCAAACAATGTATAATCTTATCGATAAGCGCATTGTCCATACATTGTATAACTTCTTCTAATACAGTGTCAAATTGTTTATTAGTCTCTGCATATTGATTTATGTCGTGGTCTTCTTCTCCGTTGATGCAGCCTTCAATATATTTTTTCAATGGAATTTGTCGAGCATCTTCAACATCGACACCATATACCAAAGCTGCAATTTCGCGTTGTGTTTGCAGATCATTGTTAATTATTGTTTGAATGCCATTCAGATAGTCGCCGGACAATATTTGTTCTACTGGATTTGCCAGAATATCCGTCTTCTTCAAACAGAACAATGCTATGTTTATCATCAAAATTTCGTTACACCACTCTTGTTTAAGAGCGACCATCTCATTGATATATGATATAATTTCCCTAACATTGGCATTAGGATTTACCAATCTGAATATCCGATTTATAGTTTCTTTCGCTTCATTTTCTGTTTCTCCAAATGCTTCAACAAACAGTTTGTTGAATATACTTCGATAGTCGGTAATAACAGGAGGAGCAACACGATAAACAATAGGGAAAGTTTTATTGATAAAATACTTGGTCAGTTGTTTCGTTTGTTCGTCGGTCTCATCTCCGAATGCACAAGCTAAATGTGTTTCATCGAAAGGAATAACAGCCCAAACATTTTCAAAACCGCTATCGGCGAAGAACGTATGGATAGAAGACCATAATTCTTTTACTTTTTCAGCGGGGAGACGATCCATGTTGTCAAAAACAAGGACTAATTTACGTTGTCCTTTTTCCTTGATAAAATCAGAAATGTCTTGCATCCATGTTTTGAACTCGTAAACCGTTGGTTCGTCTTCGCTCAAAGTCTCATAGCAAACGTCCTTTTCGACTTTATCTTGATAAATAGCTAACATATAACTCCATCCATATTTATGATCTTTGCTATATGCCCATTTCCAAACGCACAATGCAATAAGAACTGGCAGTGCAGCTATGATAATAGACAATAAAGAAAACCACCATGTTGTGGGTGTAGGTTTTACTGCATACGCAATAAATGTAAATATCGGAGTTAAAACTGCAACCAAAAATGCCGCAACCATACCATTACTGATAAGGGGATATTTTTCGGTTACGGTCTCCGTTTTACGGGCTAATAAATATTTCAGCTTTTCAGACCATGATACGGTTTTCGTACCTCCACCTTTGACTTTTATTGTTGCATTTCCAGATAGGATACCATCATCAATAAGTTTGCTTGTAAGCAATTCCAATATAGAGCGGCGTTGCAAGTCCTCTTGATGTCCCCATGCGTCATACTCAAAAAAGTAATAGTCGTCTGATAATTCACGTTCCAACATTTTAACCACGTTGGATTTTCCAGATCCCCAAATACCTTCGATGCCGATAATTCGAGGTAAAGTACATTCCTCATCCAATGAATCATTCTGACAAAAATGGCGAGCAATAGTTTTTGCCAACCTTTCTTGCGAACCTCCATCGAATTTGTCAATACCACACGGTTTATTTTGGATAAACCGCGGATATTGCTGTTTGGATTGTAGTTTGTTTCCATATACGTAATTTATTGATTATACGAACTCCAAATAATTCTCCCGATTTACCACATGAAACTCGGCATAGGGATAGGCTTCTTGGAAGGCTTTCGGTGCGGCCGGCATTTTATTTCCCCACTTGAACTCCAAGGCGGTAAGACTGTCGGCACTCTCCTCAATCAGGTCGATTTCCTGTTTGTCGTAGGTGCGCCAGAAATAGAACTCCCTGTGCAGTCCCTCATTGAAGTTCGCTTTGCGCCGCTCTCCGATGATGTAGTTCTCCCACAGCGCACCGACATCCTGCCGAATGGCCAGCGGTGAGAAAGCCCCGATAATGGCATTGCGAATGCCGTTGTCGTAGAAGTACCACTTGCCAGCTTTTGTAACCTCCTTGCGTAGGTTACGCGAATAAGCCCCCAGACGATAGATAACGAAGACCTTTTCCAATAGGTCGAGGTATTTTTCAACGGTCGTCTTGCTCATGCCGAGTTGTTTACCTAACTCTTCGTAAGAAACTTCGCTGCCCAACTGAAAAGCTATCAATCGCAGTAGATCGCGCATCTTGCTCGAATTTTTTAAGCCGTCAATTGCTAAGATATCTTTAAGCAGGTATGCACCGACAATATCACGTAGGTAGTCTGTTTTACGTTCATAGTTCTCCATCATTACTACTTCGGGATAGGAACCGTAAATCAAGCGCGCTTCGAGGTTCTGGCGGGTTTCAAGTGCCGTTTCCGTCTGTGCGATTTCCCGTTGCGAGAATGGTGTAAGGAGAAATTGCGTACTGCGGCCGACCAACGGTTCACCAGTCTTATTCAGCAAATCGAATGACGAAGAACCACTTGCCAAGACACTTATTCCCGGTATTTCATCAACTATCAACTTCAGAATACTACCGATTTGTGGTATGTTCTGTGCCTCATCAATAGCCAGCAAATCAATACCATCCAATAAATGCCGATAATTGGCTATTGAGCGATTCTCCAATAGTGCTAATGTGTCGTAGTCTTCGCCGTTGAGCATCATCGTCCTACCTGAATAGTTGTCCACAATTTTACGCATCATTACCGTTTTACCAACACGGCGAGCACCAAAAATCAGTACTGCTTTATTGGGCGCGATTCGTGCTGTAATCTTCTCTTGAAGTATTCTATTTACTGTTTCCATACCTTATAAAATATAATGCAAAGATAATCATATTTTTTTAATTGGCGAATTTTACAAAAAAAACGGGCTATTAAATGGCGATTTTTACAACCACAATCTTATGGAAGTTGTTTCATTGTTTTTAGTAATGATATATGTTCATACTATGATGACTCAATAATTTACCAGACATACGTTTCTGAAATTTGTCCTTATAGGAATGAAAAACTCACATATATTGTGCTAATTAATATATAATTAAATGAAAATAAAAAGACAGGATACGAGTATTCCTGTCTTCTCATATGTAATGGATATTTTTTTATTTTCTCATCCGCTCCAACTCCTCATCACGCAACATTCTCTCGTTCAGTTTTTCCTGCATCCTGTCAATGAAATAGGTGCGGCTTTCGTTCTTCCGGCGTTTGATATCAGTGTAGAAGCGGTAGCAGTCTTTAGAATCAACCCCGAATATCTTATAGAGAAGTGGGGCGAGCTGTTTGAGCGGCATATTGCCGTTGTTGATGCAGCCCATCACGTCTATGCCGTAGATAAGTTCCACGAGGTCGATGGCATTGCCCGTCCATTGAAGAAGGCTGGCGGTGGTTTCTGTTGCGTTGTTGGCGGATATTAGTGGTGGCACTTGGGGCGTGGCAAGGAATTTCTGCATCTTTCTTACGAAAGACAGAGCCTTGCTGACGTAGGCGGCAATCTCTCTTTTTTCTTCTGACAGATTACGTACGGGATGGTGCTGCAACTCGATTTCGATGTAGGCAAGCGCGATGACGGTAAGGTTCATGTCCATGCCGCCGTTGCACAGTTCGATCACTTGGGTGGCGAAAGCCGTGTATGCCGTTTCCATATTGCAGTCGCCGGCTTCGTTTATCAGGCGGAAAAAGTCGGTTTCCGCCAGCAAGAAATAATTCATGGTTCTGTCAATTTTGAAAATTACACTTTGTTTTCTGCGTGCGCACATGAATATAATTGGCAAAAAACGCGGCAGAAAATAAAAAATCCAACACTCAATTTTACAAAGTGCTGGATTTCAGAGGTATAAAATTCAGTATTTTTTCACAAGGACAAATTATCTCCGACTTAAATTGTTTGTAATCGGAACATTTATTCTATTCCTGAAAATAGAAATGTATGCTTGCCGCACATTTTGGCTATCTTGCTTTTTTATCAAGGATATAGATAATGCGACATACACCGTTGGGATAGCTTTTCAAAGAGGAAAGCGTCCAGTGTTGCTCTGGCAGAGCCGACTTAAAAAAATGTCGTCCGCTTCCGGATATGAAAGGAACGGTGTATAGTATGATTTCATCCACAGCGTGCATCCGCAGCAGTCCGTTTATATAGTCTGCCGTGTCCGGTGTGGCTTCCGCGAGGTAACGGATGTTTGTGCAGTCTTTTCTCCATTCGTGCAGCATTGAAATGGAATAGTCCGGTGTCACACGGTAAAAGGCTTTCTTCCTGATTTCATCAAGACCGCAACGGTCAAGGCACAAATCCTGATGTGCTTTATCATATAACTCTGAAGAAAGACATCCGTCCATCGTCAGTACGGCGAGAATCTGAACTTTACCCATAATCGTTTCCTTTCGTTAGGCAAGGGTAAAAAAGTAGCGTGCAATTCACACTACCTTCAAGCGATGGCTCTGGTAAAGCCTTTACGGAGAGTACGTGAATGCACGCTATGCGTAAGCATAGCATAAGCATCACGCAATCGTCTCCGTAGTTCCAATTTACCAGATTTTCGCTTGAAACGCCTTGCGGTCTTATCCTATATGTTGGCGGCGAAAAGCTCCTGCCAATCGCCGTTTTTCTCAAATGTTATGCAAAGATAGCCAAATTCAGTGAATTACGGGCTATGATTGCTTGAATTTATATTTAAGTCCATACTCTTCAAGTTTGCTGTATAGTGTTGTCCTGCCTATGCCGAGCAGTTCTGCGGCGACACTCCGGTTGCCGTTTGCCTGTTTCAACGCACGCAATATCCGCTCCTTATCCTCCGCGTCATTGCGCAAGGCGAAGCTGACAGTAGAGGTCGGTTTCGTCACGGCAAGTTCCAGATGCTCTTTCATGACAACACCTTCCTGCGCCTGCAATACAGCACCCATAACTTTCTGCCGAAGTTCCCGCACGTTGCCCGGCCATGCGTGTGTCAGCAACGCTTTACGTGCTTCGGAACTGAACCCGCTCACGCTACACTCCAGCTCTCTGTTTGCCATATCACGGAAGAACTCTGCCAGCGGCATAATGTCTTCTTGACAGTCACGCAACGGAGGAACGGTTATCCCGAAGTCGTGCAGGCGGTACAGAAGATCCTGCCGAAAACGCTTTTCATTCACCGATACCTCCAAATCTTCATTGGTAGCAGCGATGATGCGGACATTGAAATTCCGGTCTGCCTTGTCTCCGACCGGGCGATACCGCCTCTCCTGTATGGCACGGAGCAACATCTGTTGGGTTTCCAACGCGAGGTTTCCTACCTCGTCCAGAAACAACGTGCCGCCTTCCGCCTCATGGAAATATCCTTTCTTGGCATTGTCCGCACCTGTAAATGCACCTTTGACGTGTCCGAAGAAAGCCGACGGTGCAAGCTCTTTGGAGAGTGAACCGCAGTCCACCGCCACAAATGGCTTGCCTGCACGTTTGCTCTTGTCATGCAACAGGTGGGCAATATGCTCCTTGCCCGTGCCGTTCTCACCAAATATCATCACGCTCATATCGGTGGCGGCTACCAGCCTTATGCGGTGCATGATTTTCTGAAAGGCGGAACCTTCACGGGCGAATATAGGCATACGGCGTTGTCCTGCCTGACGTTCTTTCAGTATGGAACGGATCAGGGGGACAAGTTTATCCTCCACAAGCTGTTTGGGAATATAGTCTATCGAGCCGAGTTTCATGCTTTCCACGGCGGTATTAACTTCGGCGTAGTCGGTCATAATGATGAAGGGCTGCATCTTTCCCTCCTTTCGCATCCAGCACAAAAGGTCTATGCCACTGCCGTCAGGCAGACGCAGGTCGGCAACCACGATATCATTATCTGTTGCCTGTTGCAGATGTTTCTTCGCGGTTGAGAGGTGGTAAGCCTTCATATTGCGGTAGCCCTCCCGTGACAGCATATTGCAGACATATTCGCAATACACGATGTTGTCTTCCACCACAATTATTTTTGTCTTATTCATCTTCGTATTTTCTCCTTTCCTCTTCTGCCAACCGTATTATTTCCACTCCCTTATCCAGCACGGCAGTCACGGCATGGCTTAACGCTTCACCATCCGGGAGAGCATCGCCACGAAGCAATCCGTAAAGTACATTCAGCGGTTGGTCGGCACGGAGCACCTCCCACGAACTGCGCAGGTGGTGGATCAGGGAATCCAGCTTTTGCAGGTCTTTTTCTTTTGCTGCATCCCGTACCGCCTGCATTTCCTTTTCTGTTTCAGTTATCAACTTTTCCAGCATGACGGCTTCATTGCCATAGGACAATAAGGCGGAAAAGTCCGGTTTCCCGTCCGGTGTCGCTTTTATGGCACACCTGTCGGAAACCTCCATCAGTTCCGATATGGAGAACGGTTTGAACAGGCATCCGGCAAAGCCTTTTGCCAATAGTTCCCCTTTGTTACAACTGCCCGAAGCGGTTGCCACAACCACCGGGATTGTTGGTGAATTGCCCACGTTGGACGAACGCAACAGTTCCAGCAATTCGAAACCGTTTATATCGGGCATATTCAAGTCTGTCAGCAACAGGCTGTATTCTTTCTGGCGTATCATTTCCATCAGTGCCGCAGCATCGGTGCAAGTGTCGCAGTGTATTCCTTCTTGGGAATACATCTCTTTCAGCATCAGAAGTAATACCTCATCATTGTCAATGGCGACAACATCATGGAATTTATTGTTATGATAAACAGGTGTATTGCTTGTATATCCAAGCTGTTCTTCAGCTTCCTGCATAGAAATTTCAACTGTGAAACGACTGCCTTTCCCTTTCTTGCTGTCTAAACGGATTGTTCCGCCAAGCATCGACACAATATTACGCATTATGGCAAGCCCAAGCCCGAAACCCTCCTTTGCGGCGGCATTTGATAGACGTTCAAACGCACCGAACGCTTGTTTCTGTTCCTCTTCTGTCATGCCTGTACCTGTATCTTCAACGACCAGTGTCAGAACTCCATTATCATATTCAGTAATCAAAGAAACACCGCCTTCTTCTGTGAACTTGACAGCGTTTGACAGCAGGTTATTCCCGATTTGTATTATTCGCTCTTTGTCGGTCAATACAATGGCATCGTGTCCAGTCTTCACGGACAAGGACAGCCCTTTGTTCACGGCAACAGGCATGAACTCCGTTTCAAGTGTGTGCGTGATTGCTGAAATCCGGCAGGGTGACAGACGGGGCTGTTCCTTGCCGTTGTCCAGGCGGAAGAAGTCAAGCAAAGTGTTAAGCATATCCCGCATACGGTCGGAGGATTGCAGTATGTTTTGGATATACTGCCCGGACTTATCCTCACACTGTTCTTTCCGTATCAGTCCGGCATAGCCTGTTATTGCTGTCAGCGGTGTGCGCAGTTCATGGGTGATAGTATGTACCGCCTTCTTCCTTGACGTTATCAGTGCCTCGTTCCGTTGTACGGATTGTTCCAGTTGCCTTATCAAATCAGTTGTCTTGTGCTTGTATTGTTTAATGCTTTTTGCATCACGATGTATGATGATGTAGGAAATTAACAACAATAGAAGAACGAATCCCATTAAACCGCCTACTTGCATAAATGACTTTTCACGCATGGCAACTATTTCGTTTTCCCGGCTTTGCAGTTCGGTTTGTACCTTTTCTTCTATTTGGCAAATCAATTCTTGCAGTTGTCTGTTAAGTTCTGCATTACGAGCTGCAAGGCTGTCGGCTTGTTCCGACAATTGGCGATCCTGCACTTTCTGTTCGCTGATTACGTTTCTATTGACCGAATGAAGGATAGTGGTTGATACTGCTGGAGTTACTTCCTTTTTTTTGCCGAATATGCCTAAGAAACCTTTTCGTTTTGGCTTTTTGGACTGTTCCTGCACACTTTTCTGTACAATAACCGGAATTTGATTGGCTATCTTCTTGTTAATAGATTGTTGTTCATCCATTAACCGGACTATCTGGAACATCTGTCGTTCCTTATCCTCTAAAAGACTGCGCACACTATCGATGCGCTCTGCTGGATAGGTGGCCTTGAAACGGCAGAGCATACTGTCCATTGCCATACGCCGTGCATGGTAATGCTCGATATCTTTATCGTTCCATTCCAGTATTGTTTCACCCAATAGAGAAAATTTTATCATTTGAATATTGATATTGTTTATTTCTTTTCGGAGCTCGTCTATTTTTTTATTGCCAAGTTCTAATGCTTCTATCTCCTGCCATTCATAGAGGCTATTATATGCCATACATCCGATAAGAATGGAGATAAGTATATATCCCAACCGTATTGCCTTATAGAAATTTCCTGACCGCTCCATTATTTTAATGACATTGATTTTTGGAACATGAATAAAAGTTTATCTTTTTCGTTCATGCGGATATTATCAGAATAACCGTCTTTTGTTATTTGATACCCACATGGCTTAACCATAAAAATGCCTAAGCCCTTAGTGTACGAACTTACTTCTGAGGCATAGTCTTTACTTGTATTTAATGGAACTTTCCCTTTAATATGACACCACTCATTATTACAACTGATGTCTTCAATCTCAGACATCAGTTTTTGCAAATCTGTAATAGCTTTGGAACTCGCTACTTGGGGTATCTGCAACTCAAAACAGAGCATCGGTTCGAGAATGTCCACACCTGACTGTTGCAAAGCCAGCCTGAAGACATAAGGGGGCAGCTGTCTGAAATCAGCAGGTGTACTTACCGGGCTATAATACTCGGCTTGAGTAAAAGTTACTTTCAGATCTGTCACTTCCCATCCATGTAAACCAGATTGGCAAGACATACGAATCCCTTCAAAAACGGCATTTTGAAAAGAATGGTTCAGATAACCATAGGAGATGTCACTTTCGATTTGCAACCCTGCCCCTAACGGTAAGGGTTCAAGAGTCAGCCCTATTGTGGCCCAGTAAGGGTTGGGTGGTACTTCGATCTGAATAATCTTATTGACCTTTTTTATAGGTCGTTCTTTGTAGATAGTCTTGATCTCATCAAAATGGACCTTTACGGAAAATCGTTCTTCCAGCAATGTCTGTATGATTTCCTTTTGGGTCAAACCATATAACGAGATTTCCAATTCATCACTATATGAGTTTATGGAAAAGGACAAAGACGGGTCTTCAATCCACAATGTATTCAGAGCGGATATCACCTTGCTTCTCTCTTCGGGCTTATTTGGCCGGACGGAGGATTTGAGAGCGGGATGCTGATGAGATAATCCTTGAATCAAACAAGGTTTAGCACCTAAATAATCTCCGATTCGAAAATCTTCTATATCTTCTACAATCGCGATATCATTGGCACCCACTTCATCAACATTTATCTCTCTGCCCTGATAAATAGTCTTTAGATTTTTAATCTTGATGAATTTTTCCGAATCGTTGATTCTTACAACGTCTCGAAGTCTCAGACTTCCGTCAATTATTTTAAGAAAACTTCTTTTATGCCCTTTGGGGTCATGCTCTATCTTATAGAGATAAGCTGAAAGTCTGTTTGAGACTGATGCCGGAGGAAGTATAAAAGAAGAAATGGCGTCCAACAACTCATTGATACCGATATTGAACATTGCTGATCCATGTAGCACCGGATAGACTTTGGCTTTTGCCACAAGAGCGATTATCGTATTCCAATAATCAGCCGGTGAAATTTCGCTATCCGCCAAATATCGTTCTAATATATCGTCGTCATGGTTGCATACAAATTCTTTGTATTCTTCCTTTATATATGTTTGGGAGCAAACCGGATAAACCGATCCATCGACAACAGTTTGCATAAACAGGACATCTTGCGACAGATTTGTTTTTATATCCATATACAAACGCTCCAAATTCACACCGGCACGGTCAATCTTATTGATAAATATAATTGTCGGGATTTGCAGCTTTTGTAAAGTACTGAACAGCAACTTTGTCTGCGCTTGTATGCCTTCCTTTGCGGATAAGATGAGGACTGCTCCATCAAGCATTTTGAATGTCCGCTCCACTTCCGCAATAAAATCCATGTGTCCCGGAGTGTCAATGATATTGCATTTCACTCCATTCCAGATAATAGATGTCGTAGAAGCCCGGACAGTAATTCCTCTACGTTTCTCTATATCCATAGAGTCCGTTATGGTGTCACCATTATCCACACGGCCGCACTTTTCCGTTGCTCCACTGGCAAACAGCAGATTCTCGGTTACGGAAGTTTTTCCTGCATCAATGTGAGCAAGAATTCCTAAATTTATAATATTCATTTGGATTAAGCAATAATATACTACAGTAGATGCATTGTCGAAACGCACCTTTTAATACCTCCTCGTAGCATATGAGAACTACAGGATTACTAACTCGTATTAATATGTATATTATTACTGCCGCATAACGATTACAAAATTACACAAAAAAATATATCTAACAAAAGTGGGAGGATTTTTTAACTTTTTACCATAGACATTTTATTAGGGAAGCGTAGGTTCAACTGGCAAGTACAAATAAGTAGAAATGTTTGAACAACACCGTTTTAGGAAGTTGAAAAATCAAGTTTCTCTCTCGGTATAGCGTTTATTTTGGCCAATATCTTCTTTAGTTTAGCATTTGTGTATTTCCCATTCGTGTTCTATTTAGCTCCTTATTATGAGTATGTAGCAAGTTACTTATCAAATTCAGCCTCTTTGAGGGTCAAATATGGTTTTGCAAATGGTGACTGACAAGACATAAACAAGGTCAGCAGGAATTTTTTACATAAATGGACATGAATGTATATAACCTAAAATAAGAATAAATTTTAATAAGGGCTGCCCAAAAAGAAAAAAATGCAGTTGCCATCCTATAGATACTTGCAGAAAGGATAAAATTTACTTTTAGACCTTTTGGGATAGCCCTTATTAATACTTCAGATAAAATTCCTTAGGTTATATTTTCAATCCTTTGGACCGGGTTTCCTCCTTGGCATACAGTCCCGGACGCCCGATTATGACATGGTTGGCAACGATACTATCCGCCGGACTGCGTATCTGCGGCGGTGCATTTTCGGGATATTGCGCCTGCCTGTTCCTCACATCTTCCGCTTCCGGCTTGAGCTGTTGCCCTTCATTCTCCTTTTCTGCGACTTCGGGCGTGGGTGGCGCAAGCTCCAGCTGAATTTTTCGGTCAAGGGCGGCAAGTTCGGACTTCAACTGCTTCAGCTCGTCCTCCTTCTTCCACACCTTACCCGCTATCTCCTGTAACTGCGGTATCTCCATCTCCAGCACCTCGTTCTTCGCCTTGTACTGGTCGATGATGGAGGGTATCCTCTCCATCGCGTTGAGGAAGTTGCGGGCGGCGGCCAACGGGTCAGCCATCGCCAGATGCCCGTTGTTGTAGGTGTACTTGTAGTTCCCCTCGACCACGAAGCGGTTGTCGGTGAACTCCAATCCCTCTTTGAGTATCCTTTCGCTCACCACCTTTATCGGAAAACCGTAAAGTTCACCGACCTGCGTGTACAACCCTCCGGTCGTGGCATTCTTGGCTATCTCCTGCAAACGCTTTCCGATGACCTTCTCATCGGCGGAATCCACTCCGTCCACCTTTATTATATTAAGGCGGTTGCCCTCCTTGTCGGTCTGCACCACCGACAGGAAGCGGTTCCAGTCCTCCGTCATGGCATCTATGAAAGCCGTGTTGTTGCGCAACTCGCCGGTCTTTGACTCCAGCTTGAACTCCGAATCACGCTTGCCCTTGTTGAACGACTTGCGTTCCCCTTCGAGCGATGCGATCCGCTTTTCCAGTTTCGCCTTGTCCAACAGGTCGGTATTGCCGGAGAGCAACGCCATGTATTCCGAGAAATTCATGCCCGATTTTTCGTCCATTGCCCCCTCGTCGATGGTACGCGCACCCATCGCACCGCTTTTGAGCTGGCTTATGAAAGTCTGCTTGCAGTGCAGGAGGTTGAACTTGTAGCTGTCCAGTGACTTCTCCACCGCGTAGATGATTACATCCACGTTGTTCCCGGCGAAATGTTTGGCAATCTCATTACCTGCCCTAACTCCGCGTCCGTCACGCTGTTGCAAGTCGGACGGTCGCCACGGCGTATCGAGATGATGGATAGCCACACACCGTTTCTGGGCGTTCACACCCGTTCCGAGCATAGAGGTAGAGCCGAACAGCACACGCACCGTCCCGGCGTTCATGGCGTCTATCACCGCCTTCCGCGCCTTGTCGGTCTTGCACTCCTGAATGAAGCGCACCTCGCTTGGCGGTATACCGTAGTCCTCCGTCAGTTTGCGCTTGATTTCCGAATAGACGTTCCACCCGTCGCCCGGCTGGTATGTCCCCAAATCAGAGAAAACGAACTGCGTGCCTTTCTGGGCGTCGTATTTTTGATAATACTCCGCGATCATCTTGGCACAGTGACTCGCTTTGTTGTCGGGATGATCTTCGTAATTCGGGTCTATCATGCGCATGTCGAGTGCCATTTTCCGGGCATAGTCCGTGGCGATGAGCATCTTCGCCTTTTCTTCCGTTTCCGAAAGCGGCAGCCTGCCCAACAAGGTGGCATCGCCCGTCTTGGCGAACTGCATCAGTTTCTGTATGAAGTCCTCCTGTTCCGGCGTGGGCGGTATATGGTGCAGTATCTCGTTCTTGGCAGGACGGTCAACGCCCACATCCTCCGCCGTGCGGTAGTCCGTGATTTCATTATAGAAGGCGGCAAGCTCCGGCACTTTGATGAAGTAGCGGAAACGCTCCTTCTGGACCACATTGTTCGTCACGTTAAATTCAAAATCCGTCGTCTTCTTGGCAAATATCGCCGCCCAAGCGTCGAAACACCTTATGTCCTGCCGTTCCAGCTCCTTCGGGCGCAGGTACTTGAACAGCAGGTACAATTCAGTCAGTGAGTTGCTGATAGTCGTGCCGGAGAGGAAGGTCGCACCCAAGTCTTTTCCTGTGCGCTCCTGTATGGTGCGTATGGCAAAGAGCATGTTAAGTGCCTTCTGGCTTCCCTCGCTGTTTCCCAATCCCGCCACACGGTCGTGGCGCGTGTTGAAAGTCAGATTCTTGAACTGGTGGCACAAATCCAAAATTTCGGATTTGTCGCATTATCAGAACTTTTAGGAATTTCCGATAAAATTATTCAATTGTTTAGCAATCATTTGTTTTGAGTCTTAATCAGTTCTGATTATATTCCGTCTATAATTGTAGAATAACATTCAAACAAGATACGATTATGGACATATTTAATCTGAATGAAAAAGTCAAAGGGCTTGTTTCTTATTTACAAGACACAGGTTATTCAGCCATGTACATAGACTATGTGAAGAAAATGGCTGAGTGGTTATCGGGCAATTCCGAACATTACAAATGGAAGAGTCTCGCCGATGTTGAACCGACACTAAAAGAATTGTGGTCCAACAAGTATACTTGCAGAAACAAGGTACGCCTGTTACGTGTAATCTGCCAATATATCGAGAATGGATTATTACCCGACGGATGCAAACACTACATCAAACCTCACCACTACGAATTGCTTGGCGAAGAATACAGGAATGTAACGGACATGGCTTTCAACGTGGTAGGCAGGCGTTGCAAATTTTCAACAAACGTGAAGTATGCGCTATCTTCGTTCTTCTTCCGGTTACAGGAAATGGGTGTGTATTCATTCGAATCAATAACAGAGGATGCGGTGTTGGAAGTGTTTTCCAAAGACGAAAAACAGAAGATGGGCCATTCGCTCAAATATTCGGTGGAGTATGGGCTGAAAGCCTGTTTGCCTTACTATGGCAAATCCGTTGAACGTATAATCGCATATCTGCCGGCCATACCCAACATGCGTAAGAACATTCAATACCTTACAGAGCAAGAACTGACGGCCATCAGGCATACCTTGGAGCACGACGGCACAATATCCCTGCAGGACAAAGCCATCATAACCTTGGCCATGTACACGGGATTGCGTGGGTGTGACATCTCAGCTCTCACGCTTGAGAACTTCGATTGGGAACACGACCTTATAAAAATCACACAGGCAAAAACGGGACAGCCCCTTACATTGCCGCTTCGCGCCGTAGTCGGGAATGCTGTCTTTGATTACCTGCTCAAAGAGCGTCCCCAATGCCCGGAACCATATGTTTTTCTCACAGTACACGTGCCACACAGAAGACTCCACACAAGCAATCTTGATGCCATATGCTCAAAAGTCATGTGCAAAGCAGGAATAAGGCAAGGTGAAAATGAAAGAAAGAGCATGCACCTGTTTCGCCACCATGTAGCGACATCCCTGTTGCAGGGCGGTGTGCAACAGCCTGTTATAAGTGCCACCCTTGGCCATTCGTCCCCAAGCTCTCTCGACCGCTATCTCAGTGCGGAATTCAAACACCTGAAAGAGTGTTCGCTAAGCATCGAGGGATTCCCGGTTGGAAAGGAGGTGTTTGGCAGATGAAAACGACTTCATTCCTTTCCAACGCGATAGAAGGATACGTAAAATACCGCAAGGCTTCCGGGCGTGACAGCCACAGCTATATCAAGAACGTAATACTATTTGACCATTTTTGCGCGAGGGAATATCCCGGACAGATCGAACTATCCCAAGAAATCGTGGACAGATGGTGCAGGCAACGTCCATCTGAATGCACAAACTCTTGCGTGTCACGTGTATATCCTATTCTGGACTTCATCAAATACATGAACAAACGTGGAATGACAAAAATAGCCCTGCCAAAAGTGCCAAGGTCTGTGCCAAGAACTTATACGCCGCACCCTTTCACATATGATGAATTGAAACGCTTCTTCAATGCTTGCGACAACACAAAGCCAAGACGTGGCCGTCTCGCCACAATCCAACGCATGACACTGCCAGTATTCTTTCGCTTATTGTACAGTTCTGGGATGAGGACAACCGAAGCCATCCTGCTGGAACGTGATGATGTAAACCTTGAAAATGGCGTAATTTCCATCAAGCGAAGTAAAGGGCATGACCAACATTATGTCGTTCTCCATGATACAATGTTGGCTCTAATGCGTACTTACGACGAGAATATATCTAGGTTAGTCCCGCACCGCAAAGTGTTCTTTCCGACACCGGATGACAAGTCTCACCCTTCTGTTTGGGTTACGTATCATTTTCGGGTGTTGTGGCAAAGTTGCAATTCATCCTACGCTATCCCATATGAGCTAAGACACAACTATGCCATAGAAAACATAAACAGCTGGACACACCAAGGATTTACCATCCATGACAAGTTGTTGGCTTTAAGCAAGAGCATGGGACACCGGCAAATAGAGAGCACGCTGGCTTATTATTCCTTGACCCCAGCGATTTCTGATATAATGGAATATACAGAGAATCAATTATTAAAATTAAAGACAGATGAAAAAGAAGATTAATCCGCAAGCAATGCAGATAGCTGATTATCTGCATGACTGGCTCGAACACTATGTCCCTTCAATCAAGGCATGCAGTCCTCACACAAAGAGAAATTATAAGATCTCCGTGAAACTCTATGTAGAATTCCTCAGAGTAATAAAAGGCACTACACCAGAAACATTAAGCGCAGAATGTTTCTGTATGGAATATATAATGGAGTGGATTATTTGGTTAAAGGAAAATAGGGGTTGCAGTCCAGCAACATGTAATGTAAGATTGTCAGCCTTGCGTGTTTTTCTGAAATATTTGTCGTTTAGAGATATATCCTATATGTCTGTTTTCTTACAAGCGGAAAATGTTCCAAATGAGAAAAACTCTAAAAGAAAGGTCATCGGGCTCAGTAAACAGGCTGTTGATGTATTGTTGTCCATGCCTAATCAAGGGAGTACTATAGGCTTTCGTGATTACACTCTGATGCTTCTCTTATATTCCACCGCTGTGCGCATCAACGAGCTTCTGACTCTGAAAATTAGCAATATTGTTATAGACTGTGTAAAACCTCACATAATAGTCATTGGCAAAGGAAGAAAGAAACGTCCGATTCCTCTTTTGGCCAAGCCAGCACAATGCTTGAAAAGGTATCTTATCAAATACCATCCGAAACAGAATGATGCAAATGCATTACTTTTCTGTTCTAAGAGCAAAGGCATATATGTCCCGATGTCCGCTGAAAACGTGAACAAGATGCTGAAAAAATATGCCACAATGGCTCATGAAAGGTGCCAAGATGTTCCTATGGATTTACATGCCCATCAATTTAGGCATGCCAAAGCTTCACACTGGCTTGAAAACGGGATGAACATAGCCCAAATCTCATACTTACTTGGGCATGAAAGTATTCAAACCACAATGGTATATCTTGATATAACCACAAAACAAGAAGAAAAAGCTTTGGAAACCCTTGAAGGCGAAAATCAAAAGAAAATGAGAAAAAAGTGGAAGACAGAGGAAGGAAAAGCAAATCTTGAAATACTTTTAGGACTTACAAAAACAAATTGAGTAGGAGAAATTTTACTTCTTCGTTTTCCTCTTACCCGATTAAGATATACAAGTACTGTTTGGTATATTATATAAACTTCCAGCAAGGTATTATACCTGCTGGAAGTTATGTTACAGTTCCCAATTAAGAACAGAGTCTAAAGGATGCTGAGATTGATATGCGGCAAATAATTTCCTCTCATTTATAAGCGTTGATTCATCTCGTTTTAACACATTAGAAATAAAGTTATTCAACGATTTTGTACCTCTTAGAATTGGAACGATTTGAAGATACTCGGGTAAGACTGATTGTGATATTTCTTTTAATGTTAACCCTACAACAGTTGTTCTATCATATCCATATCCAACTTCCCAAGGGATCCATTTTGAATCCAATGCATTTTGGGATAAAAGACATAACATGTGCGTGCTGTTTCTGATACCTGTTTTAATTGCACTTACAACCGAGTAAGGTCTCGTTCTGTCTATTTTTGTATCATATTCATCAAAATAGACATCAATACCAGAAGTAATAAAATAGTCTGCTATTTTTTTAGCAGTGTCCGCATCTCTTTTTTGGTGACTTATGAATATACATAAACCACTTCTTTGTGCAATGGAATTTTCGGTTAAATAAAATCTATTTAATGCCATAATCTATTATTCTACTTATCCATTTTTTTTACGCATTGGCCTTGATAAATCATAAGTGCAAGTGGCACGACTATTATATGCATTATCAATCATCTGTCTCAAAATATCTGGTGTTAACTTATCCCAATTGATTACAGATATAAAGGCATTGGGTTCGAGCAAATTATCAATGATGCGTTCCGGTAAGTATGGATAACGCCTATGATACTCTTCTCGGCTATCAATAGACATCCATTGTGTCGTCTCTGGGTAGAACGTTTTCTCACTACTATGAGCGCATGTATAATATTCGCTTTTAACAGATGGTAGTAATATCACAATAATGCCGGACTTCTTATTCACCGTACCATCGTACATACTTGAATATAACTCCCAATCAATATGCTTGCGATTTTTTGTTTCAGTTCCTACAAGTAAAATGGTTACGGTTGTATCCTTCAAATGCTCGTCGCGTATATATTCGCGTATCTTTTGGTCGTCCCAATCTTCTGGAATCTCGCCCATGTCAACAGAGCCATCAATGAATACTTTATTTTTTTCAGCCCAACTAACCAAACCTTCTTTATATTTCTGGTCATTGGCATGATGAAAACTTACAAATACTTTATGCATAATTTATATTAATAGTTAAAAGCTTTATTAATACCCTTGAGAATCAATGATATTATCTCGGGAATATTAATAGAGTTGAATAAAATTTCATTTTCATCTTTATCAAGTCCATTTCTAAGAACCTGATAATCCTTATTTTCGAATTTCTTTAGTTCATCGTAATTTATCGTTGGCAGACAACTCATTTGGCAATATTCAATTAAATTTTTATAATCCTCATTGGTTTTTGCTTCTTCAAATAGTTTTTCTGCCGTAGTTTCACCTTTCATTAGTTTCACTATTTGTGCAGAAGCTCCACCAAATCCTCCTAATAAATAAATTGGATGTTTTTTCTGTATAGCACAAATCGCCTCTTCAAATATTCCGGCCATACGCCCCTTAAAATTGACAATTTTGCCACCCAAAACGATACGTGCATTAACATTCTCTTCCATTTCTTTACGCATAATAGATAAAGAATTTGCCCAAAGAAACATTTTGCTTGGCGTAGTTGGCTCAAAGAACTTCCCCTTATCCTCCTCACCTACACCTTTGGGTATTTCTGTTTTTACTATTTCCACACGGTCGTATTTAAATTCAGCGATGTCAGATTTTGAGAGCCTATTAAATATAGGCCAAGCAAAATAATTTGTGAAATAGATTGTACTTGGATCAGACTTTTCTTTTATGCCATACTGACATGAAAGATCGCATAAAAGTTTTGTGAAACCACCAATTCTAAGATCACCTCCATACACCAATTTAGCTCCAGTAACAAGCAGATGACGAGCTATTTCAACAGATAAATCATCAAACATGGCTTTGCCGATTCCTTTAGTTAAAGCCTCCGGAGTTTCCGAAATAGAAATTGCGATTTTCTTATCCTGTATCTTATTCATATTTGAATATAACTGACTCGGAGTAACAAAACTTGTAATCTTACCATTTTTATTCAAAACCTCCAACTCTTCACGACCTAACGGTGGTTCAGGATAGAGTATTGATTTTATATTATCTTCAATATTAATTAAATTCATTAATTCCGGAGGAACAGGAAGAATAGAAGTATTTTGCAAATCGCACTTCATTACCAATTGCTCAAGATATTCTTTCTCATAATATTGGTCTAACGCAGTACGTAGAAGCAAGATAATTACGTCATCCCATTTGCCATTAAATCTAATCTTTGGCATATTACCCAAATACGGGAATGTTCGAGAAGAAACTCCATTCAATACATTTACTAATATTGAAGGTACATTATTTTTCTTACCAGAGATAGCTTCAATTCGACACCATTCTCTTTCTGAATATGTATCAGATTCTATGATAACTAATAAGGATGAAGCTATACCTGACTGAATCTGTTGGGCAAATTGATGACCATCCAAAATATCATTAACATCGAAGAAAGAATCGAGTTTAGTATCTGAACGCAAATAATCTCTTAAAGAAATTGCCGTAGATTCACCTAAATGATCTTTATCCTTTTTAGAATGGCTAATGAATAATTTTAGCTTTTGCCCAACTTTATAAGACTTTAAATAGCGTAAAATGTTATCATAAAGTCTTATTTGAAATTCATGCCAATCAGTTTCAATATTCTCATTTTTCAAACAAATAAACTGTTCTTCTTGAAGAAGTGGGTTTATGTCGAAAGCATACTTGGATAGTTTGACGGCAAATATTTTTAGTGCCCCATTGTCTTGTTTTACTAATAATTCTTTTATATACTCATCCCATATAGTATTACAATACATATTGTCATCAACCAATAATATTGCAATAGTTTTATTACTGAAGTTTATATCTATCGGGGTAATTTGATTGGCCATATCCGTTCGAAAGAACACTGGTATATCAAGCCCATCTTCAAAAGGCCTACTTGAATTACGACACAGAAGATGGTAAATTTTCTCATATGTTTCGCTACCTTTAGTATTATCCTTGTCATACAAGACATATACAGAAAGAGGTGTTTTAAAATTAGAACTCATAAAACAAAAAATAGAAGTAATTTATACTTAAGTTAGAGTTTTAAATAAATATCAAAATGTTAAGATACAGCACGTAAGTGGAATTATTCATTAATATTATGGATGGTTAAACTCATGCATTATGAAAATTCCATGCCTATCAAATACAAAGATACAATAAAAAAGGAAAATTATCTCATATTTCCGATGCAAAATATGGTTATGTTATGTAAAGTTGATTCATTAGTAGTAAATGTCATTTTTCATACAAGCTCAAAACTATATGCCAACGTAACATCTTCTAAAAAATGCCAAGTAATAAAGAATTGACAATTTGATATGCCCGGTGTTATTGGAATGGGAGTTACGCAACGGCCTGAAGAATTGGTACAGAGTTCAACAGTCAAGAATGTGGGAAACAGAATACAACCTATGTGCTTTATTGGACAAATACTAAAAACTTCCACTGAGCAGTTTCTCTTTAGAAACAGGAGGTCAAATGCAATCAGAAAAATCATTAAGATATCCAAATTTACGAAAAGGACTATTGAGCAAATACAAACATTACAGCCTTATCTCCAAATTGATACAGAATATATTCTATACCCTGCATATTACGACCGTAAAAATAATCAGAACTTATTATATAAAAAAGATGCTGAATTTCAATATATTTAGAATGTCAAACAAAAAAATAAGAAAGTTCTGATAATGGCTCTCATCTATGAAGATGTGGTCGATGCCCATCTGCTTGAAATCCACCACGTCGTCCGTGCGTGACTTTATGGCGTGTTCCACCTTCTCCAGCTTCGCTTCAAGGTTGTGCTTGCGCTTCTCCAATCCTTTCAGCATCGCCCGCGACACGTTCTTTCCCTGCTGCCGTAGCACTTCGAGGTTTTCCTCCACCGTGTCAAGCTCTGCTTGCAGGATGCGCTGCTGCAATTCCGGCGACTGCGGTATCTTGCCGAACTGGTCGTGCGACATGATGACGCAATCGTAGTCGTTGTTCTTTATATTATTGAAGAAGCGCACACGGTTGGCGGTCGAAAAGTCCTTCTCCGAAGCGTACAGAATACGTGCGTTGGGATATGCCGCCTGATAGGTGGCTGCAATCTCCGCAACGTTGGCTTTCAGCCCGATAATCATCGGCTTGTGTGCCAAATTCAGACGCTTCATCTCATGCGCGGCGATGCACATTATCAGCGTCTTACCGGTTCCCACCTCGTGGTCGCAAATTCCGCCGCCGTTCTGTTTCAACATCCAGACGCAATCCATCTGTGAGGGATAGACGCTCTTGATACCCCGGCTTGCCAGCCCTTTCAGGTTGAGGTCGGGAAAGGTCTGATGGGAGCCGTCGTAGCGCGGGCGCACGAAACAGTTGAACTTGCGGTTATACATCGTCACAAGCCGCTCCTTGAACTGCGGCGACTGCTCTTCGAGCCATTCGGAGAAGCCGTTTCGTATCTCGTCAATCTTGGCGTTGGCGAGTTGTATTCCCTCGCTGTCGCGCATCTTGATGTCGTTGCCATGCTCGTCCTTGCCGATGGACTTCATCATGTCAGGGCAGGTGTTGTGCAGGGCGTGTTTTAGGAGGTGCATACCGTCATAGTTCCGGTAATACCCCTTCACCAGAAACTCGTCCGTGATTTTCATGGTGCGGTAGCCGCACACCACCGAAAACTCGTCCATGCTTGCGGAATAGGCGATTTTCACCTCCGTGTCGAACAGCCGGCTCATGTAGGCGGCATAGACACCCGTCGGAATCCAGCGTTCCCCGAAATTGAAGTCCAGATCCTCGAAGGCGATGCGCTGCGGCTCGGCATCTTTCAGAGCCTCCAACGCCTGCTTCACCTCCGGCATACGCTCATTTTCGGGATTGTCACCCATCCATGCCTCTATGCGTTCCGCTTTCTCTATGACATTTCCGGCGATGAAACGGTCTTTGATTTCGTAACCGGTCACGAGCGGATTGTAGTAGATGCGCCCTTGCAGGGCAGTGAGCAAATCCTCCGCCGTGCTGTCGGTTATCTCCCGCATATAGTCGAGATTGACCGTACCATATTTGTTGAGCGACGCAGACAGGGCTTCTTCGGGAGAGCCTACGTTGGCATGGCTCTCCACCGCGAAGGAAACAGGATGCTCGAAGATGTCCGCCTTGACGAACTTTCCGTTTTCCATCCGTTCCAGCGAAAGGATGTCGCGCCCGCCCGCATCCATCATCACTAACTTCACGTTCTGCTTGGCGTTGAGGTTGCCGTAGCGCATGACAAACTCATCGTAACAGGTATTCAGATGCTCTCGCCACGGAACATTTGCCTCGCGCCGGAGCGATTCATAACGGTACAGACGCTCGTAGGCGTCACGCAGCGACACATACAACAACGCCTTTTCCTTCTGGTATCCTTTCAGGTCGAGCGGCTGGAATGTCGCCCCGTATGGCGTGATGTCTTTCAGGTAGCCGATGTTATGACGCCCCCGGTCAGCCACCAGCGACCCTTC
>NZ_QTLF01000048.1:0-24134 GCF_003434395.1 Bacteroides sp. AM23-12
GATGGCTTCAAAGGCGGCATGGAAACCGATGAAACCTTGCAAGTGGCCAAACGCCTGCTGGCATTGGGCGCGCACGCATTGGTACTGAGCGGAGGCTTCGTCAGCAAAGCCCCGATGTACGTCATGCGGGGAGCGATGCCGATTCGTTCGATGGCTTACTACATGGACTGCTGGTGGCTGAAATACGGGGTTCGGATGTTTGGAAAGTGGATGATTCCGACCGTTCCTTTCCGGGAAGCCTATTTCCTGGAGGATGCACTGAAATTTCGGGCGGCACTTCCGGAAGCTCCGTTGATTTATGTGGGCGGACTGGTGTCCCGTGAAAAGATAGATGAAGTATTGGATGCCGGCTTCGATGCCGTCCAGATGGCACGTGCGTTGCTCAACGAACCGGAGTTTGTCAACCGGATGAGGCGGGAAGAGCAGGCACGCTGTAACTGCGGGCACAGCAACTACTGCATCGGGCGCATGTACACTATTGAAATGGCCTGCCACCAACATTTGAAAGAAAAACTGCCTCCCTGCCTGCAACGGGAGATTGAAAAACTGGAAAAGCAATGAGTGAAGAGAAATGGGCAATCATCACCGGTGCCGACGGCGGCATGGGAACGGAAATAACCCGTGCCGTAGCCGAAGCCGGTTACCATATTATTATGGCTTGCTATCGTCCGTCCAAAGCGGAACCGATACGGCAGCGTCTAGTGAACGAGACAGGAAACGTAAACATGGAAGTCATGGCAGTCGATCTGTCTTCTATGGCATCGACAGCTTCTTTTGCCGATCGGATTGTGGAGCGTCATCTCCCCGTTTCCCTGCTGATGAATAACGCTGGAACGATGGAAACCGGACTTCACATCACCGACGACGGCTTTGAACGAACGGTCAGTGTGAACTATCTGGGGCCGTACCTGCTTACCCGGAAACTCCTTCCGGCATTGACACGCGGAGCCCGTATTGTAAACATGGTTTCTTGCACGTATGCGATCGGACACCTCGATTTTCCCGATTTCTTCCGGCAGGGAAGAAAGGGAAGTTTTTGGCGAATCCCTGTTTACAGCAATACAAAACTGGCTTTGATGCTGTTTACGATCGAACTTTCGGAACGCCTCCGTGAAAAAGGAATCACTGTCAATGCCGCCGATCCCGGCATTGTTTCTACCGACATCATCACTATGCACCAGTGGTTTGACCCTCTGACGGATATCTTTTTCCGCCCCTTTATCCGCACGCCGAAGAAAGGGGCTTCCACTGCCGTCGGCCTCTTGCTGGATGAGGCAGTGGCCGGAGTCAGCGGACAGCTTTATGCAGGCAATCGTAGGAAAGAGTTGTCGGACAACTACATTTATCATGTGCAGAAAGAACAGTTGTGGGAAATAACGGAGCAATTGCTGGCGCAGTGGTTCACATGATTTAATCATTTGGGTAATCGTACGTGCATCTGATCGTTATTCATTTGATGCAGTGCAAATGATGAATAAGAAAAAACGTGAAAAAACGACCATTCTTTCTTCTGCCGGAGAAGGAGAAAAAGAAATCACTTGGAATTCTGTGATCAATCCGAAAAAAACGGTTGTTGCCGTTTGTTCCTTTTATACGGATTTGAGCCAAATGTTAGTCAATAGTATCTTAAATGGGGTGACTAAAAAGTCGGTAGTATCTCCATTGGAGATACTACTGTTTGATTCAT
The DNA here is from genome assembly GCF_003434395.1 of Bacteroides sp. AM23-12. Classification (NCBI taxonomy): domain Bacteria; kingdom Pseudomonadati; phylum Bacteroidota; class Bacteroidia; order Bacteroidales; family Bacteroidaceae; genus Bacteroides; species Bacteroides sp. AM23-12. Next base: position 1,688 of record NZ_QTLF01000048.1, read on the forward strand.
TCGTTTCATTCATTTTTCATTCGGATAGAGCAAAACAAGGGGGCGGACTGCCCGGAATCTGTGGCATGGATCATGGAATGGATGAATTGAAATAAGAACGGTGAACAATTGAAAAGCTCAATTCGTCCACCGTTCTTTATATTGCCTTTATAAAAATAAGCTTCTGTTCTGTTGGCAGTCTCTATTAAATAGAAAGCTCTTTCAATACATTGACCAGATCTCTCTTGACCGGCTTATCATTCTTGATAGCTTTGCTGAATGGTACATAAACGATTTCATCGTGCTCGATACCTATCATTACGTTGCGCTGGTCTTCCATGATAGCGTCGATGGCAGCGGCACCCAAACGGCTTGCCAGAATGCGGTCGTGAGCTGTAGGGCTTCCACCGCGCTGCAAGTGTCCTAAGATTGTCACACGCACATCGTATTGCGGGTATTCGTTTTTCACACGTTCCGCATAGTGCATGGCACCGCCTGTCAGTTCGCTTTCCGCTACCAGTACAATACTGCTATTCTTGGATTTACGGAATCCGTTCTTGATAAATTCTTCCAGTTGGTCGACTTCCGTGCTGAACTCCGGAATAATGGCTGCTTCGGCTCCCGAAGCAATGGCGCCGTTCAGAGCGAGGAATCCGGCATCACGCCCCATCACCTCTACAAAGAACAGACGTTCGTGTGAAGTGGCGGTGTCACGGATTTTATCTACTGCATCCAGAATGGTGTTCAATGCCGTATCGTATCCGATAGTGGTGTCTGTGCCGTAAAGGTCGTTGTCAATCGTTCCCGGAAGTCCGATACATGGAACATCGAATTCCTGTGCGAAGATTCGGGCGCCTGTCAGCGAACCGTCACCACCGATGATCACCAAAGCATCAATGCCTTCTCTTTTCATATTATCATAAGCCAGCTGGCGGCCTTCCGGTGTGGTGAACTCCTTACAGCGGGCTGTTTTCAGGATGGTTCCACCCAGTTGGATGATATTACTTACGTTCTGGCTCTTGAACTCTTTGATTTCGCCTGTCACCAGACCTTTGTATCCTCTATATATACCTTTTACTTGTAGTCCGTTGTAGATAGCTGCACGTGTTACTGCGCGGATGGCCGCATTCATTCCCGGAGCATCACCTCCCGAAGTCAAAATACCGATACATTTAACTGTTCCCATAACAATCTTTCATTAATTAGTTTGACGTGGCAAATGTACAACAAAAAGTTGAAAGCAGTGTTTCATAAGTTTTTTTTCGTGTGTCGAAACCATTAAAAATATTCAAATTGTCTTTTCTATCTTTCTTTTTAATCTTTTATCAATAGCTGGATATGGTCATGTATTTTTTCCATCAGCCATTTGGGGGTGGAAGTCGCTCCACATACGCCGATGGATTCCACATTCCGGAGTAAAGTGGGATCGATTTCTTTCTCATTATCAATCAGATGTGAGTTGGCGTTTACTTTCAGGCATTCTTCAAAAAGCATTTTTCCGTTCGAACTCTTCTTTCCGCTGACGAAGAAAATCAGATCATGCGTTGCCGCAAATTCCCTGAGATTGGGCATACGGTTAGCTACCTGCCGGCAGATTGTATCGTAATATTCGAAAGTGGCATCCGGTGAAATGTGGAGTTTGATGTATTCTACAATCTCCTGAAACTCGTCCAGAGACTTTGTGGTCTGTGAGAAAAGGCGGATGCTTTTAGTGAAATCCAGCTTTTTGGCTTCTTCCGCACTTTCGATGACAATGGCTTGACCGCCGGTCTGCCCTACCAGTCCCAGCACTTCTGCATGGCCGTTCTTGCCGTAGATCACAATTTGCTTTTCTTCAAAATCTTCCTTCCGGAACTCTTGTTTGATGCGCTTTTGAAGCCGCAGTACGACCGGACAGGTTGCGTCGATGATTTCGATATTATTCTTGTGGGCGATCTGGTAAGTCTCCGGTGGCTCTCCGTGTGCGCGAAGCAACACTTTGGCATTGCGCAATTGTCTGAACTCATCACGGTTGATCGTAATTAGTCCCATTGCCTTCAGCCTTTCTACCTCCCGGCTGTTGTGTACAATATCTCCCAGGCAATAGAGGGTTTCTCCTTTTGCCAGTTCTTCTTCCGCCTTGTGGATGGCTGTGACCACACCGAAGCAGAAGCCGGAACCTTCATCTATCTCTACTTTAATCATACACTCGATTTTTATCCTCTATTCCTTTACTACTTTTCCGAACTGTTCCGACAGCCATTCCTTCTGCTGTTCGATGCTCAGATTAGAATTGTCGAGCAGCAGAGCGTCATCTGCTTTGCGCAATGGACTCACTTCACGATGCTGGTCGATGTAATCCCGTTGCTTTACGTTCTCAAGAATTTCTTCGAAGCTGCCTTCCTGGCCTTTTGCTTTTAGTTCGTCAAAACGGCGTTGGGCACGAATCTCCGGTGTGGCCGTAACAAATATTTTCAGTTCCGCATCCGGGAAAACCGTGGTTCCGATGTCCCGTCCGTCCATCACAATCCCTTTTTCTTTACCCATGGCCTGTTGCTGTGCTACCATCGCTTCGCGTACAAAATCGAGTGCGCTGATAGGGCTGACTTTGGACGAAACCCCCATTGTACGAATTTTATTCTCTACGTTCACCCCGTTGAGGTAGGTGTCCGGACGTCCTGTCTCCGGATTTGGGCGGAAAGTAATCCGGATATCCCGGATTGCTTCTTTCAGCTTCTCCGTATCGATAACGTCTCCGTTAAATATCCCATTTTCAATACTATATAAGGTGACTGCGCGATACATTGCCCCACTATCTATATAAATGTATCCTACTTCGCGGGCGAGATCTTTGGCCATTGTACTTTTTCCGCAGGAGGAAAAACCGTCGATTGCGATTGTTATCTTTTTCATATTATCTGCTTCTTATATTTGTCCGCCAAAGATACGCTTATTTTGAAAATCAGCCATAAATTTGACTGTAAAAGCAACTGAATGAGTATGAAAGAATTAAAAAAGTTAAAAAGCCGGATAAAAAGATACGAAGAAACGGACGGTTATCTGAAAATGTAGTATATTTGCCCAGAGACACATAGGAAGACACTTTTTTTTATTAATCATTATATTAACAAAATTATGGAAGTTAAAAAATCACCCAAGGCAGACCTGGAAGGAAAGAAATCCACATGGCTGCTGATCGGTTACGTGGTGGTATTGGCTTTTATGTTCGTGGCGTTCGAATGGACCCAGCGTGACGTGAAAATCGATACAAGCCAGGCTGTAGCTGATGTTGTTTTTGAAGAGGAAATCATTCCTATTACCGAAACCCCTGAACAAGCGACTCCACCACCACCCGAGGCTCCGAAGGTGGCCGAATTGCTGGAAATTGTCGATGACCAGGCAGATATTGAAGAATCAACTACCATCCTTAATGAGGATAACACACCTAAAGTGGAAGTAAAATACGTACCGGTACAAGTAGTTGAGGAAGAGCCGGAAGAACAGACTATCTTCGAAGTTGTAGAAAATATGCCGGACTTCCCGGGTGGACAGGCAGCATTGATGCAGTATCTGGCTAAAAATATCAAATATCCGACTATCGCACAGGAAAATGGTACTCAAGGTCGTGTTATCGTACAGTTCGTTGTTAACAAAGACGGTAGTATCGTAGATGCAAAAGTTGTACGCAGTGTAGACCCGTATCTGGATAAAGAAGCTCTCCGTGTGATCAACACGATGCCGAAATGGAAACCAGGTATGCAGCGTGGTAAACCGGTTCGCGTTAAATTTACAGTTCCTGTAATGTTCAGATTGCAGTAATTTGTAACACTCATACATTTAAGAGGCTGCGAATGCAGCCTCTTTTTATTCATTAATCTTTGTTTTCATCATGTTTACAGCTTCTCAATTACTTGATAAAATAAACAACCACCTATCTGAAAATCAGATAACCCGGACTCCGGAAGGACTCTACGAACCAATCGAATACATCCTTTCTTTGGGGGGAAAGCGGATTCGTCCTGTATTGATGCTGATGGCATATAACTTGTATAAGGAAGATGTTTCGTCAATTTACGATCCTGCTACCGGTATCGAAGTTTATCATAATCATACATTGCTGCATGATGATTTGATGGATCGTTCGGATATGCGCAGAGGAAAGCCGACTGTGCATAAGGTTTGGAACGATAACACAGCTATTTTGTCGGGTGATACCATGCTGATACTGGCTTTCCGGTATGTAGCCGGTTGTGCGCCCGAGCATTTGAAAGAAGTCATTGATTTGTTTAGTCTGACTGCGTTGGAAATTTGTGAAGGGCAGCAGTTGGATATGGAATTTGAGTCGCGCAACGATGTGGCGGAGGACGAATATATTGAAATGATTCGTCTGAAAACGGCTGTATTGCTTGCCGCAAGTCTGAAGATCGGTGCGATTCTGGCAGGAGCGTCTGCTGTTGATGCGGAGAATCTTTATAATTTTGGTATGCAGATAGGGGTTGCATTCCAGTTACAGGATGATTTGCTGGATGTTTATGGCGATCCGGAAGTGTTCGGAAAGAAAATCGGTGGAGACATCCTTTGCAATAAGAAGACATATATGCTGATCAAAGCACTGGAACGTGCAAACGGAGAACAGCTGGAAGAACTGAACCGCTGGCTGAATGCAGACAACTGTCAGCCGGCAGAAAAGATAGCGGCAGTGACGGAAATCTATAATCAGTTGACTATCCGCAGCGTTTGTGAAAACAAAATGCGCGAATATTATACGCTGGCTATGGAAAGTCTTGAAGCTGTTGCGGTTGCCGAAGAGAAGAAGAAAGAACTTAAGAATTTAGTGAAATTACTGATGTATCGGGAAATGTAGTAAAGTTGGTGGGAAATGCCTTACAGACGATTGCCAAATACGGATCAAGCCAGAGTACGGGCGCTGAAAGCAGCGGTCGAGAAGGGTGACGTGTATAATGTGCGGGACTTGGCTATCTCACTGAAAACATTATTCGAAGCCCGTAATTTTCTGCTGAAGTTTGAAGCTGCGCAGATTTACTATACCCAATGTTATGACAACCAGTCGAGAGCCAGTCGCAAGCATCAGGCGAATGTGCGGATGGCACGGCTGTATATATCCCATTTTATTCAAGTGCTCAACCTCGCGGTGCTTCGCGATGAAATCAAACCGGTGCATAAAGAACTTTATGATCTTCCGGAAGCGAATGTGGTACCGGATTTATTAAGTGAAGCAGCTTTGGTAGAGTGGGGGAGAAAAATCATTGAAGGAGAGCAGCGGAGAACCTCTCAAGGGGGGATCCCCATTTATAACCCGACTATTGCGCGCGTAAAAGTGCATTATGATATTTTTCTGGATAGCTACGAACGTCAGAAAAATTACCAGTCTGCCACCAACCGGAGTCTGGATGAACTGGCTTCGATGCGTGACCGGGCGGATGAATTGATTCTGGATATCTGGAATCAGGTGGAAGCGAAGTTTCAGGAAGTGAATCCTAATGAAGCCCGGTTGGCAAAATGTCGTGACTATGGACTGGTATATTACTACCGTTCCAACGAAAAAGTAAAAGAAGAAAGCAAATTGTCATGTTAATAGATACTCATTCCCATCTTTTTTTGGAAGAATTTTCCGATGACCTGCCACAGGTGATGGAACGTGCACGTCAGGCAGGTGTTTCGCGTATTTACATGCCCAATATTGACAGTACGACGATTGAATCCATGCTGTCGGTTTGTGCGGATTATCCTGATTTCTGTTATCCGATGATCGGATTGCATCCTACCTCGGTGAACGAGTCATACCGGCAGGAACTGTCAATTGTCCGGGAGCGTCTGGAAGCACCCAATAATTTTGTAGCCATTGGCGAAATTGGGCTTGATTTGTATTGGGATAAAACCTTTCTGAACGAACAACTGTACGTTTTTGAGAAACAGATAGAATGGGCGCTCGAATATAAATTGCCCATCGTGGTTCATTCGCGGGAGGCATTCGACTATATATATAAGGTAATGGAGCCCTATAAAAACACTGCTTTGACCGGTATTTTTCATAGTTTCACCGGAAATGCCGAAGAAGCGGCCCGGTTGCTTGAATTTGGCGGTTTCATGTTGGGAATCAACGGAGTGGTCACATTTAAAAAGTCCTCACTGCCGGATACCTTGCTAACAGTGCCTTTGGAGCGGATTGTGCTCGAAACGGACTCACCGTATCTGACCCCGGCCCCCAATCGGGGGAAGAGGAATGAAAGTGCGAATGTGCATGATACGTTCCTGAAACTGGTAGAAATTTATCGGACCACCCCGGAGCACCTTTCACAAGCCACTTCCGAAAATGCGCTAAAAGTGTTCGGAATGGTCAAATAAGGTTCCAAAGGTTTTAAATTATATTAATTTGCAGTATTTATTTAAGATAAAAAAGGGATAATGCTTTAGGAAAAGAAAAAAAAGGATACATTTGTAGCTGAAAATGCGGAAAACTCATAAGGAGAGGTGCTCGAGTGGTTGAAGAGGCACGCCTGGAAAGCGTGTATACGCCAAAAGTGTATCCGGGGTTCGAATCCCCGTCTCTCCGCAGAACAAAAGTTGAAACGTGAAGTAAATACAATAAATAATAATCAATTAATTAATCTTAAAAATTAGACACACAATGAAAAAGTTATTTGCAATTGTTGCTGTGATTGGGGCCTTTACATTTGGCTCAATTCAACTTGCTCAGGCTCAAGACGCTCCTGCAGCAGAACAAACTGAACAACAAGCTGCTCCTGCTGCTGCTCAAGCTGCTCCGGCCGCTGCTCCTGCTGCAGAAGAAGGTGGTATTCACAAAGAAATCAAAGTTAAATTCATTGAAGGTACTGCATCTTTCATGAGTTTGGTTGCTATTGCTTTGGTAATCGGTTTGGCTTTCTGTATCGAACGTATCATCTATTTGAGCTTGGCTGAAATCAACACAAAAAAATTCATGGCATCTATCGAAGCTGCTTTGGAAAAAGGTGATGTTGAAGCTGCTAAAGACATCGCACGTAACACCAGAGGTCCTGTTGCTTCTATCTACTACCAGGGTTTGATGAGAATCGACCAAGGTATCGATGTAGTTGAGAAGTCAGTAGTATCTTACGGTGGTGTACAGGCTGGTTACCTTGAAAAAGGATGTTCTTGGATCACACTGTTTATCGCTATGGCTCCGTCACTCGGATTCTTGGGTACTGTAATCGGTATGGTGCAGGCATTTGATAAGATCCAGCAGGTAGGTGATATCTCTCCGACGGTTGTTGCAGGTGGTATGAAAGTTGCCTTGATTACAACTATTTTCGGTTTGATCGTTGCTTTGATTCTTCAGGTATTCTACAACTACGTACTTGCTAAGATTGAAGCTCTTACAAGCGAAATGGAAGACTCTTCTATCTCTTTGCTTGACATGGTAATCAAATATGATCTGAAATACAAAAAATAATTCGAAATGAGTAAGTTATCATATAAAGTATCGTATTACGCACTGTATGCGATGTTTGCCATCATCCTCATTGTCCTGGGGCTTTTCTACCTGGGTGGTGATGCTCAAGGAGCAGATGTCATTGCGGGAGTAGATCCTGAAATGTGGCAACCGGCAAACACAAATGCCTTACTGATGCTCATTTATGGGTTATTTGGTTTGGCTGTTGCTGCTACAGTAGTTGCTGCTGTATTCCAATTTGGAGCAGCTTTGAAAGATAGCCCTGCAAATGCAATTAAGTCATTGCTTGGTTTGGTTCTTTTGGTTGTTGTTTTAGTGATTGCTTGGGCTGCTGGTGATGGAACACCGATGAATATCCCAGGTTATGACGGTACTGACAACGTTCCTTTCTGGCTGAAATTAACTGATATGTTCCTTTATTCCATCTACATCCTGTTGTTTGTAACAATCGTTGCAATCATCGCAAGTGGCATAAAGAAAAAAATATCATAATCAATTGAGGATACTCAATTTAATAAGTAATTACAATGGCAAGAGGAAAAAGAAAAGTTCCTGATATTAACTCAAGTTCTACGGCGGATATCGCTTTCTTGTTGCTGATCTTCTTCTTGATTACAACATCAATGGATACGGACCGTGGTTTGGCAAGACTTTTGCCTCCACCACCCGAAGATCAAGATCAACAGAATACGGATAAGATCAAAGAACGTAACATTTTGCAGGTATACCTGAATAAGGATGATGCTTTGATGTGCGGTAATGATTATATCGGTGTTGAGCAACTAAGGGAAAAAGCTAAAGAATTTATTGCTAATGCCGGCAATGCAGAGCACATGCCTGAAAAGACACAGAAGAATGTGGAGTTTTTCGGTACGACTCTCGTTAACGACAAGCATGTAATTTCTTTGCAGAATGACCGTGGATCTTCTTATCAGGCATACATCAGCGTGCAGAACGAACTTGTTGCTGCATACAATGAATTGAGAGATGAACTGGCCCTTCAGAAATGGCAAAGACCTTATGCGGAATTGAACGACGAACAGCAAAAAGCAATTCGTGAAATCTATCCGCAGAGAATTTCTGAGGCAGAACCTAAAAAATACGGAGAAAAAAGGAAGTAAGTAATGGGAAAATTTAATAAAACTGGTAAACGTGAAATGCCGGCATTGAATACTTCTTCGTTGCCTGACCTTATCTTTACTTTGTTGTTCTTCTTTATGATTGTAACAACAATGCGCGAGGTAACATTAAAGGTACAGTTTACACTTCCGGTAGGTACTGAACTCGAAAAACTGGAGAAGAAATCGCTGGTAACATTCATTTATGTGGGTGAACCGACTCAGGAATATCGTGCGAAAATGGGTACTGAAAGTCGTATTCAGCTCAACGACAGCTATGCTGAAGTTGGCGAAGTACAAGACTTCATTTTCCAGGAACGTGCAAGTATGAATGAGGGTGACCAAGCTAAGATGACTGTGTCTCTGAAAGTAGACCAAAAGACTAAAATGGGTATTATCACAGACGTGAAGAATGCCCTTAGAAAATCTTACGCTTTGAAGATTAACTATTCTTCTACTAAACGTGGTGAGAAATAATTAGTTAATTTGATATATAGAGAAGGGCGTCCAAGCAATTGGACGCCCTTTCTTTTTAGCTTCTTTTTTAGCCTCTCTGTTTATTATTCTCCGGCAGAGGCAGACTTTATGTCTGAACTTCGTCTGCCGTATATGATCTAAAATCTATCTGAAGTATGTTTTTTACGATTCTTTTGTATCTTTATTCCTTGACTCCGTAAACGATTGTATGGAGTTTATGTCTTATGCCTTCATAATCCTTTTCTGCATCCAGGTTGCCGTGTACCATGAGATACATAGGCAGGAAATCGTCTCCTTCTTTATACGGCGGCTGGTAATAGTCTTTTTCCCACAGTGTAAATCCGTGCCGTTGGTAAAAGTTGATACGGCGTTTGGCCATCTCCTCTACCGGGCGTTCTACTTCCAGTACAATGGGGCGTTTCAGGAACTCACATAAATGCTCTAATGTGCGTTTTCCGTAGCCTCCGTTGCGCAATGCCGGATTGGTAGCGAAGTGTTCTACGTAATAGAATCCGTCGAAATCCCAATATGTAATAAAGCCAATGGGCAGGTCATCGTCAAAAATGATATTATTATGGAAGTTGCCTATCCGGTCTGTATATTCACGAAGATGTTCCAGTTCGCGATATTCTTCAGGTGGAAACGATTCGACGAGAAGCTCTTCCATAAATTTGTAATGTTGTACGTCCGATGTGGTGATCGGTTGAAATCTGATCATACGGTTTGGGTTTTAAGTTTGACAATATTGTTTTTGTTGTTGTACCGGATATTACTATACCAAATGTTATATCAAATGTGTATACTTTTATCGGGTGAATATATCAGTTATATGATACTATGAGATGTTACTGCCTTTAATTAAGGTACATAGAACTCAATAATCCGCTGGATAGCACGCTGGCATACCGGGCAGAACTCAGGATATTCGTTTGTTTTCATGCGACAATTGAATGCCGGCCGATAAATACCTTTGGCTGAGTAACCGCCGCCTTCATATACACCTACCGGATAGTTTTGATGTTGTGCTATAGGTGTGGGGACAGGCGTATTCGGTGCAAGCATATCTTCCCATTTCGAGGCAAAATTTACCCGTGTACTGATGTTCTGTTCCCACGGCTCTACATTCAGCGGATACGTGTCCGTCATTACATCGTCATCATAAAAATATTCATCCGCCAAGCCTCCGAAGCTATGTCCGAATTCATGGACCACTACAGGCTTGAACATCGGATGATGAGCGGTAGTCAGCGTATATGAGTTGTAAATTCCTCCGCCTCCGTACACATCCGTATTGGCAAGGATAATAATATGCTCATAAGGAATGCCGGCCAAAGCGTTGTGGATGGCCTTCACCCGACTTGTAGTCAGATAACGGTCCGAGTAAAAAGTATCGAAATGAGAATGAACAGCCGTATGTTTCCATTGATTTTCGCGGGGAACACTGACTCCGCTGTCAATCGACGGACTGGCTACAGCCACTACGTTGAACTTATTTTTCATCGACCGGAACGGTTCGTGTGAAAACAGGCTTTCGCAGGCTTTCTGTGCATCCTGATAGAATAAGTCCATTTCCTTTTCCGTGTAGCCTTCTGCCAGGATAGCGACATCTATGCACTCTTTTTCGTTACCGCTCTGAAGCATATACCGGTGTGGAGTGACGTGTGATGTTCCCCGTTTATGAATCAAGATATCGTCCGGACGGACAATGTGCTTGAAGCTGGTCATCACTTCCTTGCGGGGAGAGAACAGCACGATTTCTATCTCTGCCGGCTGTTTGGGGTAGGGAAGCAAGAATGTATTTTCGAAGCCTTTGGCTGTTTCCTTGGCTTCATCGGTGGACAGCCACTCCTGAAACAGAGAAGAAAAGGAAGTCTTGTAGATACACTGTCGGGTGGCGAGATCTCTGACGATAATCTGCCCATTGCCTTCGAGCGGAAGTTCGGACAAATGATGTTCACGACCTGCCCAGGAGGGAAGCTGAGATAGCTCGTCCAGATAGATCGCTTGCTGCTTATTGTTTCCGGTGAAGATATAATCCACCCGTAACGTCTTATTCTGAAAATAATCTGCAAAGTTTTGCGCATAACTTCCTGCCGAAATCAGGAAAAAAAGAAGAATACTGCAAATTTGTTTCATATAAATAGTATATTTATGTTTTTTACAAAGGTACAAACTATTGTTGACTTATTCGATATTTGCAAATAAAAGTAATAAATCATAGTATTTGTTGCCGAAAAATAGCTAACTTTGCATGAAAGATTCATTGATTAAAACAATTTGATTCAAAAATGGGACATCATCAATTAGATGCTTTAGATGAGCAAATTCTGAAATTAATAGCAGGGAACGCGCGTATTCCTTTTTTGGAAGTAGCAAGAGCGTGTAACGTTTCCGGGGCGGCTATCCACCAGCGCATTCAGAAGTTGACTAATCTGGGAATATTGAAAGGATCGGAATATGTGATCGATCCTGAGAAGATAGGATATGAAACTTGTGCTTATATTGGTATATATCTGAAAGATCCGGAATCCTTTGATTCGGTAACAAGAGCTTTGGAAGCTATTCCGGAAGTAGTAGAATGTCATTTCACTACTGGTAAATATGATATGTTTATCAAGATTTACGCTAAGAACAATCACCATTTGCTGAGTATCATACATGATAAATTGCAACCTCTGGGGTTGGCGCGTACGGAGACATTGATCTCTTTCCATGAAGCCATAAAGCGGCAGATGCCGATTATGGTCGACATTGAAGACGAAGATTAATCGTACAGAATAAAATAGCTTACTGTTTCACGTAATCTACAAAAGCATACGGGCAGAGATGTTTCTCATCCACAGGATGAGCTTCTCTGCTTTTTTCGTGCCATTGAGCCGGAGATACTTCCGGAAAGAAGGCGTCGGCTTCAGGAGCAACGTCGTTTATTTCCGTCAGACAAAGTTCGTCGGCAAGAGGAAGTGCCTGTCGGTAGACGCTTGCGCCACCTATTATATAGACGTGCTCATCTTCCTTGCAGCTTTGCAGGGCGACTTCCAGCGACGGGAAGACTTCCGCACCGGGACATACCGTATCCGGACGGGTGGATAATACAACGTTTCTGCGATTGGGCAGCGCACCTTTCGGCAGCGATTCGAAGGTTTTTCTTCCCATTATGATGGTGTTTCCGGTAGTCAATGCCTTGAAGCGTTTCAAGTCGTTGGGCAACCAGAAAAGCAGTTTATTCTGAAAGCCGATCGCCATTCGGCGGTCTACGGCAGCAATAATTGATATTTTACTCATGGTTTTATACCGCTACTATTCCGGCAATATGTGGATGCGGGTCGTAGTTCACCAGTTCGAAGTCTTCGAACTGGAAGTCATAGATACTCTTCACATCCGGATTAATTTTCATTTGAGGCAATGCGCGTGGTTCGCGGCTAAGCTGCAATTTGACTTGATCCAAGTGGTTCAGATAGATATGGGCATCGCCAAGTGTATGGATAAATTCACCCGCTTTCAGTCCTGTCACCTGCGCCATCATTTGTAGCAGCAGTGCATACGATGCGATATTGAACGGGACTCCGAGAAATATATCCGCGCTGCGCTGGTAAAGTTGCAGGCTCAGCCGGCCGTCTGCCACGTAAAACTGGAAGAAGGCATGGCAGGGAGGCAGATTCATATTCTTTAAATCGGCTACATTCCAGGCGCTGACAATGATACGTCGGGAGTCGGGATTGTGCTTGATCGTCTCTACCGCTTCGCTGATCTGGTCGATGAATCCGCCGTCGTAGTCGGGCCACGAACGCCACTGATAGCCATAGATATGACCTAAATCACCGTTTTCGTCCGCCCATTCGTTCCAGATGCGTACACCGTGTTCTTGCAGATATTTCGCGTTCGTATCACCTTGCAGAAACCAGAGTAACTCGTAGATGATTGATTTCAGATGCAGTTTTTTGGTGGTCAGACACGGGAAACCCTCGTCGAGGTTGAAACGCATCTGATGCCCGAACACACTGATCGTTCCGGTTCCTGTACGGTCACTTTTCTCAGTTCCTTCAGTTAATACGCGATTGAGTAAATCTAAATATTGTTTCATAGCGAATAATTTTCCAATAAGTTGGTGCGATGCAAAATTACAAAAATGGCGTGAATAAATTGGCAAACCATCCGACGAACTTCTTCCACGGTGAGCGCTTTTTCCAGAATTCTGGTGTCAGCTGCGTACAGTGCTCTATATCGTTCTGAAACATTTCGTTCAGTTCGCCTGTAATTTCCTTGTTGAAGATGAAAGCGTTCGTCTCGTAGTCGTATCGGAGGCTGCGGCTGTTCAGGTTTGCGGTGCCTACCGTGCAGAAAATATCGTCGACCATCATGATTTTGGAATGATGGAAACCGCCATTGTACATATAGACGGTGGCTCCCCTTTTCATCAGTTTGTGAAGTTTGTAGAGGGCGGCGTCCGGAGTAAACGGAATATCGGAGGCGGAAGAAACCATAATCGTGACATCCACACCCCGTTCGATGGTGCGTTGAAGCGCTTTGTTGATGGAGGATGTGGGCACAAAATACGGGTTGACAATGTGCACATTTTTCTGTGCCGAATAGATCGACATGGCATAAGCATGACTGAGCATACGGCTGTTTTTCTTCGGTGTGCGGTCTACGATGGCGACGACTATATTGGTGGTGTCCGACTGCTCCTTGTGCTTGGGGAAGTATGCTTCGCCGCCAATGTTTTGTTTAGTCTCCTTGTTCCATATGGTAAGAAATATTTCTTGCAGGTCATTGACGGCATCGCCTTCTATTCTCATGTGCATATCACGCCATGTGCCGATTTTAGGGAGTCCGTTGATGTAGTAGTCGGCGATGTTCATTCCTCCCGTATAGGCGACTTCGCCGTCGATGACGGCTATTTTGCGGTGATCACGGTGTGCCGCATGATTGATGTAGGGAAAGGTGAACGGGTCGAACTTGACAATCTCGATTCCCTGCTCCCGTATTTTTTTGAGATGTCTCTTCTTGAGCGGTTTATTGTTCGACCAGTTGCCGAACGCATCAAACATGGCCCGTACTTCCACGCCTTCTTTCACCTTTTCGGCCAGCAGATCGAAAAGCGCATTGGCTATAGAGTCATTGCGGAAATTGAAGTATTCCAGATGAATGTGGTGTTTGGCGTCGCGGATGGCGCTGAATAAATCAATGAATTTTTCTCGTCCGCTTTTCAGTAACCTGACCTTGTTATTGTCGGATATAGGAATCCCTGACTCCGATAAGAAACGTAATACAAGGGAGTCACTTGTCAGAGCTATGGAGTCTCTGGAATGCGTCATCAAACTGTCGATGACATCTGCCTGAGCACGGAATAAAGACAGAAACAGAAATAAAAGAAATATACGTAGTTTCAAAACTCTTCTCGCTATTTTAGTTTACAAAGTAACAAAGATACAACATCTATGTTTGGAGCTATCGGGAGAGGAGGGCTAATTTATTATACTTTAACAGAAGAAATGAACAAGAATCTCTTGATCTGGGGAATTATATTCGTTCGATACATCTGATCTGCTGTGTTCCCTGCCGTTGTCACACTTGTGCCAACGGCTTGTCACTGCTGTGCCAGTGCGGTGTCACAACTGTGCCAAGCCCTTGGCACAGAGTGTGACAAGCATTGTTATGCCATTGATACTACTTTCCGTCCGGCCATGAACAGTAGGACGACCGTTGCAATGATGATTGATTTCGGATCGAGGCTGGTTGCGCCGTGGTTGATCATGCCGATGAGTACATCTTTCAGTGTTTCCCATACGGCTTCCAGTCCGCCCAGGGTGACGAAGAGCGTGGCTCCTACTGCCATTACGAATACAGTCCAGAGGCGTGCCAACCGGTTACTGCGGTCGGGCAAGTGGTGCATGACGCGGCGGCTGAATCCGTTGTCGGCTATTTCCCGCTTGTTTTCTGCGAAGAAATCTTTCAGAAGTTTATCATTATCTATTTCCGTCATAACCGTTTCTTTTTAAATACGTTGCTAATTTTTCTTTTCCACGCGACAGGTGGCTTTTCACCGTCCCTGCCGGTATTCCCGTTATTCCTGCAATCTTGTCGATGCTTACATCTTCCATGTAAAACAGCGTGATGCAGGTTCGTTCCACTTCCTTCAGCGATTTGAGTGACTGATAAACATCCATTGTCTGCCCTATGTTCGCTTGTTCGGTGCAGTTGACGGCGTCTACTTCCCTGGTATCCAGGTCTGCCATCTCCTTCCGGCTGCGAATATAATCATAAAAAATATTATAAGCAATACGGTATAGCCATGTGGAGAAACTCGACAAGTTACGGAACGAGGCCAGATTGGTATATGCCTTGATGAATGTATCCTGTGCCAAGTCGTCACTCAATTCGCTGTCACCGCAAGTCAGATGCAGGAAGAAGCGTCTGACAGGCGACTGGTATTTTTGTACCAACTGGTCGAAGGCCCTGGTGTTCTTGAACACCACGACCTGTGCGACTAGCGATATATCGTTGAGTTGGCTCATCTATTTTCTTCGTTCTTCTCTTCGTCGTTCTTCTCCGAGATGATGATGTCGTTGCTTCTGATGGCGGTTTCTCTGTTCTTGGTTTCCTCGTTGGCATGTTGCTTGTAGCCGATCAGCCATTGTCCCAGTCCCATAAACATGACGAGCAGTCCGATAGCGCCAATTCCGAATTCGCCGGTAATCGCCCAGAGGAATATGAAGAGCCCGATGCCTGTAAAGGTATTTTTGATTCCTTGTGTACGTTGGTCTGTCGATTTGTTCTCCCGTATGAATTCTTCCGGAAGAGGCTGACCGGCTGCGAGAGCCTGTTCGGCAAGACGGTAGCGTGCTTTCCGGTTCTTGTAGCGGAAGAAGAAGACTACAAATATGATGAATACCGGCATTCCGAATATGGCAATGATGCTGATGATGGCTACCAGAATACCTCCTCCAACTGCATCTCCGAAATTATTGAACGGGAAGTCATCGTCGTCAGAGCTGATGGTGAAGCTCGCTTTTCCGTGAGGGCCGCGCGAGGAGCTACTTACTTTGCCCGTATCTACACTTGTCGTGTCGGCGTCTTCGTCATCGATGCCGATCACAGTGACGGCCGTGTTGCCGACATTAACCTTGGCATCCTTGCCTTTCCCTTTCGTTACGGTCACTTTTACGTTTCCGGTAGAGTCGTTCACAATAGTCGTTTGTTTCTGGGCGTTTGCCAAAGAGAAAATGGTCATCATGACCAGTAAAGCAATTAAAATCCGTTTCATATATTAATTCTTTTATTTGTTTCTTTGTCTGTTAGACGTAGTTCGTATGTCAGAAAGTTGCAAAGAGACGAAATATTTTTGATATTTGCAGGAATTAATAAATGAAAAATGAATTTACCCGCTTCTTTTATCGACTATACCCGTGCCTTACTGGGCAATGAAGAATATGAAAAACTGGCTGCCGCCTTGCAGCAGGAGCCTCCCGTCAGCATTCGGATCAATAAATTGAGAATGAAGGAGGAAGGATTAAGTTCGCTGACAGACAGTTCTGCTCATTTTTCCTTCAACAAAGTTCCCTGGGCATCCGACGGCTACTATCTTGACGAGCGTCTGACTTTTACGTTCGACCCGTTGTTTCATGCCGGTTGCTACTATGTTCAGGAGGCTTCGTCCATGTTTGTGGAGCAGGTGCTGCGGCAGTATGTCGAGTCTCCGGTGGTGATGCTCGATCTTTGTGCGGCGCCCGGAGGAAAATCAACCCATGCGCGCAGCGTGCTTCCGGAAGGGAGTCTGCTGGTGGCGAATGAAGTGATTCGGAACCGTTCACAGGTGCTGGCGGAGAATCTGACGAAGTGGGGGCATCCGGATGTGGTGGTTACCAACAATGATCCGGCTGATTTCTCAGCACTTCCGTCTTTCTTCGATGTCATTCTGACCGATGTGCCTTGTTCGGGCGAGGGAATGTTTCGTAAAGACCCTGTGGCTGTGGAGGAATGGAGCCCGGAGAATGTAGAGATCTGC
This sequence comes from Bacteroides sp. AM23-12, assembly GCF_003434395.1. NCBI lineage: Bacteria > Pseudomonadati > Bacteroidota > Bacteroidia > Bacteroidales > Bacteroidaceae > Bacteroides > Bacteroides sp. AM23-12. Next base: position 18,699 of record NZ_QTLF01000048.1, read on the forward strand.
TGGCAGCGTCAGCGGCGGATTATTGCGGATATTTGGCCCTGTCTGAAACCGGGCGGCATATTAATATATAGTACGTGTACCTATAATAGCAAAGAAGATGAAGAGAACGTCTGCTGGATTCAGCAGGAATTCGGTGCGGAGCTCTTGCCTCTGGAGGTGCGGAACGAGTGGAATATAACAGGGAATTTACTCGATGGAGAGGATGAATCTCAGGGAAGTTTGTCTGTCTGTCATTTTCTTCCTCATAAGACAAAAGGCGAAGGATTCTTTCTGGCGGCACTTCGTAAACCGGATGCGGAAGATGAACCGGCAGCCTATTCATTCTCAAAAGCAAAGGCGTCCAAGAAAAAAGATAAGAAAGGCGGAGCGGCTGCTTCTCCCGTTTCCAAAGAACACATGGGGATGGCACTGAACTGGCTGAAGCAGGAAAATGTTGAAAAATACACCCTGTCTGCGGAAGGCGCGGGCATCGTCGCATTTCCGCAACGATATACCGATGAACTGGCTGCCATGAAACAGCATCTGAAAGTGATACAGGCAGGCGTTCTGACTGGTGAAGTGAAAGGGAGAGATTTGATTCCCGCTCATGCGTTGGCAATGAGCGCTACGCTCTTGCGGCAGGATGCTTTTGATACGGAAGAGGTGAGTTATGAACAGGCTATCGCTTATTTACGAAAAGAGGCTATTACCTTGTCGGAAACAGCCCCTCGTGGTTATATCTTGCTTACTTACCGGAATATTCCTCTCGGATTTGTGAAGAATATAGGGAATCGTGCCAATAATCTTTATCCGCAGGAGTGGCGTATCCGCAGCGGGTATTTGCCGGAGGAGATACGTACGCTGTAAAGATTATTTCCGAAAGAAACGGACAACGGATAGAATGCTTATCTTGATAGCTCGGCTAATTTATCATCCATAATTTAGGGAAGTATTCCAGTGGGTATTTCCTTATAATTCAGAATGAAACCGACCTGTCTGCCTGTTCCCGGTTCTGCTCCTTCCGTTATTTCTTCCAGTGTGTAGGCCGGAGGCGGGGCAGGTGATGTCCGTGTTTCTCCAATGGGCGGCGTGCCCCAGTTCAGATGTAAGTTCTTGTCCAGCCGGTGAAGCAGGTACGTGTTTCCCCATACGGTGAAATGGTGTTCCGTAGCCGGTGAGGCATCCAATGAGAAAGTAAGGGTCAGTGTGGCTTTGTTCTCGTCCTCTTGCTTCAGTGCATAAGTTCCTTTGGTGATCAGTTCGAGTCCCGATGAAAAAGCGGTTCGTTGTCCTTGTTTGAAGAAATAAGCGTCACGGGCAGCGTTGCTGACAAGGAAAATGTCGTCAACACCCGGCAGTAGGTTCTCGTCCCCATTGGGACGCAGGGAGGACGAGCCGTGTATCAGATTGAGATCTTCGTAGTAGTCCACCACTTTAATGGGCAGAGTGAGCGTTTCCTGTGTGGCGTTGTCTGTCACTTTCAGATACGTGCTTCCGGTGAGAATTCCGGATATGTAAATCATTCGTCCGGCGGGAACTCCGCTCCAGCCGCTTTCGATTCCGGCACTTGCGATGCGGGGATTTCCGATTTCCAAAGAGTAGTCTCCGTTTCCGCTTTCGATTCCGAGGTAGCGTCTTCCTCCCATGGGCACTTCGTATTTGCTGTCGTAAAACCGCAGGGGGGCATCGGCATCGTCTTTACAGGCACTCCATAAAATAAGAATGCAAAACAAGATGGGGGTGTAAGAGAGGGTTTTAGTTTTCATAATAGTTTAGTGTTTTTTACAGTCCCCAAATGTAATGCATTCTTTTTATTTATTCAATAATCGGGCGAAATAAAGCGGGAATTTATAGCTTGCTCTTATAAATTCGTGCCATTGCCTTCTGATATTGATTCTCCAGTTGGAGGTAATTCTGATGACTTTGATAAATGACGGATACCTCGACAAAATACTCGATCATGCTGATCTGTCCGCCTGTCAGAGCCTGTTTCAGCAGTGCGAGGTCTTGTTGCGCCTGAAAAGTTTTCCTGTATTCCTCCATAGAGGTGTGCAGCGTTTTGGCCTCCCGGTAGAGCTGTGCCAGTTCGGATTCCACTTGCAGGGTGGCGTTGTCTTTCTGCAAGTCGATGTTCAGCGCTTGCGCTTTGGCTATTTTCACCTTGTTGCGGTTCTCGAAAAGCGGGAAGGAGAATCCCACTACTACTCCGTTGAAAGGCGTTCCCGTTTCGGTGTTCCGGCGGTAGCCGAGTTCCAGTTTCGGTAGCCATTGCGACTTGTTGACGGCGATCTGCTTGCGGGCAACGAGGCTTTCGTTGTTGAACGCCATTAACGTGCGGTCGGCGGAGAGCACTTCCGATTTCAGTATCTGATAGTCGGCAGGGAAAGGCGTCGCAGGATACGTGTTTTCTTCGAACACTACGGGGATATTGCCGTTTAACGTGTTCAGTTCCTGCAACTTATTGCGCAGTGCCGTTTCGTTCAGCGAAGTTTCCGTCTTGACATTCAGCAGTTCCAGATTGATTTTATTCGTTTCGAGAGCGTTCGCATCTCCGGTTTGGAGGCGCTTGGCGTACATTTTGGCAAGTTCTTCTGCGTTGCGCAGCCGTTCCTCCAAGATGTGTTTTTGCTGGCGCAGCATGATAATGTCCAGACACACTTCTTTGGCGAGCAACAATTTCTCTTGGCGGAAGACGTCCGCCTGACTGTCAAAAGCACCCGCTTTCAGACGATTCAGCTTGTTGCGGGTGGCATACAGGCTCGGAAAGTCGAAACTTTGCGACACCACAAGTTCGCCGATCGTTTCGTTTTTATCTTTCGCTCCCCAAAGGTGGGCGTATGATAATGTCGGGTCCGGCAGGTTATTGTCCGTTTTGGCTTCCAGCTTTTGCGAGGTGATGAGTTGGGCGTTTGCCTGCAACTCCTTATTGTTGGCTTCGATATTCTTCAAAACCTGTTCGATGCCGCTTTGGGCCTGCACTTCGCCCGTGAGGGCGAGAAGTGCGCAGCTTACCAAAGAGCCTATGATGATGATTCGTTTCATACTTTTTTTATTTGTTTCTATATACATAGTAGCTATATTTAACTGATAATTATGCTTGTTCCGCTGGTACGCCGCATGGAGAATTTGCTCCGGCGCTACGCTGGCGATGCATCATCAGATAAACAATCGGAACGATGAAACCGTTCAGGAAAGTAGATGTTAAAAGTCCGCCCAAAATCACTTTGGCCATCGGGCTTTGAATCTCGTTGCCCGGCAGATCACCGCCCAGAGCCAGCGGTATCAGTGCCAGCGCAGAGGAGAGAGCTGTCATCAGGATCGGATTCAGACGGTCGAGAGAGCCTTGTACCACGCTGTCGTATACGTTCAGTCCCTCCACTTGCTGCAAGTGGTTGTAGTGGCTGATGAGCAGCATACCGTTGCGGGTCGCGATACCGAACAGCGAGATGAAACCAATAATTGCCGGAATGCTTACTTCGCCGGTCGTGATGACAAGCGCAAAAACGCCGCCGATCAATGCCAGAGGCAGGTTCAGCAAGATCACGCCGGACTCCTTGACGCTGCGGAACTCGTGGTAAAGCAACAGGAAAATAATGACAATACTCATGAAAGATGTCAGCGCCAATACACGGCTGGCAGCCTGTTCGCTTTCGAATTGTCCGCCATACTCGATGTGGTAGCCTTCGGGCAACTGGATAGTGGCGTCTACCTGCTTCTGAATATCATTTACAACACTGCGCAGGTCACGGTCGGCAACGTTGGCGGAGATAACGATTTTCCGTTTTACATTTTCGCGGTTGATCGTGTTCGGTCCCATGGAGGAAACCACTTCCGCCACGTAGTTCAGAGGAACTTTGCGTCCATCGTTGGTGTCGACCATGAGGTTGCGGATTTTCTCCATTTCGTCGCGTGCGTCGTCCTTCACTTTGACGATGAGGTCGAAACTCTTGCCCTGCTCGTACACTTGCGAAATCACTTTTCCTGCCAGCGCCACATTCACGTATTCAGAAAACTCCGGCAGGGTGATGCCGAATTTCGCCAGCATTTCCCGTTTGGGCTGTATCTTCAGCTGCGGGCGTTCGATTTGTTGTTCCACGTTGAGGTCGGCAATTCCCGGAATGTCGCTGATAGCTCCCTTGATCTGGTTGCCCAGCGAGAACATCTTGTTCAGGTCGTCTCCGAAGAGTTTGATGGCGATATTTGCCTTCGTACCGGACAACATCGCGTCGATACGGTGGCTGATGGGCTGACCGATTTCGATGTTTGCTCCGGTGATCGTTCCGAGTTTCTCGCGCACTTCGGCGACGAGTTCGCTGCGCGGGCGGTCTTTCAGTTCAAACGGTGCCTCGATTTCCGAAACGTTTACGCCGAGCGCGTGTTCATCCAGTTCGGCACGTCCCGTTTTGCGGGCTACGGTTTGTATTTCGGGGATTGTCAGCAGCAATTCTTCGGCACGGTGTCCCATCTTGTTGCTTTCTTCCAGAGATATGCCCGGCAGCGAACTGATATTGATGGTGAACGAGCCTTCATTGAACGAAGGAAGGAAGCTGCGCCCGAGCGTAAAGAATACCCCTAGGGCGATCAGGAAAAGGACGATGGTGCTGCCGAGTGTCACCCGTTTGTGAGCCAGCACCCATGTCAGCGCCTTTTCGTAAATGCCTTTCATCCAGCGGGCTACGAAAGATTCTTTCAGTTCCTTGTTCGTCTTGTTGCTGCCCAGCAGGTAAGAGCAGAGCACCGGAGTCAGCGTGAGGGCAACGACCGTGGAAGCGAACAGCGCCACGATGAAAGCGATACCCAGCGGTACCAGCATACGTCCTTCCATTCCACTCAGGAAGAACAGCGGCACAAAGCTGACGACAATGATCAGCGTTGAATTAAGAATCGGCATTCGCACTTCCTTCGAAGCGTTGAATACCACTTCGAGCGTGCTGAGGCGTTCGGCTTCCGCTTTCAGACGGTTCTCCCGCAGTCGCTTGTATACATTTTCCACGTCGACGATGGCATCGTCGACCAGCGAACCGATGGCTATGGCCATACCTCCCAGACTCATCGTGTTGATAGTCAGCCCCATGTAGTGAAGCGTGAGGATGGAGACGAGTAGTGAAAGCGGCAGCGTGACAAGGGAAATCAGCGTAGTTCGCACATTGGCCAAAAACAGGAAAAGTACGATGACGACAAAGATTCCTCCTTCAAAAAGAGACTTTTTCACGTTGCCGATAGAGCTTTCGATAAAGCGGCTCTGGCGGAAAATATCCGTGGAGACTTTGACGTCCGCAGGCAAATTCTTCTGTAAGTCTTGCAGAGAGGCCTCCAATTTGTCCGTCAGTTCCAGCGTGCTGGTGGCGGGCTGTTTGGTGACGGTCATGAGTACGGCCGGTTTGCCACGCTCCGAGGCTGTGCCCAGTTTCGGGGCTTTGGGACCTATTTTCACGTCGGCGATGTCTTCCAGCGTCA
>NZ_QTLF01000049.1:0-22213 GCF_003434395.1 Bacteroides sp. AM23-12
GAGACTTAAAGATACAAAGACAACGGGTACTTTATCGGGGGCTTACATATAAGCAATCGTATAGGATTCCTATTGTACGATTTCGACATTTGTATTTGTTTTAGATTCTTTATAATAGGAAATTTAATTTCTTATTGTGCTGCTTTCGGACAGATATTGAGTATACCTCTTTATTCTTTTTACCATCATCCTTGGTTTAAAATATTGTACATCTTGCGTTATGAAAAAGAGCAACTCAAAAAATAACTTTGAATTGCTCTCTTATTTTAGTGATCCGCCTGGGATTCTCCAATAGGAGTTACCACGCTGATATTTAAAACTTTATATTTTTTGCTTCAAGCATATCCCATGATTTATCCCACTAATTTGCTACGTGCTTTTGCGGTAGTTTGCTCATGGAGAATACTAAAAGCAAAGGTATATAATATTTCTGACTTTTAGCAAAGTCATTGTAAAATCCTGTCTTTTTATTATTTTTTTTATTCTGCAAAAGCTGGAGATGGTAATTCTAACTGAAGATCTCCTGAGTTTTTTTTATAATTATTCTTTAGTGATTTTAGTTGCATGGCTGATAAATATAAACCAAAATGATATCGAAGATAGTGTTTTGCTAAACTTTTATTTACTAACATTCTTTGTTTGTAAGGATCGTATAGAATGTAATTCCAAAAATTTGAATTAAGTTGAGGTTCAACTTTCTTTATGCTATCTATCTTTTCGTTTAACTTTCCTAATTGCTCAAGTTCAAATATTAAATTGAAAATAACCTCTTGCCCTATTGGTCTTAAAAAAAACAGATTACCAACATTATCTCTAAAGCCTTGTGGATTATTAATAAAGTCATGGGCATCTTTAAATAGTTTGAAAAAAAGATCCCAATATTTGAATATTTTACTTTTATATTCGTTCAAAACAGCTTCATTACTAGGTCTTACACGAACCAAGTTTGATTGCGCTCCTTCATATGGAGGATAAATACTTTTAGGTATAAATATCTCATTGATATTATAGAGACATATTGTTGTTGTTATTTTATCATTGTCAGTAGGAAACTTAAGTTCTGCGGTCTTATTTTGTGCTACAACATTGTTTTTTGATAATAAGGGATGATCATTTATCAAATATCTCGTTATAATTGCTGATACATCGTCTTCATCTAATAATATACTTTCACCAAGTGAAACAGGCTTTGCATATCTGTTTATAGTCGTGAATAATCGTCTTGTTCTCTCTTTTCCTGCGTCATCAGGATTATGGGCTATAAGAGTAATTGCTATTTGCTCCTTTAATATATCAGGGTTCTCCTTTACTGCTTCTCTTAAACCTTTAACCCTATGTTGTCCATCAAGAACGAACATTATTTCATCACCTCTCAACTTTATGATACCAAATGTTTTTTCTACCTCTTCAATTTGTTCTTCACTGTATCCTTCTAAGTCATGCAATGCTTTTAATCCGATAGGAAGCCACTCTGGGTCTCCACCATAGACCGCAATGGTAAGATTATTGACATATTTATCGGATTGTTGTAATAGATAGTTTTTGATAGGTTGCAGTCTTCTTTCATCAAATAATCGTTGGAGCATTTCATTTACTGCAGCGGAGTTTATCTCATCAACTTCATCTGTGGTCTTAACTCTATATTTAATATCTGTTGATAAATAGGGGAGTTCTTCAACAATATTTTCTACCGACATTATCATCTGATAATATCTCCAATGGGAAAATTGTCCAGTGATTGAAGGAAGGTATAAAGCTTTCATCTTCTATATAATTTTATATTTTGTTTTAGTACAATTGACCTAAAATCATCATTCATGGGTGGAACAATTGAATCTATTAAATCATATTCTTCTTTTTCTCTCTCACTAGTAGAACCATAATCTGTTTCGAAAAAATTGAAATATAAAAAATCTTTCCAAACGAGGGTCATTATTCTTTTTTTTAGATCAGATGGATGAGTTGAATCTTTATATCTGAGATAATTCTGATATCGTCTATATAAATCATTTGTCTCACCTACATATAGAATATATGAATGATAACAAGTAAAAGGCATATTTGGTTTTACAACAAACATATAAATACCTTCTTTACCTCGCATCTTTTCCATGAGTGATAGGTTTGTTTCTGTAAACTTAATCTCAGTCCAATTGTTAAATCTGTTTTTATCTACTTTCTTCTCTTGATTCCATACGTCAATATCAATGCAGACTTTTTGCCATCTGTGGCTTTTTTCTATTAGTATCGATTCGTTTGTTATATCTAAGCTCATAATTACTATTTCTAATAATGTAAAAATAAAATGCGATTGTTTTATTTGGAATTTCTTTCCCAATACTGTTTGACCTTAAATCTTTCGGCTGGTTTAAACTCTTTTATATTTGTAATAGCTTGCCCTTTTTCGATTTTTTCCATACTCTTTGAAATCGCATATGAATATTTACTTGACAGCCCAAGAAATTTCTCAATAATCTTTGTGTTTTTATCCTTAATGTCGAGTAAAAATGCCATTTCACACATTGAAGAAAAATCAAAATCAGATTGGTTATATTCTTCAATTCCTTGTGATAATAATACAATAGAAACACCTTTAGAACGTATCTCTCTTAATATTTTCTCCAAAATCTCTTGATACTTTTTTTCTTTAAATAACACATGTGCTTCATCAATTAAAATAATGTATCGCATTGCTCTAACTCCATTCTCAACTGGAGTATTTTCCATATTCATAAATGTATTGTATATGTAATTTATGATAAGGAATAAAGATGTAAATCGGAGGGAATTCGACAAGTCTCCAGACAAAGACAAATAGAGATTTTTAGATAAAAAATTAGATGAATTTTTGGGATCATCTAAAAATATTGGATAGCGACTTAATTCTCCCATGATTTCAGTCAGTGTATCTCTTTTGTCTCCAATAAGTTCTAATAATATTTCATTGATTTGATTTAAGGTTGGATATGCTCCTCCTTTTTGATTAATAAAAGCATTTTGAGTAGCTTCTCTTAACAATCCTTTCTGTTTTACCCCTAAATTTGAATATTTACAAACAATATCTACGAACTTATCAATTCCCATATTTTTATTAGATTCATTTACGTTATCAATAAATGTAAGCGGATTTATGGGAAATCGTGTATCTGGTACATTAATAAATTCGGTTTTTGTTCTATTAAAAAAGGGAGTCATGTTTTTTATGTCATCATTTTTTAGACCTTTAAAGTCTAGGTATATGAAATTGACATGACCATTTGATTTTTCATGAATTTGAGTCACAAACTCTAAGGCAAATTGTGTTTTACCTGTTCCAGAATTACCAGCTACGGCTACATGGTTATTATTGTATATTTTTGAATCATTAAATCCGATATGGATTGGTTCATTAGATCCAATAATAGTTCCAATTTCCAGTTTTATAAGTTCGGAAAAATATGATTTTTCAATATGCTGCTGATTATTAGGTACACTTCCTAACACAACGTTTAAACCATTTAGTGGTAATGTCCCTTTTTCAATATATTCAATAAGAAAATCAAAGAAAGTATAGTTATAACTCTCTTGAAATATTTTATCTAATGATTCTAAGCCATGATCAATATGTAGTTTTATATACTTAGGAATATTTACATCATCAGTCTTGTATATTCCATAATGTTGACAAATTAAAGCTATGTAGAAATCACGATATTTTTCATCAAAAAGAGTATGGTCTTTATATTCTTTTCCTTTTGAATCATATAAATTGAAATCAGTTGTTTGGAACTTTTTTCCTGTTTGCAAAGAATATCCCAAAGCAATACGGGCTATTACATTTTCTTTTGTTCCATATGGTAATTTTGTTGTTAAACTTTTAACAACTATTTGGTTCTGCTCGGAAGTCTTAATATTAATCTGCATTATATTTTTGATTGTATTTTTCGATGAATTTATCCGATGGAGCTTCTACAAATTCTGAACTATCAGTCGATATATTATCAATTAAATATGCACGACAAATCTTAGGCAAGAGTATTGAATATTCTTTTTCTGTTAATTCCTTATTTATTAGCGGGAATATAACAACCTGTTTTGATACATTTGGATAAAAATATCTTATGATGTTTTCAGCATGTTGTTCGTCGAATTTTTGCATAGGACTATCTATGAAAACAGGAAATTCAATTTCTGATTCATCTACAAGAGAACTCAATAGGGCAGATGCATACATTTGGCGTTCTCCCATTGACAAAGAGCTTTTATCTATAACTTTATCACTTTTACTATAAAGAACAATGTCAATATCATCTCCTGTTGCATTAATATCAACATCAACACGCTGAATAAAGTTTTTCTTATGCATCAAGATACTTAGAGACTGAAGCATTTTGGCTTCTAAAGACTTTTTCTTTTCATCTTTGAATTGAACAATGAAATTTTGAAGCCTCATTATCAGCTGTTTTGTTTTTCTTTCTTTTTGTGAATAAACAGAAGATTCATCTATTTTTCTACGCAAAATTTCTTGTCTTTGTCTATATGCTTTCAGTTCATTAGATTGTTCTCCGATTTTTCGATTTAGAGCTTCAATTTCATTATCATATCTAATAATATTGTTAATTATATTATCTTTCTTTTCTCTCAGGCTAGATATATATTCATCTTCTGCGTTATTTTCCGCGTCTCTTAATTTTCTATTGATTGAATCAAGTTGATTTTTTATATATAAATATTCAGTATTCAACTGTGCAAATTTATCTTTAAAGCTATGTTTTATAGTATTTACAAGTTGAGAAAATTCATTGGCTTGATTCCCTGAGAAATCATGAAGTACACTGAATGACTTTGGTAATTCTACAATATCTGAATAAAAATATTTTTTTATTAATATCTTTATTTGTTCTTCGTAGAAATTTTTAATTTTTACTGTGTTCGGATCAAAACACAAATCAGATTTTGATTTAGCATTTTCGAGATCTGCTTGAATGCGATTTATTTTTTCTGATACATCTTCCTGTTTATACTTTTGTTCAGAAAGTATTTTCTCATTATTAAGCTGTTCTAAAACATTAGCCACTGTTTCACCTGCTAAAGCAAATGGTATAATATCAAATAACTCTTTTAGACTATCTTGTTTTATAATGATGTCTTGGCTAAGTCTAACTTGTACTTCTTTTAACTCATTTAATTCTTCAAGAGACATCTTATCACCTTCACGAATCAGCTTTCGTTGGATTTCTTCTGATTCTTTCTCTAGAGTGTTACGCTTCTCTTTAATATCATCTATTTGAGAGTTGATATCACTCATTGTTATCTGAGTGTTTGTTATATCTGTTTGAAGCTGATTTAATTCTTTTTTCTCTTCTGGTTTGGCAGACCGACGACGATAATCATCTTGTTTTTCTTCAAGACTTGCTTTAAGGTCTTCATATTTTTGTATTCCTAATACTTCGGAATAAGCTTTACTTAATTGCTGTCGTTGCTGTGTTGAGTTTACCTCTGCTAATGAAACAATCTTTTCCGCATCAAAAAAGAAGAATTTAGCAATTTCAATAGGTAAGATAAAATCACGAATAAATATTTCTTCTCCTTGCTGATTGTTCTTCGATAAATCGTCTATTAATTCGTTTTGATAGCCGTCTATAAGGACTTCTACCTTGTCGGAAGCGGAAGTTATAACATTGTATGTTCGTTTAATCGTGATTTCAGAACAAGTTATATCTGGTATTTTAACATCGCAAAATGTAACAGATACAGAGAATTCTTTGTCGCCTTCTTCTCTTGCTTTTCTATTTAAACTTTCAGAAATGTACTTTGTATAATTCCCTTTATCTCTAATTTCCTTCTCATATAAATCATCAACTTTCTCCATTTGTTTGCCATATAGACACCAAACAAGAGACATTAGGAATGTTGTTTTACCAAATCCATTTTTCCCACTAATGACTATTACATTTTTGTCATCAGAAGGTAACAAAGAAATAACATTTCTTCCCTTGTATATCCTAAAGTTATTTAGTTCAATTTCTTTTATATACATTATGCCGGACGATTTAAGTATTTTTCTATAACTCGTTCTATATCATCTTTAAGACCTCTTTTACGATTCAATAACGCCTTATTTCGCTGTAATGTTAATAATTCGTTGATTAATTCATAATCCGATGGTTCGTCTTCGCAAACTGATTTAAGTAAATCAATTTCTCTTTGTATTTTTTCGGCATGTCTTTCCATTTCCATTTCTTTATCATAAATCTTATTGTAAATACTCGATACAGTCTTTGAAAACTTTAAATTATAATATGCTGCATCTCGATGCCAAATAACTTGAATTGCAACTAACTCTTGGTTTGTTATTAGCTCAATATTTGAATTTTCTTTCTGAATAGCACGTTGAGAACTCAGCACTTGCTCTAATAATTTAATTCGATATTCTGGGTCATAAGTACCTAGATTATCTCCATCTTCATTTACTGCATTCTTCATGTTGCGACGTATGGGAAGGCGGTTTTGGGATTTATTACGTTCTTCTACCATACTTTCACGTAATCTCAGAAGAGGCTCTAACCATGTTAGTCCTTTATTTACTAATGATGTTAGCGATTTATCTTCCTTTACAACAGTACAAGTCCAACATCCAAAACGGCTTTGCCCACAAGAACGATGACTCTTGTCAGTGACAATGGTCGGACATTCATAGTCATCGGCACTTGCATCCATATATATCTGGAATAATTCAGAATTATTTGCTCCCCAAGGAGATGTCATCGCATTGATGATATACCAAACTTCTTCTAACAGTAAATCTTTGATTGGAGAATAAACATAAGTATTTGGGTTATGTGGGTGTTTAGTAAGTCTTTTACCCCTTATTTCATGTTTTCTTATAGACTTGGCTCTTGTGGTACTTTCTGAACTTCGAGTTCCAATTAGGATAATTGCTTCTCCATTTTCTGCAACTTGATCTGTCAAAAAACGAGATGTAGGTTTAATTTTCATCTTGTCAGTACACCAACGAAATGCATTATTAGGAACTGGATATCCTCTTCCAATCACATTTACCCAAAATGTATCTTCTAAACGAGGGATAGTAGTTTCTACTCTAATAGGCATATCCATTGATGCGGCTGCTTCCTTAATTTTCTTTAGAACTTCATATACATAGGCTTGTATAACAGGATTCTCGACCAGTGTGTCATTGCAAACAACATGTACCTCTCTTTTGCGCTCTTCTAAAGGAACTTCAGAAATAGCTAGCCAAACGAGTTGCAAAAGAGCAGTAGAGTCTTTTCCTCCACTAAACCCAATTATCCAAGGTCGTAAGTTATCATTTATCAAATATTGGTCTTTAAGTTCTGAAATTATATAGTTGATTTTTTTTGACATATATCAGCCTTATTAAATTACGCTTAAAATAGCATTTAATTTTTTAATATGCAAATATATAAATAAATTGTGACCTGAGCCCTTCAAAATCTACTCTTTCTTGAATATTTGCTTAAAATACCTTTCTAGCCTTTGTTAGTAGCTTTAATACAAGCAGTTTATTATCAGGTGTTTTTCTCTTTTGGAGAATGAGAGTGTTCCTCTATGAAATGGTTGATAAAATGTGATCTTATTTTATATGACTGAAGAAGGACGAATAATTGAGTTTTACGTGGTGACATTTCAGATTTAATAATCATGCTTTCAGTTTCTTATGCTATAGCTTGCGTCCTTTTCTTCTTTCTTTTTGTAGGCTTGTTTGGTATTTGTTCTTTAGAAATGTTTGAGTTAGACAAAAAGTCTGCTGCTGACGTGATAAAAGTGGCTAACGAATGGGCGAAGATATTGCTTTTCTGATTGTTGAATTGAGGGGTAGTAATCTGCTTGGTACTTTTTCTATCTACGTTGAAAGATAGGCTGTCAATCTCCTTGTTGCCGTGATTGCTAGAAAGCACATTTCCTTGGTTGCTATTTTGATTGATTACAATTTTTCTTTCATTGAATTGAATTTCTTGCTCTTGTAGCTTATGTTGCTTAGATATGGTGCAGTTCTTCATAGTATTGTGATAGTGGAATGATTCTTTTTGTTGGCGATTATAGCCGAACAACTTGTCGAATCCTTGTTCTGCTTGCTGAAACAAATTTACTCGATCAAAGCCCCCTTTAATTATTCCGTTCTTGGTGTTCTTACGATTAGTAAGCGGGGATAGCTTTTTCTTGTTGGATTGGTCTTTTCGGTTCACAATCAAATGACAGTGCATATTCAATTTATTGTCTGATCGACTACGGCTAAAATGAATCTTGCCGTAAAACTTTATATCCAAAGCGGATAGTTCTTTATTGAAATTATTGGCATATTCTGGAATAAAGATCTCACGGATGTGGCGTTTCATGGCTTCGGCTCGTTCCTGATTTATGTTACCCATCGCCCGGAGTTCCTTTTCTGATGGGCTGACATGAATAGCATAAAATTTAGCATCCGTCTTTAGGAGTTGCCCGATATTACTATCTATATCTTTAATAACCTTTGATTTATAGATATTGTCCTTTGTTTTCACGAAAAGGCCATCGGTATAGATTCCCTTTTCTATCCGTTCTAAATCTTCATGCTCAATGTAATTAGCGAGTTGTCGGCAACTCCCGGCATTATTATATGTGCCGTTTGATGGCGGGGCAAAGTCTATGTGCATAATCCTATGTATTAATCAGATTATTGATTTCAGCTTTCAGGTTTTCTTTCCTTTCGCTATCCATCACACCGCAAGCAGAAAGTTTCGAATAGAGTTGTATCAGGTGAAGCAACTTTTTATAACCCCGTTGGTGTATTTGGTAGAGAGCATTAATTTGTTTGGATTGGTTGTTTATTAACATCGGCATGATTACAAAACTGCTCACTTAACTTTTTAAGTACGGCAGTTTGTGTGAACATCTCCTAATTTGATATTAGAGAGGTGTTCAAATGCTCTCCCAATTTCTGTTAATGGTGATTTTGTTCCGGCATGGGTTACTACTCTTTGCGATAGGAATAGTCCACTAATCAACTCCATGATTTCAACTAGGTTGGTATTGTCGGTCAAATAGAGTGGTGAAGGTGGAAGGCTGTTTATTCTATTTTGAAATTGGCTGGGGTACTGAATTTTTAGATTCAGCAGTTCCATTTCTGCGGTAATAGTAGCCTGTACCTTTTGTATGAACAGTTTTTTAAGCGCATTTTTCCCCCTGCCCGTAAAGAGGTATTGTTTCAAGTAAAGCTATCTCGATACGGGTAGCTGCAAGAGTTCGATAAGTAGTTGAATAATCATTTCCATTACTTATAGTTCTAATCTGTTCAACAAATTCGCCATAGGCTTTTTGCATTTCATTATTAGTTACTTCTTGTGATGTTTCAGAGAATAGTCCGAACATCCTCATGTTTAACAATACATTCATAAGCATAATTTTAATGGTAAGTATTATATAGAAAGACTTAACGTCTGATTTCATGTTTTTATATTACCAATAAATATCCATTATGCCAGAAAATACTAAAATCAATCTACGAATATGAATCTAAGCTAAATGAGCTTCTTTCTTTAGAAAAGAATGAAGTGATTTGATAGAACTAAACACATATCCTTGATTTTCCTTTTCTAATTTCTTCATTTTTGAGAGTGAAGCTATCCATGCAGCAGATAAGCATTGTATTCCAACTTTACTACAAGCGGTAATATCAGAAAATTCATCTCCAACATATACCATTTCTGCTGGTTGGATATTATATTTTGACATTAGTTTCACCATTGATTCCGCTTTTGTGTTTCTATCTGGCGATCCGATTGAAATACTGTCAAAAAGAGCTTCCATTTCAAAATGGCGAAGCGTAATATCACAACTCCTTTGACCTTTACCTGTTATTAAAGATACAATAATTGAGTTCTCCTTCAACTCTGTTATCAATTCCCTTATCCCAACAAATGGTTGAATGTAGACTGTGTGCATTTCTTTGTATATCACATAAAAATCAATCAGAGCTTTTTCCCAATCTTCTGAAACGACCTCTTTAATCATTCCCTCTTCATTAAGTCCGAATGTTTTCACAATATCATCTTCTGACAACATTTTTGATGCATAGGGAGATACTGCCTGCTTAAAGGCTTCGATACACATTGGGATTGTATCGGCAATTGTACCATCTAAATCAAAAGCGATCAATTTTATCATAGTTTCTTTGTTTGATTGATTTGACGTATCACTTTACATGGATTTCCAACAGCTAAACTATTTGCCGGAATATCTTTTGTAACAACACTACCTGCTCCAATTACACTACCGTACCCAATTGTTATTCCGGGAAGGATTATTACACCTCCACCAATCCAGCATCCATCCTCAATTGTAATAGGCAAAGCGTAAGTGCGGCGAACTCGTTTTATTCCATCTTCTGTTTCAACAGGCGCTAGCCGTTCATCTAAATCAATAGGGTGAGTTGCTGTATAAAGCTGAACATTAGGGGCAATAAGAACATTACTTTCGATAGTGATTTTATTACAATCCACAAAGGTACAACCGGTATTTACAGTAACATTATCCCCTATATGTATATTGCAGCCATAATCACAAATAAATGGACTGGCAACCGAAACTTTCATTCCGATACTACCTAGCATCTTTTTTAGCAAGCTGTGTTTTTCTTCTTTATCCTCATAAGGTAATGAATTATATTTCATCAATAACTTATGTGTTCGGGTCTTTAAATCCAAGAAAACTTGGTTATGACAATCATACCATTCACCAGCCAGACATTTTTCCATTTCTGTTTTCATAATTGTTACGTTTATAAGATTGAAACTATTTCGGTTATATCTTTTTTGTTTCTTGCTGAATAACGTTGTTTTGATGGTTCTAAAAAGTTCATAAGTAATCTAATTTTGATTTGTGGCAAAGTTATACCTATTTTATTTCAAATATAGGTATATGTTTTCGTTATATTGGTATAATTCTGCTTTATGTGTTATATTTGGAGTATGAAAAAAGAAAATTTGCATCAACCATTTGAGATCAGCTTTAACGAGCATAATGAATCGTTATTGACTGAGCATGAGCATACTTTCTTTGAACTGGTCTATATTTTAACAGGAACAGGTATTCAATGGATTAACAATAATATGTTTCCATACCATGATGGACACTTGTTCTTGATAACTCCAAATGATTCTCATTCCTTTGAGATTCATACAACTACAAAATTCATTAACATCAAGTTTAATGACATCTATATACATTCAGCCATATTTGGTTCAGAGAATATCCAGAGATTAGAATTTATTTTGCAACATGCAAATCATCAACCGGGTTGCATCCTTAGAAATAAGGTGGATAAGTTATTAGTGAAACCAATGATTGAAGCAATTATTCGGGAATATGTAAATAGGAATCTGTATAGTAAAGAGATTATCACGCAGTTGATAAATACTATAATTATTGTTGTGGCAAGAAATATAGCTATGTTTTTACCTCAACAAGTCGATGAATGTTCAGATGATAAGTCTCTCGATATTCTTCAATATATCCAAGCAAATATCTATCAAACAGGTAAAATTAGAGCAAAAGAAATCAGTCAGCATTTTGGTATATCTGAAAGTTACTTGGGACGTTATATAAAAAAGCACACCAACGAAACAATGCAGCAATACATATTAAGCTATAAACTAAAATTGGTCGAAAGCAGATTGTTACATAGTCAAATGAGAATAAGTGAGATTGCCGAAGAACTAGGATTTACCGATGAAAGCCATTTGAGTAAATTCTTTAAGAAATACAAGGGATGTAGTCCTTCAAGTTTCAGAAAAAGTAATAATATGCTTGAAACAGATGTTTCTTGCTATCTGCCAAAAAAAGAAATCCCTGATAATGTTTGATTATCAGGGATTTTCTTAAATTACTCTTTTGATTTTCAGTGATCCAGCTGGGGCTCGAACCCAGGACCCCAACATTAAAAGTGTTGTGCTCTACCTGCTGAGCTACTGAATCAATCCTTATTTGCGAATCAGTTATTTCCTGATTGCGGGTGCAAAGGTAGTTACTTTTATTTAATCTGCAAGTGTTTCGTAGAAAAAAGTTCCAATTATTTTTCCTCTTTGTCGCTTGTTTCTTGATTATCAGTAGTTTCTGCTTCATCATATTTTATTCTTTCTTTGTTGATAATAAAGCGTTGATAGTAGGAAAGCATCAAAGTGGTCAGAGGCAAGGCAATGATCATGCCCAGCATTCCCATTAATGAACCCCAGATAGAAAGGGATAAAAGGATGATGGCGGGATTCAGTCCCGTAATCTTTCCCATGATTTTGGGGACGAGGAAAGTATCCTGTATAATTTGGACGATGGCGAAGACTGCCAGTGCGCATGCTATAATAATCCAGAAATTCTCTCCCGTATCGGCAGCTTTAAGGATCGCCAATAAGACCGTAGGGAGGAAACCGATGATTTGCAGGTAAGGAACCATATTAAGCGCTCCAATGAAAAGCCCTAGAGCGATAGCCATCGGAAAATCGATAATAAGGAAGCCTATACTGAACAGAATCCCCACACAAAAGGCAACCAGTGCCTGACCACGGAAATACCGATTCATGCCGTCCTGCACATCATGTACGAGGTTGGATGCGAAGGTACGATACTTGTTGGGCAGCAGATGCAGCCATCCTTCGGCTATGACTTCATAATCCAGCAATATAAAGATTACATATAATAATATGATAAAGGAGGCGAGAATGCTGAACAGGATATTGAGCGACTCCGCAAGCAGGGCCCACACTCTGGGCACCGTATCTTTGATGGCTGCAAGAATATTCTCTTCGCTTAATATACGGTTGAGCGCCTGAAGATCAATATTCTCATGAATGAATTCGGAAAGATTCTTGGGTACATTATTCCCGGCTCCATTGGTGAGGTAGGTTACCAGTAAGTCATTCATCCTGCCTATTTCCGAAACCATGGGAGGCACCAACAGATAGAATAAGGATACTCCGACAAGAGTAATCAGAAACAGGGCACAGAAGATAGAAACAATACGGCTCTTTAACCGTAGCTTATACTGGAAAAACTTGACTAACGGATAAACCATGTAGGCGATCAGCCAGGCTATAAAGAAAGGTAATAACACTCCGCTGAGCCGTTCCACAAGCATTAGTATCCCTACCACCAGTACACATCCGATGGAACCACGTATAAAACTGTCGAATGTTATCTTTTTTCTTTCCATATCTATTTTAATATAGAGTTTATATCTTCTGTCCGTCCTCTCCCCGTGCACGGAGGTAGCATTCCCTGCAAAGCGGCTCGTATTCGGCTGTCTCTCCTAAAAGTACCTGCTTGTCATTCTTGACGGTACGATGAGAGAAAGATGCCAGATCACCGCACTTCACGCAGATAGCATGAACCTTGGAGACCTCGTCGGCAATGGCACATAATTGAGGCATCGGTCCGAAGGGATTCCCTTTGAAGTCCATATCCAATCCGGCGATGATGACACGGATGCCGTTATTGGCAAGCTGTCTGCATACGTCAATCAGTCCGTCATCAAAGAACTGTGCTTCGTCGATGCCTACTACATCTATTTCAGAAGTGAACAACAGGATACTAGCCGATGAATCGATAGGGGTGGACGCGATGGAATGACTGTCGTGTGATACCACGTCTTCTTCCGAATAACGGGTGTCGATGGCCGGTTTGAATATCTCTACACGCTGGCGTGCGAACTTGGCTCTCTTCATCCTACGAATCAATTCCTCCGTCTTTCCGGAGAACATTGAACCGCAGATTACCTCTATTCTACCTCTTCTTCTGGTCTCTTGTATGTGGTCTTCTGAAAATAATACCATGTGATTTTTGTGCTTTCTTGATTAAATAAATAAGTGGACAAAGGTAAACAATTCGATGTACAAGAACTGTTAAATTATCCATTATTTTAAGTTATTGCATAAATTATTCCTACATTCGCACCATAATAACAATGGATGGAAATGAAACAGAAGCTATTAACAGATATTGAGCTGGATGTTCATGAGCTGAAGCTACTCATGAATACGTTTTCTAAAGAGCCGACTCAGACTTTGTCTGAACTGTTGAAGCGGAGCATCCTACGTATGCAGGAGCGTTTGGAACAGTTGTCGGAAGAGATAAGTGCTGTGCCGGTGGAAGCCTCGTCTTCTCCTGTAGCGGAAGCGGAAATAGAAGCCCCCATTGTTGAAGAACAAGCCCCTGTAATAGAGGAAATCGAATATCCGGTGATAGAAGAACCGGTTGTGGAAGAGAATGAAGCGACGACGCCGGGAGAAGATGAACCTGTGATAGTACAGGAACTGCAGACTGCTGTGGAAGAAACAGTAATGGAGGAACCTGTTGTCGAAGACGAAATGGAAGAGAAAGAAGCGGAAGATGAGTCGGAAGACGACGAATCGCTTCTGATAGAGGAGCCGAAAGCTGCCGTATTGGGCGAAAGCATAAAGATGGCTGCCGGATTACGTCATTCCATCAGCCTGAATGATTCTTTCCGTTTCTCACGTGAGATATTCGGCGGAGACCCCGAACTGATGAATCGTGTTATCGAGCAGATATCAGTCATGAGTTCTTATAAGACTGCCGTGGCATTTCTTGCCTCGAAAGTCAGCGTAAACGAAGAGAATGAGGCGATGGCCGACTTTCTGGAGTTGCTAAAAAAGTATTTTAATCAATCAGCATAAAAGTTTATGGGAAAGTTATATGTAGTACCTACGCCGGTAGGAAATCTGGAGGACATGACCTTTCGGGCAATCAAGGTGCTGAAAGAGGTCGATCTGATTTTGGCAGAGGACACACGTACTTCCGGTATTTTGCTGAAGCACTTTGAAATAAAAAATGCAATGCAATCTCACCACAAATTTAATGAACATAAAACGGTGGAAAGTGTTGTTAATAGAATAAAGGCAGGTGAAACTGTGGCATTGATTTCGGATGCCGGAACACCCGGGATTTCCGATCCGGGATTTTTGGTAGTCCGCGAATGTGTGCGCAACGGTATCGAAGTGCAATGTTTGCCGGGAGCGACAGCTTTTGTTCCGGCATTGGTAGCATCGGGACTGCCGAATGAAAAGTTCTGTTTCGAAGGGTTCCTCCCTCAGAAGAAAGGACGACAGACACGACTGAAGGCATTGGCAGAAGAACATCGTACTATGGTGTTTTATGAATCGCCTCACCGCTTGTTGAAAACGTTGACACAGTTTGCCGAATATTTCGGCACTGAACGTCAGGCAACCGTGTCTCGCGAAATATCCAAACTCCACGAAGAAACTGTTCGGGGAAGTTTGGCGGAATTGATAGAACACTTTACCGCTACCGAGCCCCGGGGCGAGATTGTGATAGTATTAGCAGGAATAGACGATTAAAATAACTTCATTTAAAAACGTAAAACGTAAACGTATGAAAAAGTTAGCAGTTTTATTTATGTGCGCAGCCATGTTGGCTTCGTGTGACTTTAAAGGTGGAAGCAAAGACCTTAAGGCTGAAAATGACTCTCTTTTAATGGAATTGACACAGCGTAACGCTGAATTGGATGATATGATGGGAACTTTCAATGAAGTGCAGGAAGGATTCCGTAAGATCAATGCTGCCGAAAGCCGTGTGGACTTGCAACGTGGTACTATTACCGAAAATTCAGCCAGTGCCAAGCAACAGATTGCTTCTGACATTGAATTCATCTCCAAGCAAATGGAAGAAAACAAAGCTCAGATTGCAAAACTGGAAGCTCAGCTGAAAAACAGCAAGTACAACTCTACTCAGATGAAGAAAGCTGTAGAAGCTCTGACTGCTGAATTGAAAGCTAAACAACAACGTATCGAAGAACTTCAGACTGAACTGGCATCTAAGAACATTCGTATCCAGGAACTGGATGCAGCTGTCAGCGACCTGTCTGCTGCCAAAGAATCTTTGGCTGCCGAGAACGAAGCGAAAGCTAAAACCGTTGCCGAACAGGATAAGAGTCTGAATGCCGCATGGTTCGTATTCGGAACAAAATCAGAGTTGAAAGCCCAGAAGATTCTTCAGAGCGGTGACGTGCTGAAGAGCGCTGATTTCAACAAGGATTATTTTACTCAGATCGATATCCGTACAACAAAAGAAATCAAGTTGTACTCCAAACGTGCTGAGTTGTTGACTACTCATCCGACAGGTTCTTATGAACTGGTGAAAGATGACAAAGGTCAGCTGACTTTGAAAATTACTAATCCTGCCGAATTCTGGAGCGTATCCAGATACTTGGTTATTCAGGTAAAATAAGGTAGACATACCTGGTTAGAATTGCCAATGTGCTGATTCCTGAATTCAAGAAATTAGCACATTGGCTTTTTTATTTCTCATATTATATATATCACGGAGCCAATGAAATATAAAAATCTCTTTTTTGACCTGGATGACACCATCTGGGCTTTCTCACGAAATGCACGCGACACCTTTGAAGAAGTATATCAGAAATATTCATTTGACCGCTATTTTGACTCGTTCGATCATTATTACACACTGTATCAACGACGCAATACCGAACTCTGGCTTGAATATGGAGAGGGAAAGGTGACGAAGGAGGAACTGAACCGCCAGCGTTTCTTTTATCCCTTACAGGCAGTAGGAGTGGAGGATGAGGCTTTGGCTGAGCGTTTCTCGGAAGATTTCTTTGCCATTATTCCTACCAAAAGCGGTCTGATGCCCCATGCCAAAGAAGTGTTGGAGTATCTTGCGCCGCAATATAATTTGTATATCCTTTCCAATGGTTTCCGGGAGCTGCAGTCGCGTAAGATGCGTTCGGCAGGAGTAGATCGTTATTTTAAGAAGATCATTCTTTCGGAGGACCTTGGCGTATTAAAGCCTTGGCCCGAAATCTTTCATTTTGCTTTATCTGCCACCCAGTCCGAGTTACGCGAATCGTTAATGATCGGTGACAGTTGGGAAGCCGATATTACCGGAGCGCATGGGGTAGGGATGCATCAGGCTTTCTATGATGTGACGGAACGAACCGCTTTTCCTTTTCAGCCTACCTATCATATCCATTCACTGAAAGAATTAATGAATTTATTGTAGGTTTTATGGATTAAGTCGTATTTTTGTTGCATCTAATAAATGTATAAAATACGATAACATCATGGATAGTACGCTTCTGCCATTTGCCTTACTTTGTTTTACTTCGTTCTTTACGCTGACCAATCCTTTGGGGACAATGCCGGTCTTTCTGACCATGACACACGGAATGACAGATAAGGAGCGACAGACTATTGTGCGCCGTGCCACCATCGTGTCGTTTATAACGTTGATGGTGTTTGTCTTTGCCGGGCAGTTCCTTTTCAAATTCTTCGGTATCTCTACCAATGGTTTCCGTATTGCCGGTGGAGTAATTATCTTTAAGATTGGTTTTGATATGCTTCAGGCACGGTATACTCCGATGAAACTTAAAGACGAAGAGATTAAAACCTATGCCGATGACATCTCCATTACTCCTCTTGGAATTCCGATGTTGTGTGGTCCCGGGGCTATCGCTAACGCCATCGTTTTGATGCAGGACTCTCATACTTACGCCATGAAAGGTATATTGATCGGAACAATCGCTTTGATTTATCTGTTGACGTTCTTCATTCTCCGTGCTTCCACCCGACTGGTGAAAGTACTGGGAGAGACCGGAAATAATGTGATGATGCGTTTGATGGGATTGATTCTGATGGTGATTGCAGTGGAATGCTTTGTGAGTGGAGCGAAGCCGATATTGGCGGATATTGTGAGAGAAGGGCTGAGCGGTATCTGCAAGTAGAAGTCTGTATTGTGGGGAGGAACGGATAAGATTACACTCATGTGTAAATTCGGAAATGGAAAATAAAAAGCGAGCCCGTTTAACTGCTTAAAGTTAAACGGGCTCGTTATTAAAATGGTTTCAGTGTATTAGTAGCCTTCGTTTTGTTTCAGCTTACCGTTAGATACATTGATCTCGGAAACCGGAATAGGCATTACGGTACGATAGTCGTCATAGTTGATCGGACCGGCCGGAACCTGGGCATTCGTTACTGCCTTTTTGTTTCTCCATGTATCCCAGGCGTTATGACCTTCACCATAAAGTTCCAGTCTGCGTTCTGTCAGAATATCATCGATAGTAACAGAAGCAACGTCTTCATAGCCGGCTATTCTTTGCTTACGCAAGTCATTGATATAGCTGGCAGGATCAGCACCACCTGCTTTTAATGCAGCTTCTGCGGCGATCAGATATACTTCGGACAGGCGGATTACTTTCGGATTATTTACATATATTTCTCCGTCGCGTCCCGGATACTTCTGGATATACCAGCCTTCGTTATCTCCACCGTCGCTTTCTTCAGCAATCAGAGTACTGCGAACATCTTCCGGACGTTCTTGAAGGAAAGTTTTGAATCCCTCGGTGATACCGGCTTCAGCATAACCTTCGGCATGTGTGTAGAATCCGAGAGAGTTACGTTGTGCATTGTAGAGTGAGGTAATCAGGAACTCGAAAATGCTTTCACTGCTTCCAACTTTGGTCCATACTGTTTCGTATTCATCTCTGGTGTACAGCTTGTATGGAGATTTTTCGATTACATATTTGGCGTCCTCAAGTGCTTTACTGTTCTCATTCATGTAGAGATATGCACGGGCTCTCAGTGCACGGGCTCCCCAATAGTCGATATGACCGGCAGTTACTACCTTGCTGGTTTCTGGGAGATTATCCAATGCAGTCTTCAAGTCATCCAGTATGGTTTCGTAAGTTTTCGCAATAGTAGCTCTTTCTGCTGTATATCCGGATTCGAAAACTTCTGTAGACAATACGATACCCGGATCGCTGGCCTGTGCATTACAAGGAAGTTTAGCGAACAAGCGGGCCAAGTCAAAGTGGAAAAGTGCCCGCAAAGCATACAATTCGCCTACCTGAACATCAACTTCAGCTCCTTCCAGACCGGATTTCTTAACTCCCTCCAAAACTTTGTTTATTCTTGCCAGAGAAAGATAAAAGCGTTTGTAGAAATAGTATGAATCAGAACTGTTCTTAGTAGCCTGGTAGGCATATACATCAACTGTTTGCTTATTGCTACCGATGGCTTTGAAGTCGCTGCCTCTTTGGTCGGCGTACAAGAAGAAATCACCTGCGTA
Source organism: Bacteroides sp. AM23-12 (assembly GCF_003434395.1). NCBI lineage: Bacteria > Pseudomonadati > Bacteroidota > Bacteroidia > Bacteroidales > Bacteroidaceae > Bacteroides > Bacteroides sp. AM23-12. Next base: position 19,111 of record NZ_QTLF01000049.1, read on the forward strand.
GCTGCCACGTGGATTAGTTCCCGCGTCTATAGAAGAAGTCTGAGACTCATAAACACCGTTAACTGCAAACTGTAAATCTTCAAGAGTCTTAATAGCACCTTCTGAAGGCCATTCACTGGAAGGCACTTTGTCGAAAGTATCGCATGAGGATACTGCCAACGTCAGTAATAGAATGGGTAAATATATTTTTTTCATTATTCAGTCTGTTTATAGATTATAATTTGATATTAATGCCGAATACACAGCTTCTCAATGCCGGTGTATCTGCCTGACGATAACCATTGATCGCTACATCCGGGTCAATGTTTTTAGTCTTCGACCACAACATAGCTAGATTGTTTGCTCTGAAGTAGATGCGGAAGTTGGAAATGTGCTTCTTCAATACCGGCAGAGTATATCCTACTGTCATTTCTCTCAGACGAATATTGTCAGTCGATTTGATTGTGCGGCTTGAGAATCTGTCCCAACGATAAGGGTTAGCGTAGATAGGCATCGGGTTGTCTACTTTATCACCCGGATTTTTCCAGTAGTTTCCGGCTACATCTTCTGACAGGTTCATGGAACCGATTCTTACGCCATCATGATGAGAGAAATATCCCGGATAATCGAACATGTCACCACCAAACTGATAAGTGATCAGGAATGACAGGTCAAAGTCTTTGTATGTGAAAGTGTTGCTGAATCCACCGATAACATCAGGCAATGCTTTTCCTACAATTCCCTTACCTGCTTCGGAGTAGTCATTTACCACTCCCTTTGAGTGATCTTCAGGATCTAACCAGAATTCTCCCAAACCTGTTTCAGGATTTACACCTTTCCATTCGGGCAGATAGAATGTATACATTGACTCTCCCTCACGGTGCAGATACATTTCTCCGTCTCCATACTGGATATCTTTTCCTTCAGGAAGTTTGTCTACCAATGCACGTTGGTAAGTCAGGTTGAAGTTTGAAGTCCATGTAAAGTTCTTGTTGCTGATATTTTTAGAATTGAGTTCCAATTCGAAACCGTCGTTCTTCAATGCACCCAGATTTTCCCAACGGGAGTCAAAGCCGGTGATTAATGAAGTAGGTACTTCGAACAGCAAATCCGTAGTCTTCTTATTGTAATATTCCAGAGACAGATTTACGCGGTCGTACATATTCCATTCAATTCCCATATTGAAGTTCTTGGATTTTTCCCAGCTTAATTTGTCGTTTGCCATTCTTGACCAGTAAATAGCAGGAGCACTTCCGTATCCGGAACCTGTATACAGGTCCATGTAACCATAGTAATCTGAGGGCAAGTTACCGTTTGTACCATAAGATGCTTTGATCTTGAAGTCGGTAAATAACGGCATATCTTGCATAAATCCTTCTTTACTCATTCTCCATGCACCGGATACAGACCAGAAACTAGCCCAACGATTGTCTTCACTCAAACGTGACGAACCATCACGACGGAAACTGGCAGAAAGATAATACTTGTTATCATAGTTATAATTGCCACTTGCGAAATATGACATCATGCCGGCTCCCAAGGTTGAACTTGCAGCCTGGTCCGGTTGTCCGTTGGCCAATTCGGGATAGTGGCTTGAATAACGTTTGGCAACAGTTACAATCTGCAGCAGGTCTCTGTTTTCAACTTCGAAACCGGCCATCAAGTTCAGATTGTGCATATCTTTAAAAGTATCCGTGTAGTTTAATGTAGAAGAGCTGGTAGCTACGCGGCTTTCGAAGGTATAACGAGAACCCATTCCGCTGACGGAACCACCGTTAACACTGTTGCGATCCCAATATTCAAAGTGCTTGTTGTCTACATAGTCATAACCAAAGATAGAGTTAAGTGATAACTTATCACAGAATTTGATTGTTACATCTGCATTGGTCATGCTACGGAACATTTTGGTCTGAATCCACTCCAGAGCTGTATCGCTGTCTTTACCACCTAGCATCAGATGCGGGTTGGTAACTTTACCCCATGCTGCATTTTTATTATATGAACCATCTTCATTCTTTACCGGAGCAGTCGGGTCCATTGCGAATAAAATACCTATCGGAGAAGAAGTACCCATTCCTTGAGCCTGGTCTCCCTGATCGCGGAAACCATCTTGCGATGTAGCGGCTATCATTTGCTTGAGAGCTACGTTCAGCCAGTTATTTACTTTGTGATTAACGTTCAGACGACCGGAGATACGTTCGAAGTCACTACCAAGAACGATACCCTCGCTCTTATTGTAGCCAACTCCGGCATAGAACTGAGTCTTTGACGAACCGCCGTTGATAGATACCTGGTGATCTTGAGTGAAAGCAGTACGATAGATTTCTTTCTTCCAGTTCGTATTTACTTTACCGGATGGGTCATGGATAAAGTCAGCAACAGTAGCCGGTGAGTCGAGCAGAGGAATGAACATATCACCTCCGTTATCTATGTTGTTCAATGCTGCTTGTTTGCTATCTGTTATTCCGTAAGTAACCAGACAGTTGGCTAATGATTCGCGAGTGTAGTCAATCAAGTCGGCTGATCCCATCATATTGAAAGCATTTACAGCCATCTTGTTCCAGCCTACTTCACCTGAATAGCTGACATTCGTTTTTCCTTCTTTACCTTTCTTTGTGGTAATGATGATAACACCGTTTGCGGCACGTGAACCGTACAATGAAGCAGCAGCGGCATCTTTCAGAACAGTCATGCTCTCAATGTCTTCAGGATTCAGTGTACTCAATACGCTTTGAGTCTTACCGTAGTAGTTCATGTCGTCATCAGCTTTTGTTACAACACCGTCAATAACATACAACGGGCTTTTAGAAGCACTGATAGAACCGACACCGCGAATGTTGATTTCGGCCATAGATCCTGGGTCACCAGTTGCTGAGGCTGTGCGCACACCTGCCATTTTACCGGACAATGCCTTGTCAAAAGATTCTTTGGAACCGGAAACGATTTTATCTGCCTTAATGACAGCAGCTGATCCTGTGAATGAAGACTTCTTCGCAGTACCATAAGCCACAACAATAACCTCATCAAGATTTTGTGCATCTGATTTCAGTGTAACTTTCACCATTGGCTTGATTGCCACTTCTTGTGTTTGCATACCAATATACGAAATCTGCAAAGTCTTTGC
>NZ_QTLF01000005.1:0-43962 GCF_003434395.1 Bacteroides sp. AM23-12
TAGTCCGGCGCCGGGTGAACAGTCCGAAGGCGAACATGCCCAGCAAAGGCCCGTATGTGTAGGAGGCGATGATGTAGATCGCGTCAATCACGCTTTTGTTGTTCAGCATCTCCACCAGGCAGATAAAGAAAGCCAGCAGGATGGAGAGGGACAGGTGTACTTTCTTTCTTTTGCGACGGGCTGTTTCTTCCGTGTCTTTGTCCGTGTTCAGCAGGTCTATACATACGCTGGTGGTCATGGCGGTCAGCGCGGAGTCTGAGTTGCTGAAAGCTGCGGCGATGATGCCGATGGTGAAAAGAACCAGTACCGACTGTCCCAGATATCCTTGTGTGGCAAACATGGGAAGGATATCGTCATTCATGGCCGGTAGTTCCAGTTGCATTTGTCCCGCTAATGCAATCAGCAGAATGCCCAGGCACAGAAACAGAAAATTCAGCGGGATGAACGAGAATCCGTAGCAGTACATATTCTTTTGGGCTTCGTGCAGATTACGGCAGGAGAGGTTCTTCTGCATCATGTCCTGATCGAGTCCGGTCATGACGATGACGATAAAGATGCCGCTGAAGAACTGTTTGAAGAAGTTCTGGCGGGACATCCAGTCGTCGAATACGAAGATGCGGCTGTGTTCGCTGTGGCGGATGGTCTGTACGATGCCGTCAAAGCCTATATCCAGCTTCTGTATGGTGAAGTAGATGATGAATAGCAGGGCTGCGATCAGGCAGAATGTTTGCAGGGTGTCCGTCCATACGATTGTCTTGATGCCGCTTTTGTGGGTGTATATCCACACGAGGGCCACGGAGCCGACGGCAATCACCCAGAAAGGGACGTGCATATCCTGAAATACGTGCGTATGGAGGATCAGACAGACGAGATATAGTTTGGCTGCCGTTCCCAGCATACGGGAGAGCAGGAAGAAGAAAGAGCCGGTGCGGTAGGTATGCACGCCGATGCGTGTGCCGAGGTATCCGTAGATACTCGTCAGATTCAGCCTGTAATAAAGAGGCAGCAATATGTGTGCTACGATCATATAGCCGAAGAAGAATCCGAATACGGTCTGCATATACGTCATGTCCATTCCGCGAACCATGCCCGGCACGGATACGAAGGTCACGCCGGAAATAGACGCGCCAATCATGCCGAAGGAGACTATATACCAGGGTGATTTGTTTTCTCCTTTAAAGAACGCTGCATTTGATCCGCCTTTATGTCCGGTGATGTGGGCTATTAACAACAAGCCCGCAAAATAGCATATAATAATGACTAATATCATCATATCGGCTGCAAAGGTAATACTTTCTTTGTATTAAAAACAATAATCCGTATCTTTGCGCCCGAAACAGATAGAATTTCATTCGTAATCTATGAACCAACAATATCCTTCCGTACTGCTCGAAAAGGCAGTAGGCGAATTTTCCAAACTTCCGGGCATCGGGCGTAAGACGGCTATGCGGCTTGTATTACATCTGCTCCGGCAGGACACGGCTACTGTGGAGGCATTCGGCAACTCCATCATTACGCTGAAACGTGAAGTAAAGTACTGTAAAGTATGTCATAATATATCTGATACCGAGACTTGTCAGATTTGTGCCAATCCGCAGCGTGACGCCTCTACCGTCTGTGTGGTAGAGAATATCCGCGATGTGATGGCGGTAGAAGCCACCCAGCAGTATCGGGGACTTTACCACGTACTGGGCGGAGTGATCTCGCCAATGGACGGGGTAGGACCGAGCGACCTGCAAATAGAAAGTCTCGTACAGCGGGTATCCGAAGGAGGAATCAAGGAAGTCATCCTCGCTTTGAGCACCACGATGGAAGGAGATACCACCAACTTCTACATCTACCGTAAACTGGAGAAGATGGGGGTCAAACTCAGCGTAATAGCACGGGGCATCTCCGTTGGTGATGAACTGGAGTATGCCGATGAGATCACTCTGGGACGCAGTATTGTCAACCGGACTCTTTTTACCGGAACCGTATAATCTAACTTTATTATTTGAACGAATATCGTAACTAACATGGAAGAACAGATAAAACGCGCAGTGAGAAATTTGAATATCAGTTATGTTTTCTTTTGGGTGCTTCCCGCCTTTTTGCTTGGGGCAGGGGAGTTCGACCTTCTTCCTGTGGGAGCTTTGGTCGATAACCCACAGGCCACCTATTATATGGAGACGGCAGGTATCTTGCTGACCGCCTTGTGTGTGCCGCTTACCTTGAAACTGTTCAGTCTGGTACTGAAAAAGAAGATAGACTTCCTGACGATTCCTCTTGCATTGAAGCGTTATGTGCAGTGGAGCATGGTACGCCTCGGATTGCTCGAAGTGGCCATCGTCCTCAACGTATTGTGCTATTATCTGACCCTTAGCAACACCGGAAATCTCTGTATGCTGATCGGGCTGACCGCTTCCCTTTTCTGTCTGCCCAGCGAGAAAAGACTTCGTAACGAACTCCATATTAATAAAGAATAAGCCGGTATGAAACAGTCTTTTTTAAGTAATGACCGCATCTATCTTCGTGCGGTAGAGCCGGAAGATATGGATGTGATGTATGAGATGGAGAATGACCCTTCCATGTGGGATATCAGTAATTTTACCGTTCCTTATTCCCGCTACGTGCTCCGGCAATATATAGAGGGTTCCCAGTGTGATGTGTTTGCCGACAAGCAGTTGCGCCTGATGATAATGAGTAAGTCCGATCATCGGATATTGGGGACGATTGATATCACGGATTTTGTTCCTCTCCACTCTCGTGGTGAGGTCGGCATAGCCGTTCATAAAGACTATCGCCGGCAAGGTTACGCATCGGACGCTTTGCAGTTGCTGTGCGAGTATGCTTTCGATTTCTTGTCGCTGACTCAACTTTATGCCCATGTGGCTACGGACAATGAAGTCTGTATGAAACTGTTTACTTCCTGCGGTTTCGTCCAGTGCGGACTGTTGAAGGATTGGTTACAGGTCGGTGGATGTTACAAAGATGCTGCTATCTTCCAGTATCTGAATCCGAAGAGACATTAATTGAAAGTCGGCACTTGCGGAAAGCGTGACCAGGTTTCATACTTGCTGCCTAGTTTCTCCAAGGCTTGTTTCCACATATCCTTGGTGTCTCCGTTCATCAGATAGGCATTCTCTTCTTTGGAGACGAGCCATGTGTTCTCTTTGAGTTCGGTGCTCAGTTGTTCACTTTCCCAGCCGGAGTATCCCAGGAAGAAGCGGATGTAGCGGTCTACTTTGTTTCCTTGCAGTATGTATTTCTTTATCTCATCAAAGTCACCGTTCAGATACAGTCCTTTGCTGATAGGTATGGCACCCGGAATGTCTGCCAGTGTATGAAGGTAGAACAGGGTATCTGTAGCGATAGGTCCGCCTTTGTATAAAGGTATATTTTCGATATACTTGAATTCTTTGATAATGTCGTTGACAAATATCGGCAGTTGTTTGTTGATAATCAGCCCCATGCTGCCTTCTTCGGTATGGTCGATCAACAGAACTACAGATCTGCCGAATGTGGCATCACGAAGGAAAGGTTCGGAGATGAGAATCTTTCCTCGTGATGGCAATACATTATTCGATTGAATTTTAAATATGTCAGAGTCTATATTCATGCCATCAGATTGATATTCGTGCCACTAATATAAGAAAAGAAATGGAATAATAGCCATACTTTCCCATTTTTTTTGTTTTAAGAGCAGCTTTTATGAATATCCGCATCTGACATGAACATCAGTTCCGGCATAAATACGCTATTTGGCTGTCAGGCAATCGGGTGATGTTCGGCAAACAGCTTCATTCTTTCGTCGAGCTGTGCGTACTGGTGGTCTTTAATAAAAGAGGTACACGCGCGTAATCCTTCCTGGTGGCTTCCGGTGGTGACCAGTGAAATGGCGCTCACTCCATAGTACATCAGTTCTTTGGCAAGTTCGCCGCTTGTCATTCCCGGATAGCCGATGGTGAAGTAAAATCCGTCGGCAATCGGATCGCCCAAGTCATTGTCATATACCAGATAGAATCCGTGACGGAGGAAAATCTCTTTTAACTTCTGCGCTCTGTCACCATATACCTTCACTTCGCTGAGGAAGTTGTATTGACCTTCATTGGCAGCTTTCAGCATGGCAGCCATCGCATACTGTGCGGAGTGGCTTGTGCCGGAAGACAGTGCATAGAGTATGCGGTGGATGAAGACCGTGCCGAATGTTCCCCCGCCATAACGCTTCGTCAGTCCGGGATAGCTGCGGTGATACAACTTATCGGAAATGCAGCTCACGCCGATACGTTGTCCGGCATAGCTGAAGGCTTTGGAACCGGAAATCAGCAACACATAATTATCTGTGTAGTGAGCTACCGAAGGCTGGAACGGAGCTTGATAAGGAGTGCTCAGATCCTGACGGAAATCCATTGCAAAGTATGCCAGGTCTTCCAGTACGATTACGTCATATTGGGTGGCAAGTTCGCCGATGATGCGCAACTCTTCGTCTTTCAGGCAAATCCAGCTCGGGTTATTGGGGTTTGAGTAGATAATAGCCGATATATTTCCTTTTCTCAGATAGCTTTCCAGCTTTTCTTTCAGCTTGTCACCGCGGTAGTCGTAGACATCAAATGTCTCATACTTTTGTCCCATCACTACCAACTGCTGTTTCTGTACGGGAAATCCCGGATCGATAAACAGGATCGTGTCTTTCTTTTCATCGCACTGGCTGCAAGTAAGGAACGAAGCGAATGTTCCCTGCATAGAGCCGGTAACGGGTACGCATCCCTCCGGGCTTAAATCTACATTGATGAATGCTTTGATAAAGTCGGACGCTTCTTTTTTGAGTTCCGGCAATCCGTTGATATCGGGATACAGGCTGGCAATTCCGTTTTGCAGCGCTTCGATTTCCGCTTTTACTCCTACGGCAGAGGCCGGAAGTCCCGGAACACCCATTTCCATCTTGATAAATTCAACGCCTGATACTGCTTCCGCCTTTGAAGCTATCGCTTTCACTTCACGGATAGTAGCCTTCGAAAAGTCGACAATTTGAAACTCATTAATCGTTTCGTCAATCACATTTCGTTCGATTGGTGTATTTTTCATTCTATTTTCTATTTATAGTAATGCTTGCAAATGTACGTGATAATTCTTAATAAACACACTTTTTCAGAAAAAAGATACTCTTGCTATTGTAGGTTTCAAAAAAATGTCTACCTTTGCATCCGCAATCGGGAGAGATGCGAATTAAAAAGGAAATTTTGGTGCGTTAGTTCAGTTGGTTAGAATACATGCCTGTCACGCATGGGGTCACGGGTTCGAGTCCCGTACGCACCGCTTCTTTTGATTTTTATAATTAGGAAAAGCTCTGGTTCTTAACGGGATCGGAGCTTTTCTTATTAATCTTACTGAGTGAAAAAGCAATTGATTGGGAATATGAATATTGAGACATGCAGAATTAACTCTGCTGAAATTTAATAATTTAGCCAAAGTTTTAAAGGAGCTATTTTGTCACGGCTGACAATTATCTTATCTTTAAAAGGCGGCTTTACATGTAAGATTGCTTTTCCCAGAAAATATGACTCAACCTTTACGATGGCATTGATGCTAACTACTGTTTGCCGATTGCTTCGGAAAAAAACATCCGGATCGAGTTGTTCCATAAGCTTGTCCAAAGAAAGGTCAATGATAAATTCTCTATTTTGCTTGGTTACGGCAAAGGTTACTTTATTTTCTGAATAAAAATAAGCAATGTCTTCCACTTGTAAGGTAAAAAGTTTGTCATCGCCTGAGATTGGGAAACGGGTACGGTATTTCTTTCCCGGTTGGGTGATGTTTTGTAAAATTTCCATTAAGTCAATTGGCTTTTGCCCCTGATTCAGGTATTTGGTAGTCAGATGTTCGAACTTTACAATTGCTTCTTCCAGTCGGATGTTATCAATCGGCTTAAGTAAATAATCGATACTGTTGACTGTAAATGCCCGAATGGCATATTCATCATACGCAGTGGTGAAAATGATAGTACTTTCTGGTTGTGCCTGTTCGATGAATGTGAATGAAATGCCGTCTGTCAATTGTATGTCGAGAAAAACAAGATCCGGATGGGGATTTTCCGCAAACCATTCTACACTCTTCTTTACACTACCGGGCAATACTGTAATTTGCCATTCGGGGCGTAACTCATTTAATGTATTGTTTAACCGACGGGCGGCCGGAATTTCGTCTTCAATAATGACTGCTGTAATTTTATTCATTCAGTACTGGGATTTTAACGGTAAAATAATTCGTATTGTTTTCTATGGTAATATCCTGATTGCATATCAGGAGGTAACGGGCTGAAAGATTCTTTAATCCCATGCCGGTGCTGACCACATTGGGCTTTATCCTGATTTTGTTGGTTACCAATATTCTTCCATTCTCAGAATCATAATCGATCAAAATATTCATTGGCATATCCATATTAATTATATTATGCTTAATGACATTTTCTACCAATAGCTGCAGGGTTAATGAGGGGAGTTTCAAATCATAATTATCAGCTTCTATTCTATTCTCTATCCGGATGCAGTCTCCTAAACGGACTTTATGAAGAAAAATATAAGAGTCGATGAAAGAGAGTTCGGATTCTATAGTAACCAGACGCTGTTGCTGGCTTTGTAATATATATCGGTATACATCAGACAAACGTTGGGTAAATAGAATTGCGTTTTTGGGAGCATACTCTATTTCGGATATAAGTGTATTGAGACTGTTGAAGAGAAAATGAGGATTCAGCTGATTTTGCAAAGCTGCATACTGTGCCTTAATGGAATTCTCTTCGACTTGTTCCGTTCTTTCGTGCAGAAGAACTAGCTGCCTGTAAAAATTGATAGTCAAAGTAAGGTTGGTTATTACCATTTCTACCAGCCAGACTAAGGCTATCATTCTCAGCCCGGACCCTTTCAGAGTAAATGGTGCAGGAACCTCAAATATGGCTTTGACTATTGACAAGACCAGATAATTCATTAAAAACAGAATAATTGCCGTCAGAATGCAATCGATAATCAATCGCTCTTTTCGTTTGACCAGAAACTGAAAGCTTCGCTTTTGCCAGTTGTGGATCATTAATACTCCGAAACCGACTAGATTAAAGGCGGCAAGTATCAGGATAAATGACTTGAAAGAAATCAGTACTTCCAGATGTTGCGGGGTGAAGTCGGAATAAAGCAAGAGAAACAGATATGAGAAAAATGCCAATCCTGAGAATAGCAAACCAATAAACAGATAATTGAACTTTTGCCGCATATTGAACGTAGACTTTATATATTACAAATTTAACAAAAAAACAAGAGGTCGCCAAAAGTAACTATAACATTTTGTACTTCCTCTTGTCTTTTTGAGAGAATCTAGATCATGTCAGAAACAAACACCTAAGCGGAATCCAATATTATTATTTCCATCCTGACAACCGGTCAGCAACTCGCTTTTGTTGGTGGCATAACTATAATATGCAGCCAGATGGAAACCAAATCGGCTTTGGGAAAACGGATAAATGTTCACTCCAATTTCTGGAGAGACATAGAACCCCCAGGGTTTATCTGTCAGACTTATAGTATTCAGATATGTTGTATTTTGGGCATACATGGTTCCTATCTTGGTGCCAACATAAGGTTTCAGGCATCCATTGCTGATAAATCGGTATGAAGCGGCAAGCCCGAATGGTAGCTGGAAAGCCGACTCTTGTCGGTCAGTAGTCAACGAAGCAGTACCTTCAGTTATGGTTTGACGCGGAACATATTTATGATTTGTATGGAAATCAAGGAAAGCCCCCAGACTCCAGTGTGGAGTAAGGAAATAACCTCCTTCCAGGTTCATACCCCAACCACTGATTTTATCGGCAAAATTCGTATTGAGAGGAGCATTCATCTGCCAGTCTACATTAAAATGCAATCTATCGCTGATATCCTGTGCATAACTACTGAAATAAAACAGGCCCGATATCATGAATGCCAGAATATACTTTTTCTTCGGAATAAATTTTATTGTTTTCATAATTTTGCTTTTTAGGATTTCTTGATATAAGGAGATTGGTCAAACGCTTGATTGACCGCATCCAACGTTAGTTGCATGTTATATTTGGAATTCTCAAATAATAGTCCGGTTGCGTATGAATGCCAGATTACCGGTAACTTTACTTTCTGACTTGTATCCTCGGGATGGTCTGTCAAATTTACCATTTCCATTATCAATGTTCCTGTATTATAACTATAAGTTACAGGATACGGATAATACCAGTCGTTCCAATATGGTCCCCAATAACCGGGTCCCCACCAGCCGTTATACCATCCGCCTCCATACCATCCGCCGGTTCCTATTATTTGGGTTGTTTGGCGCGTGAAAGAGAGCTGTAACCCAATGTTAGCATTCTTAATCACTTTAACCCTTGTATAACCACGGGTATCCATCTCATCAGCAACCTGCTTAATAATTTCTTGTGCATTCTCATCCTTCCAATACTCCGCCTTCATTCCCTGTCCTATCAGTAGAATACTATCGGGCAAACAATAAGTTTTGAAATCATTGAAATTAGTTTTGCTGTCATAATTGGTGTAAACTGTGAAATTATTGTCAAGCTTACTTAAATCCGGATCTTTTTCACACGAAGTGGCAAGTACTGCCATTAATCCTATAAACAGATACTTTTTCATATTCTTTCTTTTAAGTGTTAAACCATAGTTGTTTTTAATTTAATGCCTATAGTCAGCTAAAATATTTTAACTTGTTTATTTACTAAACACACATTTTTTACCTTAGAGTGAATTGCCTTTGAATACATTGGCCTTAGCCATTGGGAGTAAACTTCCTGTTAATGAAAAGTTGTTTGAATTGAAGTTCGGACTTATGTCTACCGATGCGTTATTACTTCCTTTATTCAAGCGGATGTTCACCTGTGCTGATATTCCGACTCCCATTACGTTCATCGAAACGGATATATTACCTTTTTTGTCGGTAGTCTGCTTATATCCGGATATATTCCCGTTGACAGTAATGCCGCCTAGACCGTTGGGACCGCTGATCGGAATATTGAAGGCTACCTGAACCACAGCTTTATTACCTTTTACCGCTACAAAATTTGTGTTGGGAGAAACGAAAGCTGTGGTACCATATTTAAACATAACATAATCTGCTTCCAAAATGAAGTTTTTCATTTCTATAGCTTGTTTAGCTTCATCGAAAAACATTTGGTCGAGTAATTCTTGTTCAGCTTTTTTTTGTTTGCGGGATTCTTCTTTGACAGTTTGTGCCTGAATGTTTCCCATGCTAATGAATAATAGCAACATTGATAAGATTGATAACTTTTTCATAATTGTACTTTTTGAGTTATACTTTTTCTTTTCTTTGGTTCAAAGATAGTGCGCCGATTTTATTTTCTTCCGGTTTTTTTTACTGAATCGTAAACGGCAATTTCCCAACTGTAGATATGGTGTGCTGAGTCGTGAAAAGTCTGTTTCTGGATACCATTCAGCAGATAATTGATGCTATTCAGGTTTGCCGTTTCGTTAGTTGGATACATACGTACTGCTATATCGTTGAGATCTGTATTGAGGTCGGTACAAGTGATGTAACGAAATTTTCTTGATAGAATCGTGAAGAGAATTACCGATCTGTTACGACTATACCCAATTGAAAAAAATAGTCTTTGTTTCCGTTTCCGGAAGCAAAAAGGGATTGTTTTTTATAAGTATAATGGAAATAGGTATAATAAAAAGTTTCATGTGGAAAATAATGAAGAGACTTTACTGGAAAGGGAAAGAAGGATTGAGAAAATATTGCAGGGACAAGGAAGAAACCATATTGCTTTGTATAAAGTAATCGGCTGTCGGAACATAAAAATACGATTGGATTAATGCACTCATCAGATGGTAAGAGAATTGGAAATAATTATGAAACAAGAGGGGGAATTGCTAAAAAATAAATTTTTTACGCATGCTTTGTGCTGAAACGAGGAAATTTTACCTATTTTTGTCTGTCTATTTTTGAATGCTATGATACAGGTAATACAATTAAAAGGAAAAGACAAACATTTATATCAGCTTTTGGCGCCTCTAGTAATGGATCCGGATGTAATACGTGCAAATAATAACTATCCGTTCAAGACAAGCGAAGATTTTGTTTGGTACATTGCGATTGATAACAGAGATGTGATAGGCTTTATTCCGGTTGAACAGAAAAGCGGGAAAAAGGCTGTCATTAATAATTATTATGTAGCTGCGGTGGACGAGAAACGAAAAGAGATCTTGTCGCTTCTGCTATCTTCTGTAGTCACGGCATTTATACCTGCGGGTTGGACGCTTAACTCTGTCACGCTGATACAAGATCAGGAAACTTTTGAGAAATTCGAGTTTGCATCTATGGACAAGAAGTGGACACGCTATGTAAAAATGAACAGATGAATTATGGGAAAAAAAACAATCACAGGAACAAAAAATGTATATGAATTAGCACAAGAGCGACTGAAAGTAATATTTAACGAGTTTGATAATATTTATGTATCTTTCTCGGGAGGAAAGGATAGTGGGGTTCTGCTGAATATGTGTATCGACTACATCAGGCGGAATAATCTGAAAATACGTTTGGGAGTGTTTCACATGGACTATGAGATTCAATACAAGATGACCATCGACTATGTGGACAGGATACTGGAGGCGAACAAGGACATCCTGGATGTATACCGTGTGTGCGTGCCTTTCCGGGTATCTACGTGTACATCTATGTACCAGTCCTTCTGGCGGCCCTGGGAGGATAACAAGAAAGATATCTGGGTACGCTCCATGCCTAAGAAGGCCATGAAGAAGGAGGATTTTCCTTTTTACAATACGACCATGTGGGATTATGAATTCCAGATGCGTTTTGCGCAGTGGCTCCATCAGAAAAAGGATGCGGTACGCACCTGCTGTCTGATCGGTATCCGTACGCAGGAAAGTTTTAACCGCTGGCGATGTATCTATATGAGCCGCAAATTCCAGATGTATCATAAGTATAGATGGACTTCAAAGGTCGGAAATGACATCTATAATGCCTATCCCATCTTCGACTGGAAGACGACGGATGTGTGGACGGCAAACGGAAAATTCCAGTGGGACTATAATGTACTGTATGACCTGTATTATCGTGCCGGAGTCAATCTGGAACGTCAACGGGTAGCAAGCCCGTTCATCAATGAAGCGCAGGAGAGTCTGGCGCTCTACCGGGTGCTTGACCCTAACACCTGGGGGAAGATGATAGGACGGGTGAATGGCGTGAACTTCACCGGTATGTATGGCGGTACGCACGCTATGGGATGGCAGATGGTGAAACTTCCGGAAGGGTACACCTGGAGGGAGTTTATGTACTTCCTGCTCTCTACCTTGCCGGAACGGGCCCGAAAGGGGTATTTGCGTAAACTGTCTGTCAGTGTACATTTTTGGCGAACCAAAGGAGGCTGTCTGAGTGATTCCACCATTCAGAAACTGATTGATGCCAAAGTGCCGATTATCGTGATGGACAATAGCAACTATAAGACATACAAGAAGCCGGTGCGCATGGAATATCAGGATGATATCGATATTCCGGAATTTAGGGAAATACCGACTTACAAGCGTATGTGTATCTGTATCCTCAAGAATGACCATGCCTGCAAATACATGGGATTCTCGCCGACCAAAGAGGAGATGAGTAAGAGAAGTCAAGTTATGGAACAATATAGAATCATAGTATCATGAGTGTAGATAAAAGTCCGGTCTACGAGGTGAAAGCAGTGCCCGTAGAAAAAGTATTAGCGAACGATTATAACCCGAATGTCGTAGCTCCTCCCGAAATGAAGTTACTGGAGCTTTCGATCTGGGAAGACGGTTTTACAATGCCTTGTGTATGTTATTACAATAAAGAGGAAGATAATTATATCCTCGTAGATGGTTATCACCGATATACGGTATTGAAGACATCGAAACGGATTTATAAGCGTGAGAACGGATTGCTTCCGATTGTGGTGATCGATAAGGATTTGTCCAATCGTATGAGCTCTACCATCCGGCACAACCGTGCCCGTGGGATGCATAATATTGAGCTGATGTGTAACATTGTAGCAGAATTGGACAGAGCCGGCATGTCCGACCAGTGGATTATGAAAAATATCGGAATGGATCGGGATGAACTGCTGCGTTTGAAGCAGATTTCGGGACTGGCGGATTTGTTTGCCAACCGGGAGTTCAGTATCCCGGATGAGGTGGCACCTACGGAGACAGAACGTAAAACACTCTGATTTTTCACCTGTATCATAGTATATAACATAGCCCTCGGATGAGATTATCCGGGGGCTTGTTTTATTATGGAATTTATTTATATTAATTCACACTAAAAGTTTCGAATGCTGAAACTTTTGTCTTTTTTTTATTCTAATAGTGCAAAATGCCTGTTTTACTACTCCTTATTTTTAGATTTCGCAATATTCCATTCGGACGACCTCTTTATTAGCCATATAAGATAACTTTCATTGTCTGTATGAGAAATGAATGAAATTCGCAGAGTCATGCAATATCCCGACATTTGCATTATGAGATTTTGACTGATTACAGATTAAGGCTTGACTGAGTACCAATGTCAGGTAAATACGAATGTTTAATGAGATTAGAGGGATTTAAAGTGAATATTGGGTTGTTCAACCTTTTATTATTAGTAGCTATATTATCTTGTATGGATGATACTTTCACTAATAATACTACTGCCAAAGGGACATTTATTTCGATCAGAGGAATAGGTGTTCAGAGCAGTACACATCTAGTCAATCCGGAAACGTATGATTTTGTATTTTTTGCCAATGAACCGTATAATATTCCCGTAATAAACCAATTGAATTATATTACTGCTTATGATAATCTGAATGATATTGTGTATTCAGAACGCTATTCCTTGTCCGAACAATTAATTCCGATGATACAGGAGGTTAATTATCAATACGTTGCGTGAAAAGATGAAGAAAATGATGAAATATATAATGAAGATATTTGGTCTGGTGATCATCTTACTGATATCCGCCTGTGAGCATGAAACATTGTTGACGGGAGAGCCGGATGATCCGGGAGATATTTCGGAAGACAAGGTGCGGCTTGAGATTTTTGCACGGGCGAATTCATACCGCCTGCCTTCGACCAGGGCACTAGGGGATGAAAATACGGTCGAAATGACTCCCTGGGTACTCGTGTTCAGAGGGAGTGGCACAGGGGCTATTTTTGTAGAAGCTGTGCAGGCCTTCGAGTTTGCAGGAAAGCGATATGTCCTTTTAACTAAGCGGACTGATGGAAGTAAGTACCAGTTGCTGATATTAGCTAATCCGATGGCTCAGTTTTATTACGGAAATGCTTCTACGGGATATGTTTTCAATGAGTCACAACTTACTGAGAAGTTGATTGAGGGAACAACTACCCTGGCTACTGCATGTACGAACTTGCTGACGGAGCCGGCAAGTACTTCTCCTGCCCGCATCCCGTTCAGCGGTGTGGGTGAGACGATACCGATGAGTTATTTGCTGGAAGTAGATAAGGTGGATAATACAACGAAGATAGAAAAGAGTGACGGGAGTTCGTTGATGCTTCTTCGGGCGGTTGCCAAAATCGTGGTTGTTAATGAAGCATCGAACTTTGAACTGGAAGGAGTGTCTGCTGTGGCAAACGTTCCGCGACAGGGGCAGTTGCATAACCTTATCCCTGCTTCTATTATGGGCAATGCTGGTAATTTGACGAATTATCAATACGATGCTTCATGCTCGTTGCCTTTGGTGTCAGCAGAAACGATAACCAATAAACAAAGTACCGAAAACAGTCCTATTTATATCTATGAAACCAATACCCAGACTTATAGTACATATCTGATCATTCAGGGAATTTATGAAACTAAAAGCTATTATTACAAAATGGCGATAGTAGATAAGGATCTGAACTATATGAATATATATCGGAATCATGCGTATACTTTTACAATAAAGAAAGTGCATGGACGGGGGTATGATACCGTAGCGGATGCAAAGCTTTCTAAACCGTCGAATACGGATCTGGATTTTGAAATTACAGTGGACGACAGTAATTCTTATGAGATTATAGCTAACAATGATTATTATCTGGGTGTGAGTAATTCTGTCTTTATAGCTTATTCTCCGGATGATGCGAGTACTTATGAGGCTTTTAAAGTGATAACGGATTGTGAAAAGGCTTTTCCGGATGCGCGTACAATAACCGACAATATGGCCGAAGCTGATAATTCGTTTGCGCTAAGCAGTCCCGCTGACGGAAAATTGCCTATAGTAGCAAGCACTTCTCCACGTGTCACTCCGGTCAGTGTATTGATACAAAGCTGGCTGATGTATAGTGAAGTGGGGCAGAGTTTTGAGGGAAGAGATAAAGTGAATGCATATATAACATTAAAACTTGGAAATTTGGAAAAACAGGTTCATATCAGACGAAGAGCGGCTATTGATGCCGGCGGTACCATACTTAAATACATGCCTGCCAATAGTTATCCGTTTCCGACGACTGGTGAGGTGGATTATCATTGCCTTACCGGGGAAGTGGAAGATGGTACTGACAATCCTAAGGAATGGATAAAATTACTGCCATCTTCGATGGTGGACAGAAATGATACGGATAAAATCATAGTGGAAGACGGGCATATCTATATTAAAATAATGCCTAATACGGCTTCAACAACGAGAAACGGTATTGTGTATCTGACAACAATTATGCCCGGTAGTTTATATACAGGTGAAAGTACGGTGAAGCGTATCAAAATTGATATCACTCAAAAGGGTAATTAATAAACGTAAGATAAATGAAGAAAGTTAGTATACTCATAGTATTGGTGCTCGGATGTTTTATCGAGAGTAAAGCTCAGAAAATTGCGCTTAAAAGCAACCTTCTATATGACGCTACGACTACCATGAATCTCGGGCTGGAATTCGGACTGGCACGTAAGTGGACGCTGGACGTTCCGGTGAACTATAATCCCTGGAAGCCGGACAACGGAAGACGTCTGCGCCATTGGGGAATACAGCCGGAAGTCCGCTACTGGTTTTGTGAGAAGTTCAGACGTACGTTCATCGGAGTGCATGGACATTATGCGGACTTCAATGTCGGTGGGTTCCCGGACTGGTCGTTTATTAGTGAGAATATGCAGAACAGCCGCTATCAGGGATATCTGTATGGCGGGGGTGTTTCCGTCGGTCATTCATGGATTCTGAAGAAACGCTGGAGCATCGAAGCATCGGTAGGAGTGGGGTATGCACATATTGTATATGACAAATATCCGTGCAGGGCGTGTGGTACCAAACTGAAAGACAGCAGTAAAAACTATTTCGGTCCCACCAAAGCGAGTGTGTCACTTATTTACGTAATTAAATAAAGTAGAATAGAATGATGAACGGAAGTATACAATTCATCGTGTGTGTATTGGCTATCTTATGTCAGAATATAAATTCGGCAGTTGCCCAGACACGCTCTTATGACGGGGTTATCTCTGTAGTACCGGTACAGTTGGAACAGCGCGGTAAATCGGTTTATATAAATATTGACTTCGTTCTGGAGGATGTAAAGGTCAAATCGGCACACGGAGTGGATTTTATTCCGCAACTGGTTGCTCCTGCACATACTTACAATCTTCCGAAAGTATCCATCAAGGGACATAATGAATACCTGGCGTATGAACGCTGGCTTTTATTGATGAGTGCGAAGGAGAAGGATAGCTACGAAAAACCTTATGTGGTGGAAAAGGGTAGCAAGAAAAGAAATGATACGATTCGATACAGATATATATTGCCTTACGAATCGTGGATGGACGATGCCCGGGTGGACGTACAGCGCGACGAATGCGGCTGCGGCGAAATTCAGCTGATGGATGTGGAACCACTTGGGGATATTGAACTGGAACGTATATTAGTACCTTACGTGGTAACACCTTTCTTTGCCTATTTGCAGCCTAAAGCGGAAGAAGTGAAGAGCCGTGATATACAGGCGGAATGTTTCCTCGACTTCGAGGTGAACAAGATTAATATTCGTCCGGAATATATGAATAACCCGAAGGAGCTGGCTAAGATCCGTGCGATGATTGATGAATTGAAGTCTGATCCTAGTATCAAGGTAAACAAATTGGATATTGTAGGCTATGCTTCACCTGAAGGATCACTGGCAAATAACAAACGTCTGTCCGAAGGACGTGCGATGGCGCTACGTGATTATCTGGCATCCAGATACGATTTCTCGAGAAATCAGTATTATATCATCTTTGGTGGTGAAAACTGGGATGGACTGGTGAAGGCGCTGGATACGATTGATTTTGAATATAAAGATGAAGCGCTGAATATTATCAATGATATCCCTGTTGAAAAAGGTAGGGAAGCTAAGTTGATGCAGCTTCGTGGCGGAGTACCTTATCGATATATGTTGAAATATATATTCCCAAGTCTTCGTGTGGCTATTTGTAAGGTGAATTATGAGATTAAGAACTTTAATCTGGACGAAGCGAAAGAGATCATAAAGACACGTCCTCAGAATCTGAGCCTGAATGAAATGTTTATGGTTGCCAACAGCTATCCGAAGGGTTCTCAGGAATTCATCGATGTGTTCGAGACTGCGGTCCGGATGTATCCGAAGGATGAGATCGCCAGTATTAATGCTGCCGCTGCTGCTCTTTCGCGTAATGACTTAGTATCTGCGGAACGCTATCTGAATATGGTAAATGTCAATAAGCAGCTGCCTGAGTATAGCAATGCTATGGGTGTATTAATGTTATTAAAAGGAGAGTATGAACATGCGGAAGAATATTTGAAAGCCGCAGCCAAATCGGGTCTGCAAGCTGCCGGACAGAATTTGGAGGAACTGGCTAAGAAAAAAAAGAATGCAGCTGAAATAGAAAAGAAAAAAAGAAAATAGAGATAAATAAACTAGTTACAAACGCTTTTATTAATTTGTAAAAACAATGAAAAAGAAGAATTTTCTTATGTTAGCGCTTGCTGCTGTGGCTTTTGCTGCTTGTAGTAACGAAGATTTGGTGCCGGTAGATAATCCGGGCAACAATAATGACTTGGTAACAGATCCGAATGCAGACGCATGGGTGGCATTAGCTGTAAAGACTCCGGTACAGACCCGTGGATTACATAATCCGAATCAGGAAGCTGCAACAGAGGACGAATCCAAAATTACTAAAGTACGTGCCATATTCTTTACGGCAAATGCGAATGAGGATGCTGCAACTGTAACTGCTGATATCACATTGACTGATGATGAAGCAGGTCTTGATGCCAATGGCATACCTAGTGGGGCTGCAGGCAAGGCTTTTAAAGTTCCTGCAACTTCTAAGCGGATATTGATTATTGCAAATCCATCTCCAAAATTTGAAGCAAAGACTGCTAGTCTGACAGATCAAAAATGGCCTGTTGGAACGACATATGCAACAGTAAATGCTGCCCTTGACGATACTTCGGCTTCTATGACAACTGCTGGTAAATTTATGATGTCTAACGCCAAAGGTTCGTTGGAACCTTCAGATGAAGATGAAGCTTCAGGAACATTTGGTGAACCTGTCGATTTATCTCTTTATGCAACTGAGACAGCAGCTACTAATAATCCAATATCTATCAGAATTGACCGTGTTGTATCAAAAGTTCGTGTATATGTTACTGCTGATTCTGATGCTAAGGCAACTATTTCGGGTGCGGGATGGGTGTTGAATGCTACTAACAAGACATTCTTCCCTGTATCTAAGAGAACGTTGACTTGGAATGAGACTCCTGCTAAAAAACCTTTAGGTGCTCGTGGTACATGTATTACTCCGTTTGACCAGTATAAGATCGGTTCATACAGAGTTGACCCTAACTATAGTACTCAAGCTTTGGCTAACTATAATGCTTATACCAGTACTTCAGCTCCTTCAATTTGGAATGATCCTACAACTACGGTGAATAAAGTTGCTGAATATTGTCTTGAAAATACGCAGACTGCAACTCATAATGTACATGCTTATACTACACATGTACTGTTGAAGGCTAAATTCATTCCGTCTGAATATGGCAGACCTGCGCCAAATGATGGTACTCCATCTACAGCTCAGGAAACAGATCCGAAACTTGTCGGTGACTGGATGTTAATCAATGGTGGCTTCTATACTTTTGCTACATTAATGGAGTGGATTGAGGTAGAATTGAAAGCTAAATATGCTGATAAAGAGCCTACTACCTTCCCGACTGCTCGTACTACTGCGTATAATAGATATTTAGCTGCTGTTGGTGTAGGTGAAATTAGCCTTCCTGCTACAGCTGATGCTGCAGCTATTACCAGTCTTGTTGACGATTTTAAAGCAACAAAAGCTAATGTAGGAAATGTTGCAGCTAAAGACAGAGCTATAACTGTAACAGGTCTTACTTATTATGTAGGTGCTGTAAGTTACTACAAAATTATGATCAAACATGATGATACCAGTGCTGTAACAAATGAATTAGGTGAATTTGGAGTTGTTCGTAACTCTGTTTACGATATCAATGTTAAGAAGTTTAACAATCCAGGATATCCGGCTATTCCGGATCCGGACGAAGGAACGCCGGATGAGAGTGACGAAGGCTGGTTGTCTATTGAAATTATACCTAATCCTTGGACTTGGTATACTCAAGAGGAAATTATGTAATTCGGAATTAGTAATAGAAATAGATTTTTCAAATAAAAGTTGTGGGAGAAACTCTCCCACAACTTTACTCCCAATATTTTCAAAGTTGCCGAAAACTTTTTAAAATTTCGGGATATTACTTTTGATGGAATCAATAAAGTATTCTATCCTCTGAATTAGGAAATAACGAGAAAAGAGATTATTTCTTTTCCTCTATATATAATTGAAAAAAAGGAAAATATGAATCTAAAAAGCCTTATATGTTACGTTGCCTTAGGTATTCTGTTGATGAGTTCCGGGATAGTAGCTTCATGCGACAGCTTTAATGAAGACCTGCCGGAATGCCGCTTGTCAGTGAAGTTCAAGTATGACTATAACATGGAGTTTGCGGATGCGTTTCATGCTCAGGTAGATAAAGTAGAACTTTATGTATTTGATAAGAATGGGAAATATCTGTTTAAACAAGCTGAAGAGGGAAGTGCATTGTCTACCGGCAATTATCTGATGGAAGTTGAACTTCCTGTCGGACAATATCAGTTTATGGCATGGGCCGGTGCACGTGATTCATATGATATCACTTCATTGACACCTGGTGTCTCTACTCTTACGGATTTAAAATTGAAACTAAAACGTGAAGCCTCTCTCATCATCAATAAAAGGATGGAAACGCTCTGGTATGGTGAAGTCATCAATGTCAACTTCGATGGGACCGTCCACCAGACTGAGACGATAAATCTGATCAGAGATACAAAAATCGTACGATTTGGCTTCCAGTCTTATACAGGCAGCTGGACACTGGATATGAATGACTATGACTATGAGATTATAGAATCTAATGGACATCTGGGACATGATAATTCATTACTGGATGATGATGTGTTGAGTTTCCGACCTTACTATATGGAACAGAAGGATCCTGCGACTGCCTATGTAGACATGAATACAATGAGACTGATGGAAGACCGGAAAACTCGTTTGGTGCTTACTGAAAAAGCATCCGGAAAGAGAGTGTTCGATATAAATCTGATTGATTATCTTGCTATGACCAATGCGGAGGGTAAAAATCTGAGCACACAAGAATATCTGGATCGACAGAGCAACTATCATATAATCTTTTTTTTGTCTGAATCATGGCTTGCTGTACAGATTGTTGTCAATGGATGGGTGCATCGCATTCAGGAAGAGAATCAATAGAATGATCTAAGAATAGTGGGGAACTATTATTAGTGGGACAGGATAAATAGTAATATCCTGAAGGGAGAACAGCCCGGGTCGATAATGATCCGGGCTGTTTGTACTTTAGAGAGTATCAATCACTGTACGTTGCTTTTGCAGGAACTCGATACGCTGGGCTTCTCCACTTTCTGAAATTAGTGTGGAATGTCGTTTCAATGATTGAATCCAGTTCCGCTGTATCTGACAGATTTGCGGACTTTGCGAATCCATCGAATTGATGGAATACACCCGGAGCAAACTGACTTGGTAGTCTTGTTTCTCTATGTAGGTGTAAGTCGCTTCGAAATCAATGTTTGAGAGATAGAAAGAGACTTTTCGCCCCTCACTGAATTCTCCCTTAACAGATAGTGTCTCCATGACTGAAAGCAATTGGTAGAGTTCATCTTTCAGGTGTGCCACGTCGTCTTCCGTAATCAGATTCAGACTTGCGAAATACTTGATCTCTTTGACAAAGGAAAGAAAGATGTTGCTATCCCAGATAAAATAGGTCTTCCGACATTGCTTTACACTTTCACTCAGCTTATTATGCGCTTTCACGATTCTGTCTTCTACCTGCATCTCTGCCAGTGAGTTCGGTGTTTTCATTTGCCCGTTCTGATAAATCCATCGGCAAAGGCGGAACTTAGACATGTATTCGTAAGATGAATAAAGAGTGAAGGGAAGAAGATTGGAAGCTGTATATACTTCCGTCGTATCGTCTCCTTTCACATAATCGAATATCTGCTGATAACGGCTGATAATCTCATAATAACTTTCTAAAGTGTTGGGCGAATGCAGCAGGTTCATATCAAAAGTAACTCTATTGGAAAGGTGGTTACCTATAATCTGATCAATAGAAATCCCCAGTTTTTTAGACAGAAGGGCTACTTCGTCGATAGTAAAAGCTACTTCACCCCGTAGTCTGCGATAGACGGCTTCTTTACCCATATACAAAATGTCTGCCAGAGAATTGGCAAGATTTTGTCCTTTGGGGATCCGTTCTTTCATTGCAGTAATCAACTCGTTTACAATACCATTTTTCATTGTTTGTTCTCTTTTATATACGTTAATACTTTATGTGATACATTCTATGCAAAATTACGGCATGTAAACGAGAGTTTTGTGTGGGAAAACAGTTCTGAAGAGTAAGAGCTTTTTCTCATTTGATAGAATAGAGATAGAAAAAGAACGTATAATGGAAAAAAGTAGGCAATAAGCTTGTCTACTTTCATGATTTGGAATTATAAAATTCAGTTAGTTTCGATTATCGAAATTAGGAAGAACTCTATAGAGCATCAATGATTTCGCGCTGTTGATTAAAGAATTGGATGCGTTGCATCTCACTACTTTCTGAGATGAGTGTAGAGAATTTCTTTAATGACTGAATCCATTCTTTCAGACTTTGAAACATCTGAACGTCCTGTGTAGTGAGTGAATTAATGGAATAAACACGTATCAGACTAAGTTGTAGTGTACTTGTCTCGAGATAACTGTAAGTCGCCTCGAAGTTGATTTGTGACACATAAATATGCACATCATTACCAAAGTCTGTCTTTCCTTTTATAGCAAGCCTTTCCAACTCATCTGTAAGTATCAGCAATTCTTCTTTCAGATTTTGCTTCATTTCGTCTGAAATGAGATGTATGTCGGAAAAATACTGTATATCATTGATAAGATGAAGAAAAACCATGCTGTCCCAAATGTAATCGGTAGAATGAATATGATGCGAAAGTTTCGCAAAATCTTGCTGGACATTGATTATCTTTTGAGGAATCTCCAGTTCTTCGAAATGTTTGCACTTAATATGTTCATTCTGATACATCCACTTGAAGAAACGGAACTTGGCCAGAAGTTCGTGCTTCAGATATAGTGTCTGCGGAATTACATTGGAGGCTGTACCTAATGAGGCATTCGGATCTTCCCGCAGCGTATGGAATAACTTGACGTGCTTGTTGAGGAAATCATAGTAAGTTTCGAAGGGGTTGCCATGATCTACTACATTGATATCGAACATTGCATTGTTGCTGAAGCTAACTCCGGCAATTCTGTCCAGGGATATCCCCAGTTCTTTTGAAATAATGGCTGCTTCCTGAAATGTAAAGGGGACTTCGCCACGCAGCCTCCGGTAGATAGCTTCCTTGCCCATATAAAGGGTATCCATTAATATATTTGCCAATTGTCCTTTTGCAGGGAACTTTTCTTTGGCCGCTTCTATCAGGTTTGTATTAAGTTCATTCATTATCATAATCCTATTGAATTAGTGGTTTGTTTCTATTAATAACACTTGACACAGGAAAGTTGTTTCGGAAACTGAAACTATTTTATTTTTGCTTTTCTTAAAAAATATCCACCTTTAAAATTGTATATTATGAGCAAATCGTTTACATTTGCCTCTATAAACAAGACGGGGAAGTTCTCTTCTCTGAAAAACAATAGTTAAAATTAGAAGATGAAAAGAATATTGGTAAGTGGCGGGGCTGGATTTATAGGCTCGCATCTTTGTACTCGACTTGTAAATGAGGGACACGACGTTATATGTTTGGATAACTTCTTTACAGGTTCTAAGGACAATATAAAGCATTTGATGGGAAACCATCATTTTGAAGTTGTAAGACACGACGTTACTTATCCTTATTCTGCCGAAGTGGATGAAATTTACAATCTGGCTTGTCCGGCGTCACCCATTCATTACCAACATGATCCGATTCAAACTGCCAAAACATCTGTGATGGGGGCTATCAATATGCTCGGACTGGCGATGAGACTGGATGCCAAAATACTGCAAGCCTCCACTAGCGAAGTGTATGGTGATCCAATTATTCATCCTCAGCCGGAAAGCTATTGGGGAAATGTGAATCCGGTAGGTTATCGCTCATGTTATGATGAAGGAAAGAGATGTGCTGAAACCTTGTTTATGGATTACTACCGCCAGAATCAGACTCGCATCAAGATCATTCGTATCTTTAATACTTATGGTCCGAGAATGCTTCCTAATGATGGTCGTGTGGTCTCAAACTTTATCATACAGGCGCTGAATAATGAAGATATCACGATATATGGTGATGGGAAACAGACACGCAGTTTTCAGTATATCGATGACCTGATAGAAGGAATGGTGCGGATGATGGATACGGAAGATGACTTTACGGGTCCGATAAATATTGGAAATCCGAATGAGTTTCCGGTTCTTGAATTGGCGGAAAGAGTGATCCGGATGACTGGCTCTACTTCGAAGATAGTTTTTAAACCTCTGCCGACCGATGATCCGAAACAGCGTCAGCCGGATATAAAACTGGCAAAAGAGAAACTGGGATGGCAGCCTACCGTCGAGCTGGAAGATGGGCTGAAGCGTATGATTGAGTATTTTAAAAATGTCTGATGTAACATAAAAAATAGAATGATATGAATGTGGAAATTAATCCTTCCGAATATAAGGTCCTTATTGTGGACGACGTAATTTCAAATGTCCTTCTGCTGAAGGTGCTTCTGACCAATGAGAAGTTCAATATTGTAACAGCAGGCAATGGAACTCAGGCTTTGGAGCAGGTGAAGAAAGAAAAACCTGATCTTGTGTTGCTGGATGTGATGATGCCGGATATCAGCGGTTTCGAAGTAGCCCAGCAAATGAAGGCCGATGAAGAAATGAGCGAAATTCCAGTGATCTTTCTTACTGCTTTGAATAGTACGGCGGATATCGTGAAAGGATTTCAGGTGGGCGGTAACGATTTTATTTCCAAACCGTTTAATAAAGAGGAACTGATTATTCGTGTAACGCATCAGATCTCGTTGGTGGCAGCCAAACGAATTATCATAGCACAAACAGAAGAGTTGCGCAAGACTATCATAGGACGTGATAAACTCTACTCTGTGATTGCACACGACCTGCGTTCGCCTATGGGCTCTATTAAGATGGTGCTCAATATGCTGATTCTGAACTTACCGAGTGAAACTATCGGCTCTGAAATGTATGAACTGCTGACAATGGCCAATCAGACAACAGAGGATGTATTCTCCTTGCTCGACAACTTATTGAAGTGGACGAAGAGTCAGATTGGTAAGCTGAAAGTTGTTTACCAGAATATCGATATGGTAGAAGTAGTGGAAGGAGTGAGCGAGATCTTTACAATGGTAGCCGGGCTGAAGAATATCCACATTGCTGTGGAAATACCTGAAGATCGTATGGAAGTACGTGCGGATATTGATATGATTAAGACGGTTATCCGTAACTTGATAAGTAATGCAATCAAGTTCAGTAACGAGGGATCGGAAGTCTTGGTATCACTGAGAGAAGAAGATAGCATGGCGATAGTTAGCGTGAAGGATAGCGGGTGTGGTATTGATGAAGAAAATCAGAAGAAATTGTTGCATACCGATACGCATTTCAGTACTTTCGGTACAAATAATGAAGAAGGTTCGGGACTCGGACTGCTGCTCTGTAAGGACTTTGTTACTAAGAACGGAGGTGAGCTCTGGTTCACTTCGAAGAAAGGAGAAGGTTCTACGTTCAGTTTCTCGATTCCGTTGTTGGAAAGCTAATATAAGTTCGATATAAGATAAAAACCTGTCCTGTTTTCTAAGCACATTACTTTAGAGAAGTAGTGACAGCTCAGAATAACAGGACAGGTTTTGTTTGATAGTTATAAATTATTCTTTCAGCATTTTATCGTTTACAAATGGCTTTAAAATCACAATAAGCACATTTCTTTGTATCTTCTGTCTGTGTGAAAGGCTCATTCTCATCGAATATTTCTTTTAATAGTCTTTGCAGACGTTCTCGGAATTCATCTTCAAAAAAGGCAAAGTTGTTGACCGGAATCTTCGGTTGGCGTGGCTCTCCCATTTCAATGACGGGCGAATAGCTTTCAGAGGCTGCCCGATGGATGTAGAGAAGGGAAGGAGCTACTTTCAGAGACTGCTGCCGGCTCATAATGGCGGCATACAGGAAAGTCTGGAAGATATAGTTGGGACGCGTTTCCGACGGAGTAAACAGTTGCTTGATGTTGGCAGGCGTCTTGGGGCTTCCTCCGGTTTTATAGTCTACAATACGCAGGGTGGTGTCTTTGGCATCCATACGATCGATGGTTCCTCCCAATCGGAGGGTGATCGGACCTTGACCGGTCTGAATCGTTATCTTTTCGGCAACAGGTTTTTCCATGGCGACCATTTCGAAGGGGGCGTATTGCAGGTCATTCCTCAGCAGTTGTTTCAGATAGGAGACGATTACTTTGGAGTTGATGAGTTGTACGCCATTATATTCGGGCTTTTCGTCTGCCGGAACCTTGAAAAGCTCTTGCTTGAAAGCGAGGTCAACATAGTTTTGTAGTTTGACTTCGTTGCGCAGCAAGCGTTCCAAATCTTCTTTTTGTATTATTTTCCTGTTAGCGGTCAGGTCTGTATAAGCTAATTGGGCGGAGAGGTGGAAGATGGTTCCGAACAATGCGGAGTCGATTTCCGCACTGACTTCGTCCGGTGCTTTTAGTCTGGCTACATAACGGTAATAGAATTTCAGCCGGCAATCGAGATAGGCGTTGAGGGCTGAAGGAGAAAGTATATACGATTGGGGATTCGAACAGTCATAAGAGCAGCGAAGTCGTTCGAATACTTCCGGAGTTTTCTCTATGCTGATATCTGTTGTACCTTGAGGAGATTGTCCGGCTTCAAGATATTCGCGGGTAATCTTGTGAGGCCCTTCTACAAGCAATTGTAACATGAAACGGGATTCTTCTCCACGGTTCAGCCCATTGGAAGAAGTGTTGTAAAGCAAGGTGATGTTTTCCGCCCGTTGTATCAGTCGGTAGAAATAATAGGCATAGACCGCATTTTTGTGTTCGATGGTGGTCATACCGAAAGCTTTCCGGAGGTTATAGGGAATAAAGGAAGAATCACCTCCTGATTTAGGCAATTGTCCTTCGTTGAGAGAGAGAAGGATGATATTGCGAAAGTCAAGGTTACGGGTTTCCAGTACTCCCATGACTTGCATACCAATGGCAGGTTCACCGTGGAAAGGAATGTTGGAGGCGGTCAGCACTTTGCTGACCAGGCGTCTTAGTGTGTCGGTGCGTACATTCAGCTCTCCGGTTTCTATCAGGCTATAGAGACGGTTGATGGTGGTATAGCTCTTGAAGAGGGATTCCCGGTATAGCTGATTGAAGATATCGTTGTACTCGCTTTCTTCCCGATAGAGAAGGGAGATGTCTTTGATTAATTCTGTCAGGTAGTCGCATAGCTCCTTGATGCCGCTTCGGGGAGTGAAAAGTTTGATCAGGAAATCATCCATTTTCAGTTCCGAAGGGAGCGGGTAGAAGCGGTTAGTCTTGGTCAGTTCCCGTTCCAGAGGTTCAGCGTTGATGGATAGCTGACGGGTATATGGGTGCTTCAGTATAGCGGATACGGTTTCGTAGGTGAAACGTCCGGTAGCGGTACGGTAGCCGTTCGTTTGTAATTCCATAGCGGCATTAATAAAGCTGTATACCGGAGTTTGTGCAAGCGGGAAACCCATCGTGATGTTGACGTTCTTCACTTCTTGCGGGATGGAGTGGAGTACGGGAAGCAGCAGGGCTTCGTTGCAGAGGACTACGGCGTTCTCTTTTTCTTCGTTGGCAGTGGAAAGAGTACTTTGTACCCATTCCGGAAGAAAGCGGGCTTGCGCGTTCTCGGTAGAAGCAGAGATATAGCGTATGTTCTTCGGCTTCCGCAGAGTGTCGAAACAACTTTCGGGCAATTCATTCGGGAATCGTTTCAGATTACGGTTGATGAATTCTCCGGCTTCGTGTTTGGCTATTTGCTTGGTATAAAAGAGATCGTAATCCCAGTAGAACATGGCTTTATCCGCATCTTGTAATAGCTGGAAGAATTTGGTCTCTACTTTATTGAGCACGTTGAAGCCGACAAAGATGTATTTGTCATATTTCAGTCGGGTGGTATCGAGTTGCTCGATTACATTGCGATAGAGCATTCCTTCGTAGGCTATTCCGAGTTCCGCTAAGTTCTCACGGTAGCGGTGGTAGATAGTACCCAGTTTGTCCCAAAGGGAGATAAACTTCTCTTTGAGTACGGTACGGCGCTCGATAGAGAAGTTTTGGAAGAACTGTTGGATTGCTTCTTCCTGCTCTTTATCAAGGAATTCGTAATCGTCTATCAGATTCTTCAGGTCCTGCAAGTTACTGAAGAGTTTGTCCGCATCTACCAGGTTTTTATCTACATCGTCGAAATCGCTGATGAGCAGCTCGCCCCAAAAATAGAAGTCGTCCA
The DNA here is from genome assembly GCF_003434395.1 of Bacteroides sp. AM23-12. Classification (NCBI taxonomy): domain Bacteria; kingdom Pseudomonadati; phylum Bacteroidota; class Bacteroidia; order Bacteroidales; family Bacteroidaceae; genus Bacteroides; species Bacteroides sp. AM23-12. The sequence continues at coordinate 27,085 of NZ_QTLF01000005.1, forward strand.
GTGTTTCCTGACTTTCTGTTTCTTCACGGAATACTTTATATAGTTCGCAGACCAACCGGATAGGGTCACCGGCTTTCTGCACAGATAACTTCCGGAACAGGTCGCTGATACTCATTGCGGCAGGAGACCAGATCGGTTGGTCGGATTCTCCTGCCAGATATTCGTTGAAGAATAAGTTGGCACGTTTGTTAGGGAAGACGAGTACTGTACGGGACAGGTCGTTTCCTATCTTGGCATATAAATCATGAGCGACTAGTTGGAGAAATGATTGCATATCAGTTATAAGTTTTTTCTATCTTAGATATTTGTTTATTGCAGCCTGAACATTACAGGGATTGTGAAGCGGACGGCAACTTTCGTTCCGTCATCCAGTTCTCCCGGTTTCCATTTAGGCATAAGACCGACAATACGTAATGCTTCTTTATCTAAATATGGATCTACACTACGTACCACTTTAGGTTGAATAATATTCCCTTCTTTGTCAACGATAAATCGAACGATGACGCGACCTTGTCCCATGTCTCCTTGGGCTATTTCGGGATATTCTATGTTTGCACTAATGAATTTCATTAGTTCTTGTGCTCCTCCCGGAAATTCAGGCATGACAGCAGCTACTTCTAATACGTCGGTAAGCGAGTCTTTTTCAGTAAGCGAGTCTTTTACTGTTATTATTTCGCCTGATATGGGAGTGATCTCAATTAATCCCATGTCTTGGGGTAGTTCAGGTAATTCTTGTTTGTTTATCGTATCTTTCTCTACCATAGGTATAGTATCCTTTACAGGGGTCGAGCATATTTCTCCAAACATTACACTTGCATTGGTAGAGTCACTGATAGTTTCCTGACTAGTCCCTTTATTAGGAGAACTACTACATGAAGTCATTGGTGCCATTGCTACCAGTCCGGCAGATATCCCCAATATAGTTATGGCTTTTCCAGCCATCCGTTTACGTTCCAACTGTTGTTCCAGATAACGTACTTCGGCTTCGCACTTGGGACAAGTGCCCAGACAATCACCCTGATATTGACACTCGGAAGTAATGAACTCAATATCATTAGCTTCTGCTATTTGTCTGCGGATATCCTTTAATATCTTGCAGGTTTGTTTTCCTCGTTTCATGGCTGACAATTGTTAGGTGTTTTATAAGTAAACCGATCGAATTGGATGATTCCCATTTCTTTCAGTAAACGGATGCTATTATCGACGTCGTTCTCTGTATTGTATGCGGGAATGACGGGGGTACGGACAATGATTTGTTCGTTTTTTCCGTGCTCAATCAAATATTGAAGATTATGCAGGACTTTTTCATTATTTTTTCCGGTGTACTTCTGGTATATGGTATTATTAATGTCTTTGATATCGATGATATAAGAATCGACAACAGGTACTAGTTTCTCTATATTTTCTTGCGTTACATTGAGTGACGTTTCTACGGAAAGCTGCCATTCCTGTCCACAGAGTTGACGGAATTCATCAATGAAATCGCTCTGTAAACAAGGTTCTCCGCCTCCGAATGTAATGCCTCCGTTAGTGGCTAGAAAGTATAATTCATCCTGTCGGACTTCCTCATAAAGCTGCCCGCAGTCATAGTTCTTCCATATACCTTCTGAGTGCAGAGATTGCGGATTGAGGCAATATTTGCAGCGCAGCGGGCAGCCATGGAAAGCCACCAGAGTAGTGACTCCCTCTCCATCAGTACTGAGCCGATGGCGGCTAATTCCTATGAGCGGTGCGGCTTTCATTATTTCACTTTTACAATTAGCTCTTCATCTACGTACCACAGGTAACCGGTGATATTTTTATATCCCATCTTAGTAAGCAGTTGCATATATCCTTTTACCTGTTTGTTATATTGGAGGTTCTCTTTTCCGAATTTGAAGTCAACTACAACTACTTGACCGTCTTTCATCATGACACGGTCGGGACGCCGGGTTTGCAACACCCCTTTTTCTTTGTAGATGATGGCACATTCGTTGAACAGGGTCCATTCCCCCGAATACCAGTCCTGAATCTCCGGGGAAGAGAATGCTTTTCGGGCTACTTCCCGTATTTCTTCGGCCTTTTCGCTGCTGGCGATGACCCCTTCGAAAATGAGGCGCTCAATAGCCGGATCAATATCTTCTGCTGTTTCTATGGCAGAAAATAGCGTGTGCAACATACGTCCGCGATTAATGAAACGGTCATCCGATTCTTCTTCCTCGATTCCCTGAATGAAATCGGCGGAGCGGTTGGATTGACGGAATTCAATCTCATGACGCATGGATTCCATGCGGACAGGCAATTTGTCTGGCTTCTGAGTCAGTTTATTGGTCGAAGTTTTTGCTTTTTCTTCTTCCGAAGGACAGAGCTCTCCTTGCTCATAGCAGTCCTCCTCCCAGTCGATGCCTTCTTTGAGGGCAACTACAGGTAGTGTATTGGCTAGCAGTTCGGACATGGTTCCTTTTTGTCCTTTCTTGCTCCAGATGATCAGATTCTTTCCGGCACGGGTGAAGGCTACATAAAGCAGGTTGAGATTGTCCACCCACAGTTGAAGACGTTCCAGCAGATAATCGTTCCCATAGATAGATTCGGCCATTTGTGTCGAGTAATTGATGGGGAGGATATCCATGGCGTTGAACGGAGCTTCCTGCGGGGCACACCATACCAGTTGGTTATTCGTTTCATTCTCCAGTTTCCAGTCGCAGAAGGGAAGGAGTACTGTATGAAATTCCAATCCTTTGGATTTGTGGATGGAGAAGATTCGGATACCTTCCACTTCACCGCTGGGAATGGTTTTGCTGCACAGCGTCTCATCCCAGTAGCGGATAAAACCGTCGAGTTCCGAGGAGTTACTTTGCAAATAATCCGTTACGGCATCGAAGAAGGCAAACAGATAGGCATCCTGTTCTTCAATGTGACTCATTTCGAAGATGCTGAATAGTTCTTCCAGCAATTCGTAGAGAGGCATGAGACGGAGTTCTTTCTGCTTTTCAAGAAATGCGGGCGGCAGATAGTTTTCTATCGGAAGGAGCAGAAGGGTGTTCCAGTCCAGATTCTTTTGCAGAACTTCGTTCTGATAGGCTATTGCCAGTTGGGCCCGTGCAATCTTATTGTTCTCGTCGGATAGAAATCGCAGTGCGTCTATCATCATGCAGATGGCAAGAGAGGCATCGAGGCGGAAGGCTTCGTCTGATACAATTTTATAATGTAACTCTTTGTCGAAGTAGTCCGCGATGCGGGGAATGCTTTTATTCTTGCGTACAAGGATAGCTATGTCATTCAGCCGTACACCGGAAGAAAGCAGATGTTCCACTTCTTCACCGAGACTTATCAGTGTCTGGTCTGTATAGTCGTGCGCTTCGTCCGGTTCCAGGAAAGTGGCTTTGACATATCCTTTCTGTACACTTCGCGGAGATTCCTGTACCACATCGGCATAGGCTTTCTGAAGATCATCGCAATCTTTGCCCAACTGTTTTTTGTAGACTTCGTTCAGGTAATTTACGGCAGCAGTGAATATCTGGTTGTTGAACCGGATGACATTGGTCTCACTTCTCCGGTTGGTGGCTAAGGTCTTTACCTTGATGGGGAAATGCTCGATGCGGTCGTTCAGACCGTTAAGGATTCCCCAGTCACCGTTTCGCCAGCGGTAGATGGACTGTTTGACGTCTCCTACTATCAGGCTGTCTGCTCCTTGTGAAAGCCCTTCGAGCAGGAGCAGTTTGAAATTTTCCCATTGCATCCGGCTGGTGTCTTGAAACTCGTCGATCATGACATTGCGGATGTTGGTTCCTATCTTTTCGAACACGAAAGAGGAATCTCCGTCCTTAACCAGTTGATGGAGCAGGGCATTGGTATCTGATAAAAGGAACCGGTTGTTGTCATGGTTCAGCTGTCGCACTTCTTCGTCGATATTGGCGAGAAGCTGTACCTTGTTGAGATGCTGCAGGGAAAGCCGGCAACTATTTAGCAGGAGATTGTTTTTAGAACGCAGCTTCTCCGCATCCTCCAGTATCTGCATCAGGCTGGATTTCGCAAGATCAATAATATCGGCAAACCGTGGAGATGTTTTGGTAGCCCAGTGTTTGGCATCTTCCAGGCATTTCTCTACAGTGGCATTGCGGATGTCATTACTTAGAATGCCATTGTTCAGCTTACGGAAATAACTGCCGATTCCTCGTGAACCGTTTTTTAGTTCATCTGCGGTAAGGGCGTGTCCTTCCAGTTCTCCTTCAAACTGGTCATAGAATCCTTTCATTTGCTCCAGGATTTCTGTTTCCAATGCTTTCAGCTGCTTGCGGTATTCTTTGATGGTATCCGGATTGCGGAGGCGCTGGCGGAGACCTTCACCTTTTTCTATATATCCTTCGTCGAAGATGTTGCGCCCGAAATTTTTGACTTCATCCGATACATTCCAGCGTTTGTCATCAGCTATTCGTTCGTTGATGTAGTCTAACAGCCATGCGAGGACAGGAGAGGTGGGACCCAGTTTCTCAATCATGCTGTCCACCGCATCACTGAGTACTTCCGCATTGTTCAGTTCGATATTCAGATTCGGACTGAGTTCCAGCTCACGAGCCAGATTGCGCATGACGGACTGGAAAAAAGAATCGATGGTTTCTACACGGAAACGACTGTAGTCGTGCAGCATATATCCGAGGGCGATTCCTGCGGCTTCCCGTATTTCCTGTTCTGTCCTCTTTGTTTCTTCTTTGATGCGGTTCAGGTAGGCCTCGGAATCTTTGTCGCCGATCTGAATGCCGTATAGCTGACTGAGGATACGTTCCTTCATTTCCGCTGTTGCCTTATTGGTAAAGGTTACGGCGAGAATCTGTCGGTAGGCACGTGGATTCAGTATCAGCAACTTTATGTATTCCACTGCAAGGGTAAAGGTTTTGCCTGAACCTGCCGAGGCTTTATAGACTAGGAGTTCACTCATACTTTTGATATGAATTGTTTCATGATTGTTTGAATATGTCAAGCCCGAAATAAAGAATAAATAAAGGTAAATAGTCTTTTAGGGCAATGCGTAATAGCTTTAAAGCCTGTCCGATACGATAGTTGACGGTTTGGGGAGAGACGTTCAGCTTTTCTGCAATTTCTTTATGAGTCATCCGGTGATTACGATTCATCTCATATGCTTCCCGATAATCTTTGGGAAGCTGTTTCAGAGCATTCTCATAAAGGCGGAACAACTCATTTTCCAGATAAAAGTCAGGATTGTCGAATTCTTTCTCGAATTTTTCTGTAATCTCCTGATGTACTTTTCGTCTGATCTCGAAATGGGAAATACGGTTCAGAGCTTTGTTTTTGACAATAGTAAAGAGAAGCGTTTTCAAAGTAAGCTCTTCCATAAGACTACAGCGGTTTTCCCATAACCACATCATCGTGTCCTGTACAATCTCCTCAATCTCCTCCTGCTCGCTGACATATTGCGAACAAAAGGCGCACAATCTACGGAAATAATACCTGTAGACAGCGTCGAATACATATTCTTCGCCTGCTTTCAAGGCATTGATGATAGATTTATTATTGTTAATATCTAGGTATATAGGAGGTTGTTGCATTCTTCATTATTTTTTATGCAGAGCAAAAATAATGAAAGCAATGAAAGAAACGAAATAAAACGGGAGAAAATATTTTTTTCTTTTTTAGTTTAGTATATTTGCGCTGCCAACTGTATTAATAACAGAGGTATTATATTTTTTTATAGTAAAAGGATGATTGAACATGGATGAATCTATCTTGATGAACTACCTGAGGGGAGGATGCAATGACGAAGAATGTCAGCAGGTAGAACTATGGTGTGAAGAAGCACCGGAAAACCGACAAATACTAGAGCAGCTATATTATACCCTTTTTGTAGGCGACCGTATGGCAGTGATGGATGCTGTAGACACAGAAGCGTCACTGACGAAGTTTAAGTCGCTCGTACGTGAAAAGGAGAAAAAAGCCAAGCGAAGAAGTATATCGGTTCGATGGGGACGTTATGCGTCCACGGCAGCCGCTTTTCTCGCAGGACTTGTTTTCGCAGGCGGAATTGCGTGGGGATTGCTTTCCAATAAACTTTCTGATTATACAGTGATGACTACCGGTGGACAGAGAGCGCAAACAGTGCTTCCGGACGGTAGTAAGGTTTGGCTGAATGCATCTACGAAGCTTATTTACCGTAACTCTTTCTGGAGTACGGATCGTCAGATTGATTTGTCGGGCGAGGCTTACTTTGAAGTGGCCCGTGACAAGCATGCTCCATTCATCGTAAATACGAAGCATATTAAGACTTGCGTATTGGGTACAAAGTTTAATGTACGGGCACGTGAAGAAGAGGACAGGGTAGTAACCACTCTGTTGCAAGGTTCTGTGCGGATGGAATCTCCGCGAACCGTCAATAATGGCTATCTGCTGAAACCGGGACAAACGTTGAACATTAATACAACGACCTATCAGGCTGAATTAATAGAATATGCCGAGCCGACCGAAGTTCTTCTGTGGATTAACGGAAAACTGAAATTCAAGCAACATTCATTGCTGGAGATTACAAATATTATGGAGAAACTATATGACTTGAAGTTTGTGTATGATGACGAAAGTCTGAAGACCGAACGGTTTACCGGTGAATTCTCTACTGATAATCTTCCGGACGAAATATTGAATGTATTGATGCATACAAATCACTTCAGCTATAAGAAGGAAGGACGGATTATTCGATTGTCTAAAAAATAAAGAGGATAAAGAGAATGTTAAAAAAAGGTATGTCGCCCAGCGACATACCTTTTTAAGTTTTATTCCAGCCCTATTTCATCTACGAATATAAATGCCGGTCTTCCTTTACCCCAATGCCATGCCGGTATGTTATATTCCGGACGGGCTGTTATTTTCACATAACGTGCCTGCACTGTATCGAAAGAAAGTTCATGGGTATAGATGCCATTCTTATCTTCCTTACTGACGGCGGGGTAAACTTCGGATTTTACTTCTTTGTACTCTTTTCCATCGTTTGATACGGCTACGGAAAGTTCGCGTAAATCAAGAATTTCTTCTCCTATTTCTACGTAGGTGCGTACCCATGCTTTGCTTATCGGAATCTCCTGTTGCAGGTCAATCACTGCTTCAAGGTCGTTCTGATAGAAGGCAATCCATCGTCCGGTACGGTAATTTCTGCTTCCTGCCAGTCCGTCAATGAGTGTATTCTTTCCTTCGAATTTATACTTTTCATTAATGGGCTGCTGCATGGTGATCGGCTGCATGGTGGCTTTGTTGAATTTGATATCCTCTTTCAACACTGCACTACTGCCGTTGGGACGGATAGTGATTGCTTTCAGTGTGCAGCTTTGGCCGATTTTCAGTGTGTCCGTGTATATATTGGAACTGGCTGTAGGTTCACTGCCATCAAATGTATAGTAGACCGGAGTATTATCAATAGTAGATAAGACAACATTCAATACGTTGGCTTCGGTATCAGGGATATATTGGGACTTTACCTGGAAGATATGTTTGGCATAGTTATATTGATTGATGTCATAGACAGCGATCAGTCCGGGCAATCGTTTCAGGAAATCCGCATATTCTTTTTTCTCCGGCATAGTCCACTGTACTTCTGATAATGCGGCCATACGGGGGAGTTCCATATATTCTACCTGACTATAAGTAGGGATATATTCCGTCCATAAGTTGGCTTGTATGCCTACGATATGCTTAGCTTCTTCGGGAGTGAGTATCTGAGGAACCGGTTCGTAGCTATATACCTTTTCTAAAGGTACATACCCTCCGATAGCAGGCGGTTCATTGTCTGTATCCATGGTCTGATAGTAATCGAAGTACAGGAATGAACTGGGTGTCATGATTGCGTCGTGTTTATGCTTCACTGCTTCAATTCCTCCTTCTATGCCTCTCCATGACATGACAGTGGCATTGGGTGCCAGTCCTCCTTCCAGTATTTCTTCCCAGCCAATGATCTGACGTCCTTTGCCGTTAAGAAACTGTTCAGCATAATTAATGATATAACTCTGAAGTCTTTGTTCGGCTGTGTGATCTTTATCGGCTTTTAGTCCCAGTTCCTTGATACGTGCCTGACATTTCGGGCATTTCTCCCAACGTACCTTCGGGCATTCATCACCGCCGACATGAATATATTCGGATGGGAAAATATCTACAATTTCATTCAGGACATCTTCTATAAATGCCAGTGTCTTGTCATTTCCGGCACAGAGTACGTCTTCTGATACTCCCCACATTTTCCATACTTCATAGGGGCCGCCCGTGCAACCCAATTCGGGGTAAGCAGCAAGCGCAGCCTGCATATGTCCCGGAAGGTCAATTTCCGGTATTACTGTGATATGGCGTTCCTGTGCATATTTTACAATCTCCCTAGCTTCATCTTGTGTATAAAAACCGCTATAGGGAATGCCGTCATATTCTCCGGAATTATGTCCGATGACTGTCTCCGAGCGTTTGGAACCGATAGTGGTCAACTCCGGACGTTTTTTGATTTCAATTCTCCATCCCTGATCATCGGTCAGATGCCAGTGAAGACGGTTGATATTGTGTAAAGCCATCATATCAATAAAGCGTTTGACAGAGTCGGCCGGGAAGAAATGGCGTGAAACATCTAAATGTACTCCGCGATAGGAGAAACGTGGATAGTCGTTGATTTCGGCAGCAGGAAGGCTTATGTCTCCTTTGTTTGTAATTGGGAGTGACTTCCGCAAAGTCTGTATGCCATAAAAAGTTCCTGCTTCTGAAGTACCTGTGATGATTACGTTGTCTTGGGTTACTTTTAGTTGATATGCTTCGGCATTGTCTGCATTCAGACCTGTTGCTAAGATTATTGTGTTTGAAGTGACTGGCTCGTCAATGACTTTCAGCTTTTTGCCGGACATCTGATGAATGTATTCCGCCAACAGATTTGCATTTTGCTGCATTTCCTTGTTATCTTTCGGATAGACGATGGAAGTACGGTCATTTAGTACAAAGTTTCCGGTCGTAATTTTGATTTCCTGAGGCAGAGGAATAACTTCGTAGTTTGCCTGCTGAATAACTCCTGAAGAACAGGAAAATAGTCCACTGCATAAAAGAATGACTCCTAATAGATGATGTTTTTTCATTTTATCTAATTTATGTTTGCTAAAGGTGGATTGTAGCTCTATATAAAAACAAGAGCAAACTTATACATTTTTCTTGTAAGTCTGCTCTTGTCCGATATTTAATTGATGGAAAACTTATTCCATACGCTTATTACCATGCATAAATATAGAACCTTGTGATATCTACGCGGCTGGGAACAGTAATCATCTGATACTTCAGGTAACGTGTCTTAACCCGCTCGTCGAATGTGATAGTCTGAGTTCTTCCTTTAGTATCCCATTGTCCGATGGATACCCAGTCATCTCCATTCTCCGAAGAGAATATTTCCACTTTTGAAGGAGCATATCCGGCTCCCCAATGGGTTGTTTGAACGCCTGTGACGTTTTTAACTTCTTTGAAGTCAACTGTCAACCAGAAAGGTACTCCATTTGTAGCAACGTCATTCGTTCCTGTTCCTGCGACAGAGTTTGATGCCGAATTTTCTACTCCGGTCATAAAGGTGAATATCCAGTCTTTGACGTTGGTCAGTAGCACACTTTCCTTTTTCTTTTCTGCGGTTTTAGAGATTTTCAGAACTATTTCCTGATAGTATGCTGCATTAGTAACTTCCGCCGATGTTGATTCGATATCTGCGATTTTTATTTTCAGAGTATACTCAAGCGCTTCTTTGGTATTTTCCAGATACTTCCAGTCTGTGATGCTCAAAGTAATCGGTTCTGAAGCTGTAGAACCAGCTTTTATCAACAGATTTTTGGCAGACAGATTGATTTTGTTTGCATCTATACCATCACAGGTGACACTATAGTGTACATTTATATCTTGGGTAACAGCTTTTTGTGTTGTAGCCATAAACTGAAACTCAACACTGCCTTCAATACCTTCTTCTTCCACATGCTTTAGTGTAAACGAAGGAGTCGGTCTCAAATAATCTGCCGGCAATAAAGAAACATAGCTCATATCCCATTCGTTGACCGAATCATCATCGCTGCAAGATGAGAAGAAAGGGATCATTGCACTCATGAGTGTAATGATTATTGATTGAAATACTTTATTCATAGTAACTATATTAAAATTGTACCATCATTTTATTTCCATGGAGTAGCTTCATCTGTAGACAGAATCTTATCTATCCACACAGGAGTGACTGTTGTGGTAATAGTATGCCCTTTACCGGTAGCATCTTCAAATACATTACCTTTACCTTCATTGAATCTCCAATAAGCTTCTAATCCCGGAGATTTTGGACTTGTGATAGTCATGTTGTTCTGAATCTGAATTTCCGACCGGCATACAGACCAGATACGGGCTTCACTTACCAAGATTTTACATCCGCTCCACCAGCTACCGCCACTGAACCAACTCATATTACCAAATATACAAGGCCCGCCGGCAACGTCTTTTGAACCTCCGTCTTTACCGTTAATATAGATACGATATTTAGAACCGTTGTATGTCACAGCAAGATGTTGCCACTTATTAGGTTCGAAAGAGTAGGTCGGATTCAGATAGGTTTCATGAGTCTGAATCTGAACTAATGAGTGAGCTTTGTGGTCACTATTGTCGCTTTGCGGATCTTCGAAACGCAATAACAAGCTCTTGCCGTCGCTGCCGGATGTGCTGAATACTGCACGGTTACGATTGGCAGTATTGCTTACCTGGAAACGAACTTCGACAGTAAACTCGTTGTAGGTTTCAGGAGCTTCAGAGAATTTCTGGGCTACGAGTTCTGTACTTCCAACAAATTGCGGGGCGGAAAATTCCATGATACTATTGGCAAGAATCACCAAGCTACCGGTAACAGGCATTACATCAATACTACCTTGTTTTGCTACCAGGCGTACGGGTAAAGCATATGATTCACCGGATGCATTCATTTCCTCGGAGAATGCTTTGATATGTATGGAAATGGGATCTGCATTATAAGCGCCTGCTTTAATCGTAATATTGTCCGGAAGGGTGTAATGGGTTTCCGGCAATGCGATGTAGTTTGTACCATTAGCCTTGTTGTATGCGTCAAGAGCAGCCTGATCTATTGCCAGACTATAGCTGTTGTCTTTCTGTTGTGTATTGCTGATATGCGCGTTCAGTGTGACATTGGTTTCACCGCTGCCCATAACAGTCACTTTGGTGCTTGTTGCAGTTAAAGCTTCTTCGAAGAAGACGTGCGTGTCCAATGTACTATAATTCGCATCGTCACAGCCGATCCATGTACCGCCTGCGATAAGCGATATCAATAAGAAGTTTCTTATGTTTTTAATCTGTTTCATAGTGAATTAATATTTAATTAACGGTTTGGTAGAAGGATTCATAATCTGGATAGCTTTGCGTAGATTCTTGTATTCCGGATTTGTCGGATACTCTGCTTCCATATGATAGCTTCCTACTCCGCCTTTACGGAAACCATTTTTCGGTTGCCAGCGTGCCATTCCTTCCAAAGATTTCATGCTGTTGCCATAACGGTCGGTATAAGGATATCCGCCATCCATAGCAGCATCTACAGCCTCAAAGTTTTCGGTCATGATGGTCATCTTTGTGATTTGCTCTTCGGACATTACGCTACCGTAAGTCTGAACGAGTCCCGGACCTGCTACACCACCGTCTATCAGACGTTTGTCCAGATTGTTGTCATTACCGGGTTTATAGGCCTGAATGATAAAGTAATCAAAGTAAGGGCCTACATCGGGTCTGTTCTTTATACTTTGCGGTTCGCCGTCAATGATCAATAACTTGCCGGTTCCCGATTTAGGACCGAAGTGTTTGCCAAGTTCGTCTACGAATATGAACATTCTGTCATCGTCGTCCACAATGTTACCTTTATTACCATAGTTTGGTTCGTAGTCGATATCGAATCCGTCATAGCCGTATTTGTTGATCGTATCAGCGATAGCATTTGCATATTTGCGGATAGATGCTTCGACGGCTTCTTTATCAGACTCGTCCGAAGGCCAGCCCCAGAAATCATTAACAGCTTCCTGTTGGCTTGCGAATCCCATTGACTCCCAATTGTCATATATATGTTGTGGAGTGATCTGTGTACCTACCGAAGTGATGATAAAGCACATGGTGAAGCGAGTTCCTTTTACTTCTTGACAGAACTTGAGATCCTTCTTTTGCGCTTCTGTAATATTCGACCAATTCCCCCAGATGGAAACGACATCCACGCTATCCGGGATTCCTGCCATGCTGTTTACTAATGAAGCGCCTTCGCCTGTCCAGTTGCCGAACCATCCGAAAGCTTTGGGATGATCAGACTTTTTATATGCGCGCAGGGCTGCATAGTATTCTTCTGAAGGACCTTCGAAGTAATCTTTTGCTTCTGATTCTGTCCAGTCATTACAGCTCACCCATATTGGGGTGCTCAACGCTAACAATAAAAAATATAGTAAATAATTCTTTTTCATATTAATTCTAGTTAGGAGGTTATATTAATTAGTTTTTCCCCACGACAAATCTGTGGCTTCATTATCCGGACCACCATTTTTCAGATACGAAACACCTTGCTGATAATTGGAATGGTTGTTCTGTACTTCCGTGTAAGGGAATCTCAGACGACGCATACCACGCTTGCTGTCTACTCCTGATGGAGACAGATTGTCGATGCAAGGATAGAGTTCCGGATAACCGGTACGGCGATATTCAGCCCATGCTTCCAGTCCCAACGGATAGTTGGCTATCCATTTCTGAGTAATGATACGCTGAAGATTTTCTTCTTCATTGTTGTCATTCCATGCAACGGCAACGGTGTTGGAGATGGTATATGCATGGCCTCTGGGATCATTATTATGTGATACTGTCGGTTTTTCGGTATTTGTCAGATAATTGTCAGGCATTGTTGTGCCGTACTGTTCCATGGAGAGTTTGATTCCTTCTTCATAGTACTCTTTAGCCGATTTATTGCCGACAGACCAGTTCTTCAGTTTGCCTTCCGCACGGAGGAATGCTGTTTCAGCAGCGCAGAATACTAATAGCTTTGAAGTTCCTGTGATGGCCGGTATGGAATAACCTGCAACGTCACTTTTGGCAAAACCATCTTCTCCGGAGCGCATGCCCACATATTCCTGAGTGTGACCAGTGAATGTTGAATGGTTGAAGTATTTAGACATACGCGGATCACCGTATCCGTTCATATAATCAACGATATTGGCATTGACACGCAAATCACCCCAGCTTACAGCTGCCAATTGGTAAGGGTTTGTCTGCGAGCCGCAATCCATCATGGCATTGTCATTATTTGCTTCGATCAGTCCGGCTTCATGAGATGCGGCAGCTTCCGCATTTTCTTTTGCCATCTCCGGATATGCTGTACTGATGCGGATAGCCACCCTCAGTCGCATGGAATTTGCGAGTCTTGCCCAGTTGGCATAATTGCCGCTGAATACAGGGTCGTTGCTGGCGAGCGGTGCGTTACCATTGGTATCTTTGTAATAGTTATAGAGTACGTTGGCAGCGCTTGCAAAATCTTCCATTATATTCTTATAGACTTGTTCTTCTGTGTCATAAGCTACATAGAAGTTACCTTTTTTCACTTGACTGTAGGGCATCGGACCGTAACAATCGGCAACACGCAGCATGGTTATGGCCCGTATCATACGTGCAAAAGCATAATAGTGCCCGCTTTCATTAGTTGCTTCCTGTATCTGGAAGAAATTACCGTATATTTTCTCGAAATTAGTATTCCAGGGACCTGCATTCCAGGCATCACTTTGATTGAATGTGCCGAAGTTAGTGCCGCTCCATACATTCGCACATGTCAGATAGCCTCCTAACTGACCGACCATCTGATCCATCATCTGCGAGTCATTCTGTTGAATGTTTACGATCGTCTCAATCATTGACTTCATCAAAGTAGAAGGGTCAGCTTCATGAATCTGGAATTGATTGGTGTTGTATTCTTCAAAATTACCAGTACAACTCCCGGCAACTAATACCAAAGCAGTACCGACTGTTATATTTCTTAGATATTTCTTCATAATAATTTTCTCATTAATTTAGAATTGTACTTTTACATTAAATCCTATATTGCGCATGCTCGGTTGCATGAAGTAGTCCACATTCATATAGTAATTACTGGATGTAGAAGCAGACAATTCAGGGTCAAACGGTGCTTTGCAATAGATCATCCACAGGTTGCGTCCTACAAGCCCGAAGGTTACATTGGCTACATTGTTCAGCCATTTCTTGGGAAGTGTATAGCTAAGACTGAGTTCCTGAAGACGGACATTGGTGGCACTGTATAAATAGTATCTTCCGTAACCGCCTTCACCGGTACCGATGGTCTGATAGTATTTCTGTGTATCCACTTTTCCGTTATTCGTTGGTACACCTTTATTGTCACGTGCATTTGCCGTGATACTTGATACACCATAGTAGTCCAGAACACCTTGCGTGGCTGAGTATGCCAGACCACCTACACGTGCGGAAAGTACGACTCCCAGATTGATTCCTTTGTAAGTGAAATTGTTGGTCCAGCCTAAATTATAGTTAGCGTTCAAATTTCCGACTTTGGTAGGAGTCTCTGCCGTATGCATACTAAGTCCTCCGGTTTGAGCATCCACTTTTATATTTCCGTTATTATCTTTGGTTAATTCATTGTACACGTATATGTCGGTCATTGTACCTCCTTCTGTCAAGATTACTCGGGGAGCTACATTCTCTTTACCAAGCCATCCTACAGGCATGTTTGGCATATCAATCAGTTCGCCCGTTACAGGGTTGGTGCTACCGCCTGCCAGACGTTTTACCTTGTTGCGGTTCAGAGTGAAAGTAGCATTTGATGCCCATCTGAATCCTGCCCATTCGTCGGTGAAGCCGAGCGCCAGTTCGATTCCCTGGTTTTGTACATTACCAGTCTGAACGATTGCCTTATTATATCCGGAGGAAGAGGGAATATCTACTTTAAATGTCTGGTTTAAAGTATTGGAACGATAATAGGTTGCGTCCAGATTGAAGCGGTTTTCCCAGAACTTCAAGTTCAGACCGATTTCCCATGATTTGGTTTTCTCCGGTTTCAGATTGTCCATCGGGTAAACTGTCGGGTTTGCCCAGTTGTGAGTCTGGCTGTTATATTCATATCCCGGGTTAGTCAGGTAGCGGTCGAAAGAAGAGGCTACAACTGTGTAAGAACCACGTACTTTTGCATAAGATATGATTTTAGGCAGAGCGAACATTTCCGTCAGTACAGCCGATAAGCCGACAGAAGGGTAGAAATATGAAGACTGATTGGAGAAAGCCAGTTTGGAATCCCAGTCATTACGTCCGGTCAACGTGAGGTAAAGTTGACTTCTCCATCCTAATTCGACATTAGCGAATATACTTTGTACTTCGTCATCGTATCCGTCCGGTAGTGGTTTATAGTTTGCAGCGTAATTAATATTATTCAGTGCAAAGAAGTTAGGTATAATCAGGTCACCAGCAAAGCCGATTGTCTGCATGGAAGTGTGATAAAGTGACATACCTATATTGGTATTCAGACGGAAATCTCCGAATGTTTTATCAACAGTAGCCATTAAATCGGTATATAAAGAACGTTCCTGACGCATAGCATCTTCAAAACCACCATTGACAGAGCAGAAAGTGGCAAGTGTTGAAGCGTATTTTTCTGTTTTGTTACGATAATCCGAGTTGTCCAAATTGACACGTCCGGTGATATTTAACCAGTCTGTAACTTTCCATTTCAGAGAGGCATTCAGCATATAGCGTTTTTTGTCAGAGGTACGTCTGATGCGGTTTTGAGTCCAGTAAGGATTCTGCAAAGACAGTCCGCCGTCGCCATAAGGCCAGTATTGTTTCATAAATCCGTAATTTGTATCGTAACGTTCGTACAGGCGGATTTCATCAAAATTATCTCCGCGTGGAAACAGATACAAAGCGGGTAGGGGATTGTAATATTGTCCCTGAGATACCATATTGGTATTATTCTGTATGATATATTGCGCACCGATATCCAGTGTCAGCTTATCATTCAGGAAGTTAGTTGTATTGCGTGCGGTAAAGTTATAGCGGTTGTAGCTGTTATTTGGTAAAATACCATCTGAATTTGTCGTGGAAGCTGAGAAGTAAGTCTGATTTTTATCGCTTCCTGTCGATAATGTAATGGAGTTTATAATATTACTACCGGTATTGAAGAAGTCTTTCGGATCATATCTTTTATCTGTCAGATCTCCCCAGCTGAACAAGCCTGAACTTGTTCCGTATCTGTTCTGCATCTCAGGCATAATATATGCCTTGGAGAAGGTCGTACTATTGGAAACAGTAAGTGATATCTTTTCTTTTTTCCCTTTCTTTGTGTTAACCAGGACTACTCCATTGGCTGCGGCAGAGCCATAAAGGGCAGCAGCTGACGGTCCGGTCATCATACTTATACTTTCTATATCGTCCGGGTTTAAGTCTGCTACTGCATCAGAACCACCCATTGATCCGTACTGACCGTCACCACCACTTGAACCTGTGTTAAACATAGGTACACCGTCAATCACATATAAAGCATTGTTATTCTTGGTCAATGACTTCATACCACGCATTACAACACGTGTAGCACCACCGGCACCTGTAGCACCGCTGCTTATCTGCACACCGGCTACTTTACCTGCAAGCGAATTGATAAAGTTGGCATCTTTCACCGCTGTTAAAGCTTCTCCCTTTACTTGCTGTACATTATAACTCAACGCTTTTTGTTCACGTTTGATACCCAACGCAGTAACTACTACTTCGTCCAAGGTTTGCGTGTCTTCACCCATTGTGACTTTTAGGGGTTGGGCGTTGGCAAGCGTGATTGATTGGGAGGCATAACCGATATAGGAGATTTCTAACACATCACCT
>NZ_QTLF01000005.1:43972-46868 GCF_003434395.1 Bacteroides sp. AM23-12
TTGGGAGTAATGAATTTATAGCTGCTTTCATACTTCTTTGTGTTCTATTTTTAAGAATAGCCAGGTAGTCAAAGTCTATGAAATCTAATAAATAGCAAAAAAAATGTATAATTTATTGCAAGATTATGCGATGTGTTTGCATAAAACAATTGCTTAGTGCATAAAAATGCCATCTTCAATTCTATGAAAGAGCTTTAAAATATACGAACGGAGCAGTCGTTGGTTTAAAAGGAACGGCATTTTGGTTTTAAAGGAAACACCAGTTCCTTTAAAACCAAGATAAATATGGGCACTTTGAAAGAACTTTTTCTCTATTTGATTTAATTTTTCGCTTGATTCTGAAATGACAATATGATTCTATATATTGTTATTTATATTAAAACGCCTGTATTTTAAACGATTTAATAACCATATAATTATTAATAACGTTTATTTAAATCAAGCCGTTGAATACAAATCAAGAATAAAGGTTTTATTTCTAATTCTTATATAGTTTAGTGTAATATATTACATTATAGGCACATTAAATATGCATTTTTTTAAGAATGTGCTGATTTTACTGATTTCATGTTTTCTATTATTTATAAAATGCGACATTACAAGATATGATTAACCATATGGTTAATCATATCTTGTAATGATATTAGACACAATGAGATTTTTCTATAATTCATCATATTATCGTATACTCATTTATTTTATGCCTATGCAATAAACACAAAAAGTAGCGTTGTGCATACAATTTGCATGCACCATTCAAATTTACATTTTATTATCGAAATTAGTCAGTAGTCGAGCATTTCTAATCCTCTCTTCCTTTTCAAAACATGCTAAATAATTCTCAGTAACAGTTAAATTAGAGTGACCAAGACTTTCTGAAATATAAGACGTTTTGGCTCCACCACGTTTTAGTACTGTCGCAAATGAATGTCTTGCTGTATAAGTAGTCAGTTGAGCAATACCTGTACCTTGGGCTATTTTTTTTAATTTTCTATTACATTTAGTAACGATACGACGCACTAATTTGATCTTTTCAAAAGCATCTTCATTCCCTTTGGCATATTTAAAAATATAGGTTTGTGGGCTTATATTAGGGTTTCCCCACTTATGAATGATATCCCACATCTCAGGAGTTATAGTAGCACGTATTTCTTTACTATGTTTAGTAGTCCTGGATGTTTTAGAACGTATAAAACAGATTTCTCCATCTACAATATTTGAGTACTGGAGAAATAACAGATCCATAAAATTAATTCCATTACATAAATAAGAGAAGAACCATAAATCACGAAATTCCTCTAATTCATTGGTAGAATCCTGGAAAGACATGACTCTTTTTATCTCAGGAAGAGTGAGAGCCAGCTTTCGACCATGTCCTTCTGGTATTTCATATTTATTCTTTCCAAAAGGAAATGATGATTCTTTCAGTATTCCATCTCGTACTGCACGGTTTAATATGCACTTTAAGGTTCGAAAATAAATACTCACACTTGAATAGCTCTTACCGTTAGAAATCCAAAACCGCTCACAGTGCTTCAGCCACTCCACAGTAATTCTGTCTAATGGAATATTGGTACCACCAAAACATTCTAAACTCTTCAAAGCACTTCGATAATTTAAATATGTACTTGCCTGCTCATTATCCTCTAATTCCTTCATCTTTAATTCGAAAGCTGTACGCAGATTGATTTCTTTCGTATGCCTTCCAAGTCTGATACTCAATATTTCAAAACTAAATTCTCCTTTTTGGATAAGTTCGCTAACTTGTTGTTTTATAATAGAAAAACTACTTTCGATATCAGTCCTTACCTCCATTAATAACTGACTTTTTGCCTTTAACAATCTATCCCAGTCTTCTTTTGACAATTCTTTCCCCGTAGAATAATATTTCTGCTTTCTCCTAAATACGACTTGAACTTTAACTGGAAATAATCCATTAATTTTAGCCCTTCTGGTGTCTAATATGGTCAATACAGAAACTCCATCTTTTGAATATTTGAACATAAAATGATTCTTTATATCTATCTGTTATTTGAATATATGCAAATTGCATGCAAATGTAATAAATTGAATAGTTTTTCAGAACTACTTAATGCTCTATTTATCAAATGATTATGTATTTATTTTTCAAAAAAATGCTTAGTCTAACCATTTTTTACGAAAAAAAATCTTATTTTCGTTTAGTATGGTTGCAGTATCAAATGTATTACTGATGAATAAGCGCTTATGAAAAATCATTTTTAGTGTAACCTTTAAATTTATAAATATGAGAAACAGAGATACATAGATCCTTTGTATGAGTGGCGGTTATATTTATTACCCGCACATGTTTGTTAACTACCTAAAAACTATTTCTAATTAAAAAGAATAAGATGAAAGAAATTATAAAACACAAGTTTCCATACTTGTTATTTTTCCTTTTATTGTTTTCGAGTTTTGCCTCAGCTTATGGGCAGGAACGAATGATTACCCTTAATCTATCGAAGGTACCTCTAAATACTGCATTGAAAGAGATAGAGAAACAAACTTCAATGTCAGTAGTATACAACACAAATGACGTCGATATTAATCGTGTCATATCTATTAAAGTTTCTAAAGAGTCGCTGACTAACGTTATGGGTCAGCTGTTTAAAGGAACAAATATCAGTTATTCAATAGTCGATAAGCATATTGTACTTTCTACTAAGAAAGAAGTAGAACAACAGAAAAAAACACCAATCGTTGCAACGGGAACAGTAACAGATGCACAAGGTGAACCTTTAATTGGAGTTAGCATTCTGGTGAAAGGAACAGCTACTGGTGCGATTACTGATATGGATGGAAATTTCAAAATACAAGCTGCCAAAGGTGATGTGTTAGAAATCTCCTATATCGGTTATGCCTCCCAATCAATCAC
>NZ_QTLF01000005.1:46878-307385 GCF_003434395.1 Bacteroides sp. AM23-12
CTCCCAAGCAATCACGTTGACCAATGCCCAGCCATTGAAAATAACAATGGGGGAAGATACACAAAAATTGGATGAAGTTGTTGTTACTGCTTTGGGTATCAAACGTTCTGAAAAAGCACTTAGCTATAATGTGCAGAAAGTTAACAATGATGCTTTAACTTCCGTAAAGGATGCTAACTTCGTCAATAGTCTAAACGGAAAAGTGGCTGGTGTGAATATACAACGCAGTGCTTCCGGTGTAGGAGGTAGTACTCGTGTTACAATGCGTGGTAACAAATCTATTAGCGGAGATAACAATGTTCTATATGTAGTTGATGGTGTACCAATTGGTAATCAAGCTGACAGAACTGGCGACGGAACAGGATTCGGAAGCGGCAGAACTTCAGGTGAAGGTATCGCCAATTTCAATCCGGATGATATTGAAAGTGTGTCAGTATTGACTGGACCGTCTGCTGCAGCATTGTATGGAGCAAGTGCAGCAAATGGAGTAATCTTAATCAATACGAAGAAAGGCGAAGCTGGAAAAATGCGTATAGATGTATCTTCTTCAGTAGAGTTTATGACACCACTCACGATGCCTAAATTCCAAAATAGATATGGAATATCAGGAAACTATTATTCGTGGGGGGATAAATTGGAGAACCAACCATCATATGATCCTAAAGACTTCTTTGAATTAGGGGCAACCTTTAATAATTCATTTAATCTTTCAACCGGAAACGATAAGAATCAGACTTATTTTTCGATTGCTGCTGTAAATTCTGATGGAATTGTACCCAATAACAAGTACCACCGTTACAATGTGACATTGAGAAATACTGCTAAATTCTTGAATGATAAGCTGACATTAGATGCATCTGCAAGTTATATACGTGAGTATTATAACAATATGATTTCTTATGGAACTTATTTTAATCCAATTGTTGGCGCATACTTATATCCGCGCGGTGAAGATTTTGAGAAAGAGAAGTATTTTGAACGCTATAATAGTGAACTCGGATATTCTCAACAGCAATGGAGTCCCGGAGATTTTGGTATGGATATACAAAACCCATATTGGATTGCCTATCGTAATATTCGTCCGGAAGTAAAAGACCGTTATATGTTATATGCCTCTTTAAAGTACGATATTACCAACTATTTGAATGTGGCAGGTCGTGTACGTTTAGATAATACATATACTGAAAAGGAAGATAAACGTTATGCATCTACCATAAACACATATGCTAGTACAAACGGACGCTATACATACTCTAACGAGACGTTTCGACAGAAATATGCAGATATAATGGTAAACTTCGATAAACAGTTTGCTGAAATCTATCATGCTACGATCAATGCAGGAACTTCTTTCGAAGAATATGATACAAAAGGACGTGGATATGGAGGGCAGTTGCTATTAGTACCGAATAAATTTGTATATAGTAATATAGACCCGACGCAGAGCACCGCAAGTCAAACCGGTGGAGACAGCCGCAGGAGAAATTTTGCTGTATTTGCTTCTGCTGAGGTATCATGGAATTCGGCCTTATACCTAACCTTGACAGGGAGAGCCGATAAGCCTTCTCAATTGGTAAACAGTGATGATCCGTGGATTTTCTATCCTTCAGTTGGTTTGTCTGCCATCGTTACTGAACTGTTACCCAATAATATTAAAGAAAAATTAGAGCCAACTTTAGGTTTCCTGAAAGTCAGAGCTTCCTATACAGAGGTAGGTTCGCCGATCCCTTATACAGGATTAACTCCCGGAACTCTCACTCACGAACTTGAAGGAGGAACCTTTAAACCTTTTAAATATTATCCGATTTCCAATCTGAAAGCTGAAAGAACTCGTTCTTATGAAGTAGGTCTTGATTCCAAATGGTTTAATAATACAATAACTTTCGGAGTTACGTATTATCATTCAAATACATATAATCAGTTACTGAAAGCTACATTGGGTAGTAATTTTGAATATATGTTTGTACAAGCTGGTAATGTCCAAAATAGAGGACTTGAATTAAGTTTAGGATTTGACAAGAAATTTGGTAATTTTAATTATAGTACAACGTTCACTGCAACGACAAATAAAAATAAAATTATCCAATTGGCACGCGATGTCTTGAATCCGGTAACAAATACCTTGATAGATTTAACGGATATTCAGGTTGGGCGTTTCCGTTTGAGAGAAGGAGGAGAAATTGGTACTGTATATGCAAATGAATGGCTAAAAAGAGATGGTGATAATTATGTAGACTATCAGCCAGGTCAAGCATTAACTACAGAAACCACCACACCCTACAAGCTAGGTAGCGTGAATCCTAAATGGAATTTGGGATGGCAGCATGGATTTAGTTACAAAGGATTTAATCTTAACTTGTTGTTCACAGCTCGTATTGGAGGAATCGTAATATCTAAAACACAAGCTATGTTAGACAGATATGGAGTATCTGAAGCATCAGCAGATGCACGTGATGCAGGTGGTGTATCATTAGGATATTTCAAAGTTGATCCAAAAACTTATTATGATGCAGTTTCTAATTTGGATGCCTACTATACATACTCAGCAACTAATGTGAGATTGCAGGAAGCCAGACTAACTTATACTTTCCCCAATAAATGGTTTAAAGGAACTGTTAATAATTTGAGCTTGTCAGTATACGGTACTAATTTATGGATGATATACAATAAGGCCCCTTATGATCCTGAACTAACAGCTTCCACTGGTACTTTTGGTCAAGGATACGATTACTTTATGTTACCCAGCCAGTCTACTTATGGATTGAGTTTGAAATTTGGATTCTAAAATAAATAAAGGAATTGAATATGAAAAAATATATAATTCTGCTTTTGGCACTTTGTTCTATGTCAGCTTGTGATTATGAAGCTGTCAATACCAATCCTTACGGTGTCTCCGATGGGGAATTAGGTCCTCTTAAATATGGTGCCCGTTTCATGAATATGCAGCAAAGAGTGATCCCTATAGGTTCACCTAGTTTGACAACTGGACCTGGAAATGATTTACAAAATACTGATTTGATATCTTCTGGTAACTATATTGGTTATTTTGGCAATAATAATAATTGGGGATTTAATAATGAGGCTAATTGGAATTTTACAGATAGTAGAATGAATTATGCATATCAGAACTTTTACTCGCAAATCTTTTTGCCCTGGAATGAAATATATGAAATCGCTAAAGATTCGGATTCCCCATCAGAACAAGCTATATTGGAGATTGCTAATATTGTCAGAAATATAGCATGGTTGCGAGCTACAGACGTTTTCGGTCCTATTGCTTATAACTCAGCAGGTGATGGAAGTATTGCGCCAAAATTCGACAGCCAGGAAGTTGTTTACAGAAGCATGCTGGCTGATCTGTCAAAATCAGTAGAATTGCTGAATACAATATCTTATAGTGTGATGGCTCAGTACGATTTGATATACAATGGCAATGTTCAAAACTGGGTAAAACTGGCTAACTCATTAATGTTGAGAATAGCTGTCAGAGTACATTTTATAGATGAGACTTTGGCTAAAGAATATATTACGAAAGCATTAGATCCTAAAAATGGCGGTGTTATCGAAGATATTTCAAGTGAAGCAAAGATCAAAAGTTCTGATAAAATGCCATTGCTGAATTCAATGTTAGCATCTGTCAATGAATATAACGAAACAAGAATGGGCGCCACTATTTGGGGATATTTGGATGGATATAAAGACCCTAGGTTAAGTGCATATTTTACTGAAGGAACATATGGTTCTGGCAGTTGGGCGCAAACAGGTTATTTTCCGGTTGCACCGACGAATAGTAAATCTAAATCGGAAACCTCATATTCTGCAAAATTTGCATCGCGTCCGAAAGTAGATTCTAATTCTCCTTTATATTGGTTCAGAGCATCCGAAACTTATTTTCTGAAAGCAGAAGCTGCTCTATACAATTTGATAGGTGGTGACCCCAAAACGTTCTATGAACAAGGAATAAATATTTCATTTCAAGAGCAAGGAGTCAGTGGAGTTGCCACATACCTGTCAGGAACAGGTAAACCAACCGGACTCACTGGTAGTAATTACAAATATGGCACTTATAACCATGATTTAAGCATTGGAAATACTTCACCCAAATGGGATGATTACACAGGAAATTTGAGTAAGCAAGAAGAACAGTTACAGAAAATTATTACGCAAAAATATCTGGCACTATATCCGAACGCTGTGGAAGCCTGGACCGAATATCGCAGAACCGGTTTCCCATATTTAATGAAACCTATGGATGAAGCTGCTCCTGGAAGAATTGGCGCCTCAATAGAAGATTGCAGAGTTCCTGAACGCTTTAGATTTGCTCCTACAGCCTATAATTCCAATCCTAATATGGCTGAAATTCCAACATTGCTGGGAGGTGGAGATATAGGAGCTACTAAATTATGGTGGGTACGTTCAAACAGGCCCAAACAACCTAATCAGTAATAATGATATTCATTTTTAAGAAAAGAAAATTATGAAATTATTAAAGTATTTGTGTATAGGTATATCTGCCTTAAGTATACTAAGCTGTTCTGACTGGACATCTGAAGAAAGAGAGGTTTTTGAGAATCAAGAAGGAATGCACCGTCTGATTCCCCTAATAGAAGCCCAAACCGAAGAAGATCTTACACCGACCATGCGTGAATATTTCGCTCAAATAAGAGAATATAGAAAAACTCCTCATGTGAAAGGCTTTGGTTGGTTTGGTAACTGGACTGGAAAAGGAAACAACGCTCAAAATTATTTGAAGATGTTACCCGATAGTGTAGATTTTGTATCTCTCTGGGGAACAAGAGGTTACCTTTCTGATGAACAGAAAGCAGATTTGAAATTCTTCCAGGAAGTGAAAGGAGGAAAGGCATTATTATGTTGGATTATTCAAGATTTGGGAGATCAGCTGACTCCTAAAGGATTGAATGCAACGCAATATTGGGTAGAAGAAAAGGGACAAGGAAACTTCATTGAAGGAGTAAAAGCATATGCAAATGCTATTTGTGATAGTATTGAAAAGTACAATCTTGATGGTTTTGATATTGACTACGAACCTGGATATGGACATTCCGGAACTTTAGCAAACTACCAGACAATCAGTCCTAGCGGTAATAATAAGATGCAGGTTTTCATTGAAACTTTAAGTGCCCGTCTACGTCCTGCTGGAAGAATGTTAGTTATGGATGGTCAGCCGGATCTCTTATCTACAGAAACTTCAAAATTGGTTGATCATTATATCTATCAGGCATATTGGGAATCAAGTACTAGTTCTGTAATTTATAAAATAAATAAACCGAATCTGGACGACTGGGAGCGTAAAACAATTATTACCGTAGAATTTGAACAAGGGTGGAAAACTGGTGGTATAACTTATTATACAAGTGTACGTCCTGAATTGAACAGCATGGAAGGGAATCAGATTCTTGACTATGCAACACTCGATTTGCCCAGTGGTAAGAGAATAGGTGGTATAGGCACTTATCATATGGAGTATGACTACCCGAATGACCCTCCTTACAAATGGTTGAGAAAAGCCTTGTATTTTGGTAATCAGGTATATCCTGGTAAGTTCGATTAATATTAAAGAATGACTATTATGAAAAAGAATATTTATTTAGCTGTTCTGTTATTCTTAACAGGTTGTCAAAATGAGTTATATAAGAATCCTTTGGATGATTTTCAAAGTGAGCAAGGAGTATATATAGCTAATAACGGCGTATTACAAAGCTTTGTGGAAGAAGGCAAAGATGTGGAAATTAAAGGGCTGCAAGTAGCTTTAGCTGTTCAAGATACTAAAGAAATAAAAGTTACATTGGAGGCTGGTAATCAAGCTCAGTTAGATGCTTATAATGCTAAAAATGGAACTAACTATATAGTACTTCCTAAAGAGATGTATGAGATCTCACAGAAAATAACATTTATGCCTCTTTATGCAATGATGGATGTTCCTATTTCTTTGAAGAATGTAAAATTCTCACTAGAAGGTAACTATGCTTTGCCTATACGTATTACAGGAGGTGACGTGAATATTATCAGAGGGCAAGAAGAGACTTTACTTGTACTTGAGCAAAGAGTGAATACAAAAGCGCTCCGGATAAGTACAAGTGGAAGTGGTTCGGGGAGCGAGGATGATAAAATGTTCCCTAACGATTTCAAAGTTGATCAATGGACAATGGAAGTTATGGTCAACAGGGCTAGTTACAAAAGTAACAATCGTTCTATTTGTGGAACTAAATTGGTTGCCAATGCTGGTCCTATGGATGAGATTTATACTCGTTTCGGTGATGTAACTATTAACCCTAATCAATTACAAATTAAGACGGGAAGCTCTCAGATTGATGTTCCCGCTGACAAATTCTCTGCACAGCCTGACACTTGGTATATGTTAGCTTTCGTATATGATGGTCAAAAAAATTATGTATACGTGAACGGAGTGCTGGTTGCTGACCGGGAAATCAGAACAGGTCCTTATGGATTGATTGGCTTTTGGATTGGTGGTTCAAACGAGCTGATTCGTGAGGTTCGTTTTTGGAAAACGGCCAGAACTTCGCAAGAGATAGCTTCGAATATATGGAAGATGGTAAATCCTGACGATGACAATTTACTGCTTTATTATCCATTGAATGGGAAGAAGAGGGATAGTGCTACCGGAGAAATTACAGAGGATGAGACTCTGCTTTGGGACTGGAGTAAGAATGGTAAGAATTTACCCAAGCCATCAAGTTATTCTTTTGATGATAACAAAGGGAACGGGTTTATATTCCCACCGCAAGAATAGCAACAAACTACAATAAATTGTACATATAGAAAAGGCTGCCTTTGGAATGAGGCAGCCTTTGTTTTTACTATACATTGTAAATAATAACAACATAAATAAAGAGACAGAACTATCCACTCAACAATTTATATATTTACACAAATATATGAATTATCAAATACAAATATTAATGGTTATATTTAGTATGAGATGTTCTTCTCTCATACTACTCCGCATATCTCCCAATCAATCACGCTTGCCAACGCCCAACCCCTAAAAGTCACAATGGGTGAAGACACGCAAACCTTGGACGAAGTAGTAGTTACTGCGTTGGGTATCAAACGTGAACAAAAAGCGTTGAGTTATAATGTACAGCAAGTAAAGGGAGATGAATTGACTAATATAAAGGATGCTAACTTTATTAATGCTTTATCAGGAAAAGTAGCTGGCGTAACAATAAATGCTTCTTCAGCCGGTGCTGGGGCTGCGGCTCGTGTAGTTATGCGTGGTACAAAGTCTTTGGAGAAAAATGATAATGCACTTTATGTTATTGATGGTATTCCAATGTTTAATGTAAATTCAGGAGATAATGCTGGAGGTACGATGAACAAACAGCCAGGATCTAATAGCGTAGCTGATATTAATCCTGAAGATATTGAGAGCATGACAATTTTAACAGGACCTTCCGCTGCAGCCTTGTATGGTTCGGATGCTTCTAATGGAGTTATTCTTATCACTACTAAAAAAGCTACTGTAGGAAAAGTGCAAATTTCTTATAGTAATAGTACAAGTTTTTCATCTCCGATGATGATGCCGAAGTTTCAGAATATTTATGGTAATCGTGAAGGAGAGTTAGGCAGTTGGGGGAGCTTGATGGATACTCCTAGCAACTTTGATCCATCTGACTTCTTCAATACGGGAATGACGGAGATGAATGGTTTCACGTTGACCACTGGTACTGAACAAAATCAAACTTACGCATCTGTCTCTACTACAAACTCTACAGGTATCTTACCTAATAATGCTTATAACCGCTATAATTTCTCTATTCGTAATACCGCTAAATTCTGTGATAATAAGTTGAGTCTTGATTTGGGAGCTCAATATATTATTCAAAATAATAAGAATATGGTAGGTAGTGGACAATATTTTAATCCCTTGGTATCTCTTTATCTTTTTCCACGAGGTGAAAACTTTCAGGAAGTACAGATGTATGAACGCTATAGTGAGGCTCGAAACCTTATGGTACAATATTGGCCGGAATCTATATTTGGTACTGATTTGGATATGCAAAACCCATATTGGATTATGAATCGAATGCAGAATGAGCTTTCTAAACGTCGTTATATGTTTAATGCTAGTCTGAAATGGGATATAACAGATTGGGTGAATGTAACAGGGCGAGTACGTGTGGATAATTCAGATAGCGATAGTTATGAAAAGTATTATGCTAGTACACGAGGTACTTTTACAGAAAGTAGTTCTAAAGGTTATTATGGACATACTAAACAAAATGATCGGTCTGTTTATGCTGATGTAATGGCTAGCATAAATAAGAATTTCTTTGATGACAAACTTTCATTGAATGCAACTGTTGGTGCTTCTATTAATGATATTCAGGAAGATGCTATGTATCTAAAAGGAGGATTGGAGCAAATTCCTAATTTCTTCCATTATGGCAATATTAATGTCAATACTTCCAAGCGTAATGAATCAAAATGGCATGATCAAGTACAAAGTGTTTTTGCAAGTGCAGAATTAGGATGGAATCATCAATTGTATTTGACTGTCACTGGGCGTAATGACTGGGCATCTCAATTAGCTTTTACCAGCAAAGGTTCCTACTTTTATCCGTCTGTTGGTCTGTCATGGCTTGTTAGTGAATCTGTAAAGCTACCAAAAGCTATTTCTTATTTGAAAGTTCGTGGTTCGTGGGCGGAGGTCGCTTCTTCCCCTAATCGATACCTTACCCAAATGCAATATACTTATAATGAGCAAACAAATACATATGAATATCCTGCAAGTCATTATAATACTAATCTGAAACCAGAAAATACAAAATCATGGGAACTAGGCGTCAATGCTAAATTCCTTGGCAACCGTATTAATTTAGATATGACCTTCTATCGTTCTAATACCTTCAATCAGACATTCTATGTTGATGCATCGGCTTCATCTGGATATAAGAATAATATTGTGCAGACTGGTAATATTCAGAATCAGGGTATTGAGCTGGCTTTAGGATATTCTGATACATTTGATAAAGTGAAGGTATCTACAAATTTCACTTACACTCTTAATCAAAACAAGATCGTTAGTTTAGCGAATGGTGCCATCAATCCGGAAACCGGCGAAGCTATCGAAATGGAGTATTACTCAAAAGGAACATTGGGAACTAGTGGTGGTCCGACTTTAAGACTCTATGAAAACGGATCAATGGGAGATATTTATATCAATCAGCGTTTGCGTCAGTCTCCTAATGGATATATTTGGAAAGACCCCTCTAATGGAAGTTTGGCTATTGAAAATACGGAATACCGCAAGGTTGGCTCTATTCTTCCTAAATATTATTTGGGATGGAATGGTAGTGTTGCTTGGAAGGGATGGAATCTTGGATTTGCATTCACCGGGCGTTTTGGAGGATTAGTTGTATCGGATACACAAGCCATGATTGATAAATATGGTGTATCTGAAAGTTCTGCAGTTGCTCGTCAGGCAGGCGGTGTATGGGTTGGAGACAGTAAAGTGGATGCTGAGGAATATTATAGTAAAGTAACTACCGCTGTTGGTACTTATTATACATATAGTGCAACGAATATTCGCCTTTCTGAACTGAGCTTGAGCTACCAACTTCCTAAAACATGGTTCAAAAATCATGTAAATATGACACTGGGGCTTACAGGAAAGAATTTATGGATGATTTATTGTAAAGCACCTTATGATCCGGAAAGTACATCTTCTGTCACTAGTAATTTCTATCAGGGGGTTGACTATTTTCAACAACCTAGTTTGAGAAGTCTCGGATTTAATGTCAAACTAACATTCTAGTTTAGATTATGAAAAAGAATAAGATAATAAAGAAGTTTGCAAAACTGTCTGTGTATACTTTGTTAGTAGCACTAGGAACAGGTTGTACCGATAAATTTGAAGAGTATAATACAAATCCCTTTGGACCTAAACCTGACCAAATGCTGGGTGATAATGCAATCACCGGATCATTGATTAAAAGCATGATTCCTGCATTAGTACAAGGACAACAGAACAATTCACAGATGTTGGATCAGATGATTGGATCTGAATATGGTGGAGAAATTACTTGTATCGCCCAATGGGGTAATGGAGGTAATTATTATACTTACAATCCAAGAGTTGGGTGGTATGGAAATATGTTTGATACTACTATGCCACAGATTTATACCGGATATTTCCAGATACGTGATCTTTCTGATGGCAAAGGATTGGCTTATCAATGGGCACAGATTCTTCGTGTGGCAGCTTCACTTAAAATTAGTGATTGTTATGGACCGATTCCTTATTCTCAAATTACAGGAACTGCTTTTACTGTAGAATATGACAATATGGAGGATCTTTATAAACACATGTTTGATGATTTGGATGAAGCGATTTCCGCTTTTAAAGTAGCAGTGTTAGGTAATGAAGATATGAGTTCTTTATCAGAATACGATCTTGTATTTAATGGAGATTTTAACAAATGGGTGAAATTTGCCAATTCTTTAAAGCTTCGTATGGCAATGCGCATTTCTAGTGTTTCTCCAGCACTTGCCAAGGAGAAAGCAGAAGAAGCTGTTTCTGATGTAATTGGTGTGATGACATCTGCATCAGATGCTGCATATAGTAAATATAATGACGGTATGAATCCATATTATCGTGTTACTTCTTCATGGAATGAAATTCGTATCAGTGCTAATATCACTTCATATTTAAGCGGTTATAATGATCCTCGTTTGGCTAAATATGCATCAGAAGCAGATGCTTCTATCGGTGGAGGACAAATAGGAGTGCGAAATGGTATTTACCAAAGTGCTACAACTCAGGCAAATTATACAAAATTCTCCCGCCTGAATATTGGTATAGATGATGAATTGCTCATTATGTCTGCATCTGAAGCTTATTTTTTACGTGCAGAAGCTGCATTGATGTATAAATGGAATATGGGAGGAACTCCCAAAGAACTTTATGACACAGGAGTGACAGTGTCTATGGAAGAACGTAAAGCTACTATTGGCGATTATTTGAAAAGTGAAAAGGTTCCTGCTGCTTACAGTGATCCTTCGGATTCAGGTAAGGATATAGCAGCAGTGTCAACTGTAACTCCGAAATATAATGAATCAGCAAGTGTTACAGAGAATTTGGAGCGTATTTTGATTCAGAAGTGGATTGCCAATTTTCCGAATGGTTGGGAAACGTGGGCTGACATTCGTCGTACAGGTTATCCTAAACTATTCCCTATCGTGAATAATCTGAATACAGATGGGGTGACAGTGCAGCGTGGTATGCGTCGTTTGCCTTTCCCTCAGTCAGAATATAATACGAATAATGCAAATGTGAAAGCAGCTGTATCAATGTTAGGTGGTGTAGATAACTCTGCCACAGATCTTTGGTGGGCTAAGAAAAATTAAATCAGAACGTTAAAATAATTTTTATTATGAAAACGAGCAAATTGAAAAAAATAATATACGGAATAGGAATTTCTCTCTTTTTTTCGCAGGGATTCTTAAATATCGCATGTAGTGATTGGACCGACATAGAGGCGAAAGATTATTATGAACCTCCTACGCAAGGTTATGAAAATAATTTGAAGGATTATTTTAACTCTCCACATAAGATTATGTTTGGCTGGTTTGGTAACTGGGCAGGTAAGGGAGGTTCTTCCATGCAATATGCTTTATGTGGATTACCGGACAGTACGGATTTTGTGAGCCTTTGGCTCTGTTGGGGAAATCTGACGGTTGAGCAACAGGCTGATTTAAAAGACTTTCAGGCTAAGGGTTCCAGAGCAGTGCTTTGTTGGCGCGCAGGAGATATTGGTGATAATCTCACACCGGGGGGTAACGATGATGCAGTGAAGGAAGCGTTTTGGGGCTTTGATCCTAAAGATGAGCAATCTTGCATTGAGGCTGCTAAGAAATATGCACTTGCTATTGTAGATACATGTAACAAATATAATATCGATGGATTTGATTATGATATTGAGGATTGGGGGACTTTAATGAACTCCAGTATGCCATCAGTACCCAATGCGTTTATGAAGACTTTACGTGAGGAGTTTGATAAGACGGGGAAAATGTTGGTTGCTGATATCCCTGGTGGTGCAGGTTGGTTGAGCTTTTATGAAGTGCTTTCAGAGGAAACAGTTCTAAGTCTTGATTATATAGCTTGGCAGACCTATGAACTAGGACATTCTGGATTGGATTCTTTCTTTGAAGCTGTACGTAGAAGTCACCCTAATGTCTTTAAAGAAGCTATGGGGAAATCTATTGTGACTGCAACTTTTGAAAGAGCAGTGGATAAGCATTACTTTACCGAGCAACAGAGCTATCATCCGGCTTGTGGAATAGAACATGCAGGTATGGGGGCTTATCATATTGAGTATGATTATCCTGGAAATCCTGATTATCCCACAGTGCGTGCAGCTATTGCTGCACAGAATCCTCCTATTAATAACTAAAAGAAAGGGTTAAACAATGAAGAGAATATCTTTACTTAAAATAATGGCATTTGGGGTACTGGCACTGGTCCATACTGCATGTGAAAATGCTAAGTATGATGTTATAGATAATTTAGTCTATATAAATGAAGCGTCTACATCCAAAACTAAAGAATTGACATTGACAGAGGGTACGACGCGTACTTCGTTAACTGTACGTTTGGTGAATATTATTAATCAAACAATAAAAGCTAATTTATTTATTGACGAATCTGTATTAGATGCTTATAATAAGAAGAATGAAACTAATTATAAAATGCCTCCTAAAGAATATATATCATTTCCTGAATCAGTGACAATTGAAGCAGGTTCTGTAAGTGCAGATCCTGTGAATGTTGATATTAAAAGTTTTGAAGCTGAAGGCGGTGCTCAATATGCAATTCCCATCAGTATTAAGAATGTGGAAGGAGGTATTGAGAAGTCGGAATCCTCTTCCAGTTTTTTATTGGTTCTTGTGAAGCCTTTGAAACAAGCTGTTCCTAAATTAACATGGTATAATGGTATGCATGCAGCCCCGGAAGGAGCTTGGGGGTTAGCTTTGCCAAATTATACATTGGAATGGTGGAGTAAAGTCACCTCTAAATCAGGGAACGGTGGATATACTAAGAATAATCAGGCTATAATAAACTCAGGAGGTTCAGGGACAGAACTATATATACGGTTTGGTGACTTAATCTATTCCGAGAATGGTAGCTATAAAAATAATTTCCTACAAGTAAAAACGATGGGGTCTCAATTTGATACAGGTGATCCAACTAAGGGAAAAGGTTTAGAAGCACAAAAATGGTATCATTTTGCAGTGAGTTATGATGCAGCATCCGGTACTACTTTATTGTACCAAAATGGTACTGTAGTTGCCTCATTATCTTCTTCAATAGGACAACCGATGAATATTGATCAATTTCAGATGATTTCTTCAGGAGAAGAATATTTTCCGGATTTCTGTGAAATGTGTCAGGTTCGTTTTTGGAAAGTTACACGCACAGTTAATCAGATAAAGAAATCTATGTATACCGAAGTTGACTATACAGACAAGAATTTGTTGTTGTATCTGCCAATGAATGAAGGTGAAGGAGCTACAATACTACACGATGTAACCGGTAATGGTCATGATGTGGAAATTGGCAATTCTAACCTAGGTAACGAAAACCGTCAAAAGGTGACATGGGAAACATATTCATTTGCTCAATAATTTAAAACAGTATGATATGAAAGCATTATTTAAATATATATTATACAGTACATTTTTTGCTATGTCATTGCCATTAGTCACAGCATGTGACGATGACGAAGCAACAGATCCGTATGATATCAATTATGTCTATATTTATAAACCAAGTGAAACAAATGCTACTTTAGAGTATAAAGGAGACGGAACTTTTTTGAAAGAAATCGCCACCGAACATATTTTGTCTCCTGTCAGGTGTACTAAACCTGCACCACAAGATTTGACCATCCAATTAGCTATTGACAGGTCATTGGTAGATGCATACAACAGTGAATATGGAACGAGCTATGTAGCTTTACAAAATGCAGAACTGGAAAATGCAACTTTGTATATAAAACAAGGGGAATATATCTCTGCAGATACTTTAAAAGTGCATTATACTAATATGGAAGAATTTAAGAACGGATCGGAAAATTATATTCTCCCGATTGCTATAACTTCTATTAATGGAACAGGAGTATCAGCGAGTGAAAGTAATAGTAAGATATTCTTGACATTTGAATCGACTTACAAACCAAATCATGTCACACTGACTTCAAGTAAAGAATATCTGTTAGAGTATCAGTATAGTCAAGGATTTACAAATTTAAGCAGTGAATGGAAGCTTGACGGTATCTTAAAATCGGCATGGGCCGCAGATGGTGACACCAAAGTTACTCTTGCTATTAATCCGGCATTAGTTGGAACGTATAATGCATTGCATGGCACAGATTATTCTTTACTGACTAGTGCAAGTTTAAAGCAATCGACAATAATGATTAAACAAGGAAAAACAACTCCGGAAGAGAGTGTTGCCTTGAGTTTTTCGGATGATATGGCTTCTGTGCAGCTGGGTACTAACTATGTTATTCCAGTGACAATCACGAATGTTGATGGAGTAGGAGCAGATATAGGCGAGAATAAAGTTATATATATTGTTTATAAAACAGCACTTGTCGGATTTTTATCTTGTGTAGACAAACCGGTAGGTTCTGTAATAAATGACCATTCGGGTTGGAGTTTTACTTTGAATGGACAATCTAGCGACTTGTATGATTATGTTCCGGATGGCAGCATACTTGATATCGATTTGGGAAAACAAGAGAATATAAAAACTATTGCTTTACATTTCTATGAATGGTTTTATTCTTCGGAAAGTGCAAGTATAGCGATAAGTAATGATGGAGAGAAATATGAGGATCTTGGTGTAGCTTCAGGATTTGCAAATAAGACAAGTTACATTCTTCTTCTTGTGGCTAAACAAGCGCAATATATAAGAGTAACTTTCCATGGAGCTCTTTATTATTCTCCTTATATTAATACTGTAGGTATTTATACTGAAACTGAATAAAAAATGGCCCAAGTTTATTACTGAATGAGCTTGGGCTATTTGCTGTTTATATCATGTTGTGATCAGTTCTAAGTTTTCTTTGTTAATAAAACTTAGAACTGATTTTTTTCTTGAGTATCTTATATTTTTGGATTGTATTATCTAAAAACTAATTAAAGGAAATGCTATGAGAATCATTCGCCGTATTATTTTTCAGCTGCTTTGTTTGTTGGGAGCATGTTGTTATATTCCTGCAACAGCACAAGTCGTTTTAGTTGATAATGGAAAAACTAAATCCAGGATTATTCTATCAGAAAATGACCAGATTAATCAAATATCAGCAAATTTATTTCAATTGTTCCTTCAGAGAATTTCAGGTTGTACATTTCCCATTGTAAAAGGGCAGAATGCAAAAAAAGGAGATATTATAATCAGTAGCAAAACCCCAGCTGGAGTGACAGAAGACGGTTTCAGCCTATCTACGAAAGATGGAATCTTACGTATTTCAGGCAGTGGGAATGGGACAGTCTACGGAGTTGTAACTTTACTCGAACAATATCTTGGAGTGGATTACTGGGGAGAAAACGAATACTCTTTTAACCCTGCGAAGACAATCGAACTGCCGCTTATCGATAAAATAGATAATCCGGCTTTCCGTTACCGCCAGACACAATGTTATGCTATTCGTACAGACTCCATATATAAATGGTGGAACAGGCTGGAAGAGCCAAACGAAGTGTTTGCTGCCGGTTATTGGGTGCATACTTTTGATAAGTTGCTTCCTGCTTCCGTATATGGAAAAGACCATCCGGAATATTATTCTTATTTTAAAGGCAAACGCCATCCCGGGAAAGCAAGCCAATGGTGTCTGAGTAACCCGGAAGTTTTTGAAATCGTGGCTCAGCGGATTGATTCTATTTTTAAGGCAAATCCGGATAAGCATATTATGTCTGTGAGTCAGAATGATGGTAATTATACCAATTGTACATGTGATGCCTGCAAAGCGATAGATGATTATGAAGGAGCACTCTCAGGAAGTATCATTACTTTTTTGAATAAGCTGGCTGCCCGTTTTCCCGATAAGGAATTTTCCACGCTTGCCTATCTGTATACGATGAATCCTCCGAAACATGTGAAGCCATTGCCGAATGTGAATATCATGCTTTGTGATATAGATTGTGACCGTGAAGTGACTTTGACGGAAAATGCCTCAGGTAAAGAGTTTGTGAAAGCAATGGAAGGCTGGGCTGCCATCACTAATAATATTTTCGTGTGGGATTATGGTATTAATTTTGATAATTATCTGGCTCCGTTCCCTAATTTTCATATCTTGCAGGATAATATTCGTCTGTTCAAAAAGAATCATGCCACTATGCATTTCTCACAGATTGCAGGAAGCAGGGGAGGAGACTTCGCTGAGTTACGTGCCTATTTGGTATCTAAGTTAATGTGGAACCCCGAAGCGAATGTTGATTCTTTGATGCAGCATTTCCTGCATGGATACTATGGAGAGGCTGCGCCATACCTTTATCAGTATATCAAGGTGATGGAGGGAGCGTTGATAGGCAGCGGACAAAGATTGTGGATTTATGATTCTCCTGTTTCCCATAAATACGGAATGCTGAAACCACAACTGATGCGACGTTATAATCAACTGTTTGATGATGCAGAGAAAGCGGTGGCTGAAGATAATAAATTCCTGAAGCGTGTGCAGCGTGCCCGCTTGCCCATTCAGTATTCGGAATTGGAAATTGCCCGTACTGAGACTGGTACAGATATGAATGAGATCAGTCCGAAATTGGCACTTTTTGAAGAACGGGTGAAAGAATTTAATGTACCGACATTGAATGAACGTTCCAATTCTCCTGTGGAATATTGCCAGTTGTATCGGGAGAGATATATGCCCCGTGCAGAAAAAAGCGTTGCGATAGGAGCAAAGGTTACTTATCTTATTCCTCCTACCGGTAAATATGCAGAGATCGGAAAAACGGCATTAGTGGATGGATTATTCGGAGGATCTACTTTCGTTGAAAGCTGGGTTGGCTGGGAAGGAACAGACGGTGCTTTTGTTATAGATTTGGGTAAAGAGAAAGAAATACATAGTATAGATACGGATTTCCTGCATCAGATCGGAGCCTGGATTCTTTTCCCTCTGAAGGTGGTTTATTCCTATTCTGAAGATGGAGAGAATTATACACATTGGGGAACACATGATATGCCGGAAAACCGTTCGGGGAAAGTGGAGTTCCGCGGAGTGAAGACTGAATCGGAAATGCCAGTGCATGCCCGTTATGTGAAAGTTGAGGTCACCGGTACGAAAGAATGTCCCGAATGGCATTATGGTGTAGGACATCCTTCGTGGTTCTTTATCGACGAAGTAACAATAAAATAAAAAAAAGTAGGGGCAAGCGTTAGTAGTTTGCCCTTCTTAGTTGTATTATATATAGATGGGTCAGAAAAATGACCCTTTCATCTATATACTATTGAACTATGCAACAGAATAAAACTGCTTCTCAAGGAAAAACTATCAACCCGATTTATTGGGTACCTACCGCTTATTTTGCAATGGGACTTCCCTTTATTGCCATCAATTTGGTTTCCGTATTCATGTTTAAGGATTTGGGTATTTCTGATACTCAGATAACGTTTTGGACTTCTCTTATCATGATGCCCTGGACACTCAAATTCTTATGGAGCCCTTTTCTTGAAATGTATCGGACCAAAAAGTTTTTTGTACTGGTAACCGAACTGTTGAGTGGTATATTGTTTGGAGTAGTAGCTTTTTCGTTATTCTTTGATTATTTCTTTGCTATCAGTATTTCCACTATGGCGGTGATTGCGTTCAGTGGAGCCACACATGATATTGCTTGCGATGGTGTATATATGGCAGAACTGAATAAAGAGGATCAGGCTAAATATATTGGAGTGCAGGGGGCTTTCTATAATGTGGCAAAATTGGTTGCCAATGGTGGATTAGTTGCTTTGGCAGGTATGCTGGCCGAACATTTCGGGGCAATAGAAGGAGCTTCGATAGATGCCAATAAGGGTGCATATTCATCTGCATGGATGATTATTTTTGCCGTAATTGCTGCAGTAATGGTATTGCTCGGTCTTTATCATATAAAGATGTTGCCTTCTACACAAGTTCCTGCTACCGGAAAAAAAACTACTTCAGAAATCATGCAGGATTTGGTAAATGTGATTGGGAACTTTTTTACTAAAAAACATATAGTATATTATATCTTCTTCATTATTCTCTACCGATTGGCGGAAGGATTTATAATGAAGGTTGCTCCTTTGTTTCTGCGTGCCTCCAGAGAGGTCGGAGGTCTGGGGCTGTCATTGACAGAAATCGGAACATTGAATGGCGTCTTTGGTTCTGCCGCCTTTGTTATCGGTTCATTGCTGGGTGGAATATTTGTTGCCAGATATGGATTGAAGAAAACTTTATTCATGCTTTGTTGCGTGTTCAACCTTCCTTTCCTTGCTTATACTTTCCTTGCTGTAGTCCAGCCGACCAGTCTTTATCTGATCGGAACATGTATCACAATGGAGTATTTCGGCTATGGTTTCGGATTTGTCGGACTGACCTTGTTCATGATGCAGCAGATTGCTCCTGGCAAACATCAGATGTCACATTATGCATTTGCTTCGGGAATTATGAATCTGGGAGTTATGCTTCCGGGAATGATCAGCGGCTATTTTAGTGATTTACTGGGATACCGTAGTTTCTTTATCTATGTACTGATCGCAACAATTCCTGCTTTTTTGATGACCTATTTTATACCTTTTACGTATGATGATTCAAAAAAGAAAAAATAAATTGCTATTTTTGAGTGATAATAGATAACTAATTACTAAATAAATAATTATTATGAATAAGATTCAAATTCCCTGGGAAGAACGTCCTGTCGGATGTACAGATGTAATGTGGCGTTACTCGCAAAATCCGGTCATCGGACGCTATCATATTCCTTCATCCAATAGTATTTTCAATAGTGCTGTCGTACCTTTCAAAGATGGGTTCGCCGGCGTATTCCGTTGTGACAACAAAGCTGTACAGATGAATATCTTCACAGGGTTCAGTAAAGATGGTATTCATTGGGATATTAGTCATGAACCGATTCAATTTAAAGCCGGTAACACGGAAATGATCGAATCCGAATATAAATATGACCCGCGTGTTACATGGATTGAAGACCGATATTGGATTACTTGGTGTAACGGCTATCATGGACCTACTATCGGTATTGCCTATACATTTGATTTTATAGATTTCTTCCAATGCGAGAATGCCTTCCTGCCTTTCAATCGTAATGGAGTACTTTTCCCGCAAAAGATAGATGGCAAATATGCTATGTTAAGTCGCCCCAGCGACAATGGACATACACCGTTCGGTGATATTTATATCAGCTACAGTCCGGATATGAAATACTGGGGTGAACATCGTTGTGTTATGAAAGTGACTCCTTTCCCTGAAAGTGCCTGGCAGTGTACCAAGATTGGTGCAGGTTCGGTACCTTTCCTTACTGATGAAGGCTGGTTGCTTTTCTATCATGGTGTTATCACTACTTGCAACGGTTTCCGTTATGCAATGGGTTCGGCGATACTCGATAAGGATCATCCCGAAAAGGTACTTTATCGTACCCGTGAATATCTGATAGGTCCGGCTGCACCTTATGAACTTCAAGGTGATGTGCCCAATGTGGTATTCCCATGTGCGGCATTGCAGGATGGTGAGCGTGTAGCTGTTTATTATGGAGCTGCAGATACTGTTGTAGGAATGGCTTTCGGCTATATCCAGGAAATAATTGATTTTACAAAACGGACGAGCATTATCTAAGAAGGATATGAGACGTATATTATTAACTTGCACACTGGCTTTCACCCTTCTCCCCGTATTTGGGGGAGAGGGTAAGGCCCCCCCTATGAATAAGGAAAAGAGTCTGTTGATAGACTATGTAGATCCTTTTATTGGAACGACAAATTTCGGTACCACTAATCCCGGAGCTGTTTGTCCGAATGGAATGATGTCCGTAGTACCTTTTAATGTGATGGGTTCTGCTGATAATACTTACGATAAAGATGCACGTTGGTGGTCTACGCCTTATGAATATACCAATTGTTTCTTTACAGGATATTCTCATGTAAATCTGAGTGGTGTCGGTTGTCCTGAACTGGGTTCTTTATTGCTGATGCCTACTACCGGAGAACTGAATGTAGACTATAAGGAATATGGGAGCAAATATAAGGATGAACAGGCTTCTCCCGGCTATTATTCCAATTATCTGACGAAGTATAATATAAAGACAGAAGTCTCTGCTACTCCGCGTACAGGTATTGCCCGTTTCAC
Organism: Bacteroides sp. AM23-12; assembly: GCF_003434395.1. Taxonomy (NCBI): domain Bacteria; kingdom Pseudomonadati; phylum Bacteroidota; class Bacteroidia; order Bacteroidales; family Bacteroidaceae; genus Bacteroides; species Bacteroides sp. AM23-12. Next base: position 67,248 of record NZ_QTLF01000005.1, read on the forward strand.
TTTTCCTAGAGGAAAGAGTCATATACTTCTGAATTTGGGCGAAGGCCTGACCAATGAGAGTGGAGCCATGCTTCGTCGTGTAAGTGACAGCGAAATAGAGGGAATGAAACTATTGGGTACTTTCTGTTATAATCCCCAAGCTGTATTTCCCATCTATTTTGTGATGAGAGTGAACAAAGTTCCCACCACAACCGGATATTGGAAAAAGCAACGTCCGATGACAGGTGTGGAAGCAGAATGGGATCGAGACCAAGGCAAATATAAATTGTATACCCGCTATGGAAAAGAAATAGCAGGTGACGATGTGGGCGCTTACTTCACTTTTGAAACAGAGGAAGGAGAACAGGTCGAAGTACAGATGGGAGTTTCCTTTGTAAGCATAGAGAATGCCCGTTTGAATCTGGATAAAGAACAGTCGGGAAAAAACTTTGAACAGGTGCTTTCCGATGCCCGTGCACAGTGGAACGATGACTTGTCACGTATCACTGTAGAAGGAGGAACGGATGCACAGAAAACAGTTTTTTATACGGCACTTTATCATTTGTTGATTCATCCGAACGTTCTGCAGGATGTAAATGGTGAATATCCGGCTATGGAGAGCGATCAGATTCTGACAACGAAAGGTACCCGATATACTGTATTCTCTTTGTGGGATACATATCGTAACGTACATCAGCTTTTGACTTTGGTTTATCCCGAACGTCAGATGGAAATGGTACGTACCATGCTCGATATGTATCGTGAACATGGTTGGTTTCCTAAATGGGAATTGTATGGAAGAGAGACTCTTACGATGGAAGGTGATCCAAGTATCCCAGTGATTGTGGATACATGGATGAAAGGATTGCGTGACTTTGACGTAGATCTGGCTTATGAAGCTATGTACAAGTCGGCTACATTACCCGGGGCGGAAAATCTGATGCGTCCGGACAATGATGACTATATGTCAAAAGGATACGTGCCGCTTCGTGAACAATATGATAACTCCGTATCTCATGCACTGGAATATTATATCGCAGACTTTGCCCTTTCCCGTTTTGCGGATGCTTTAGGAAAGAAGAAAGATGCGGAAATGTTCTATAAACGCTCTTTGGGATATAAGCATTATTATAGTAAGGAGTTCGGTACATTCCGACCTATTCTTCCAGACGGAACTTTCTACAGTCCGTTCAATCCGAGGCAGGGAGAGAACTTTGAACCGAATCCCGGTTTCCACGAAGGTAATTCTTGGAATTATACTTTCTATGTACCACATGATGTATATGGATTGGCTAAACTGATGGGTGGAAAGAAACCTTTTGTCAATAAGCTGCAAATGGTGTTTGATGAAGGACTATATGATCCGGCTAACGAACCGGATATTGCTTACGCTCATCTGTTCTCTTACTTTAAAGGTGAAGAATGGCGTACACAGAAAGAGACACAGCGACTGCTGGATAAGTACTTTACGACCAAACCGGACGGTATCCCTGGAAATGATGACACAGGTACGATGTCTGCATGGGCTATTTTCAATATGATAGGTTTTTATCCCGACTGTCCGGGATTGCCGGAATATACATTGACTACTCCGGTATTTAATAAAGTAACGATCCGCTTGGATCCTAAATGGTATAAGGAAAATGAGCTGGTAATTGAGAGTAATCGTACCGGATCGGAAACTCTTTATATAAATAAGGTGTTATTGGATGGTAAGAAGTTCAATAAATACCGCATTACCCACGATGAACTTGTTCATGGTAAACGCTTGATATTTGATTTGAAATAACACACAGTGTTTCATAGGTATCGTTTTTGGGTTGACAAGGCTGTCGGACTTTTCAGGGTTCGGCAGCCTATTTTTTTTACATCTTACCTGAATAATCCTTTCAAAAAGATAGTGTCACTATATGTCTGCGATAGTGACACTATATCAGTGGTATAGTGACACCATTTACCTGGGATAGTGTCATTATCTTATTTTTATAAATATCCCCTTTTCCGTTTTAGTATTAAATATTTGGAATGTAGCCGATTACAAAGTTTCCTTTCATCCGTCTTTTATACGATCAGCGTATAATTAAGATGATGAATAGAAAGAAATTATTTCAACATATCCTTTGGATATTAATCGTAGCAGAATGTTTTCCAATGCTGGCTGTTGCTGCATCGAAACAAAAAGAACAACGTTACAAGATCGCCGTATGTGACTGGATGATATTGAAACGTCAGAAGATTGGTTCGTTCCAATTGGTGCATGAGTTGAAAGGAGATGGAGTCGAGTTGGATATGGGTAGTCTCGGTAAAAGAGAAATGTTCGATAACAAATTGCGTGAGCCCCATTTCCAGCAGCTATTTCGTGAAACAGCTCAGAACTATAATTTAGAGGTTCCTTCTATTGCTATGTCCGGTTTTTATGGACAGTCTTTTTTAGATCGTGCTAATTATAAAGAATTAGTTCGGGATTGTCTGGATGCAATGAAAGTAATGGGTGCCAAGGTCGCTTTTCTCCCTTTGGGTGGAGTGGAAGCAGGCTGGCAGGAAACTCCGGAACTTCGGACAGCTTTAATAAAACGGCTGAAGGAAGTAGGGGATATGGCTGCTTCGGAAAGAGTTGTAATTGGCATTGAAACTCAATTGGATGCAAGAGAAGAAGTGAAACTATTGAAAGAGATTAATTCTCCCGGTATCAAGATCTATTTTAAATTTCAGAATGCATTAGAGAATGGAAGGGATCTATGTAAGGAACTCAAGATTCTTGGAAAAAATAGAATTTGCCAGATTCACTGTACAGATACGGATGGAGTGACTCTTCCTTTCAATGAGCGGCTGGATATGAATAAGGTAAAAAAGACGCTTGACAAAATGGGCTGGAGGGGCTGGCTGGTTGTAGAACGCTCACGAGACAAGGATGATGTGAGGAACGTGAAGAAGAATTATGGAACGAATATAAAGTATTTGAAAAAGGTGTTTCAAGAGTAATATAATAATTGAGATAATAGGTAGGAGGGACTTCAAACATTATATGTCCTCTTACTATATTAAAAGTCCGAACTTAAAAAAGTTCGGACTTTTTTTTCACTATGCGAATCAAATCCTAATCCTATAGAGATATTGATGCTTTCTCATCCTTTATTTCGGATGCTTGTAACCATTTTGTTTTTTATTTAATTCACTGTTTCCGTTATGGTATCAATCAGCAGAATTTTGGTGGATTACAATGATCTTATCCATTCGTCCTTTATATGAATCGGTTAAAGTGGAAGTTAAAACGATGTGAAGATGTGGAGAAGAACGATGATTGGAATATAAAACATTTAAAAGAAAATTTTAAACAATGATAGGGAGGGGAATTATGATATAGTTTAATAAAACTAAGAGAAAAAACTTCAGATTCTATTTTTTATTCTTTTTAAGAGATTACGATTCTTTTAGTTGTATCTTTTTATTTATATGAATAGATGTCTGATGATGTAATATATCATTTTATATAAATTAAAATTTAATCTATGAAGAGTAAACATTTATTCTTGCGAGTAAAAAGGGATAGTTTGGCATTTGCGGCAGCTATACTTCTTTTTAGTTCTTGTGTCGATGGATACAAGGATGATTGGACCTTCTCATCGGAAGTTCAGGGGGTAACCTTGGAATCACCGTCGACTGAAGGTTGGACTTTTACCAGAAACGTAGATATTACGTCTCTGGAAATTAAATGGCCGGTAGTGCTAGGAGCCGGTGGGTACCAAGTGACATTTTATAATATTGATGATCCTGACAATCCAGTTGTTATAGGCGAAGAGAATGAAGTCGTAGATAAATGTACGATTACGCGTGATATTACTGAAGATACAAAGTATAAGGTTGCAGTCAGAGCATTAGGAAATCAGAAGTATAATAACGCTGATGCTGTTGCAGCTACGGAAATGACTTATAATACATTGGTTCGAGTACGTGAAACAATACCAACAGGAACTAATCTGACCGAATATTTTACGGCAAATCCGATTGAGCCTCTTGCAGAAGGAGAAGAAGAAATAGCTTATGAATTAGTGGCAGGTGGTGTATATGAAATGGATGGTAATATTGATTTAGGAACGACTACATTGACTATTCGTGGCGACAAAGTAAATCATGCCAAACTGACAATGAAAAGAAATGCTTCTTTTATAAATCGCGGAGCTGGTCTAAAAATTAAGTTTATAGATTTTGATTTTGATGCTGATACTTACAGTGCTTCTAATAGTAGAGGTGTCGTTATGTTCAATAGCACAGAAGCCGGTATAGTGCAGCAGCCTTATGTTTTCCAATCTTGTACTATAAAAGATCTTCCCGTACCATTATATTACTGTAATAATGGTTATGCTTTGTCGTCATTGTCTATTACTGATTGCTTGGTTAGCATTAATACAGCAAGTACTATATTTATAGCATTCAACGGTCAAGGTTGGATCAAAGATTTGAGCTTTTCAAACAGTACTATTTATTATACGGTTCCCGGATCTGCCTATTTTGTTCAGATGAGAGGACGTACTCCGTCAAACTTTAGCGGATCTGGCTGGAGTACATCGCTTCGGAAAATGAGTAATTGTACGTTCTATCAAATTGGCACTAACAATCGTTTCTTTAATAATGTAATAAACAGTAATAGTGCTGTGTTCTTTTTGGAAATGCAGAATACTATTTTTGCAGACTGTGTCGTAAGTTCGGCCACAGGAACTGAAGGTGTTTTCAGACGGATCTGTAATGCGGGAAATTATGGTAATGTAAATTATACACTTGGATATAATACTTATTATTATAGTGCTGTTCCGGGAGGATTCCTTGATTATGATACTAGTGATGAGAATGGACGAGACCATTCGGGAACAGCTATTAAGGTAGAGCCAAAGTTTGTGAATGCTGCTAACGGTGATTTTACTTTGAGTAGCTCGGAGCATATTGCGAATCGTTGTGGAGATCCACGTTGGCTTCCGACAACAGAATGAATACAATGTATAAACAATAACAGAATACTATGAGTAAAAGATATTTCATTTTAGGCTTATGTATGCTTTTTATACAAGCCTTTGCGCAAATCGTCTATGCCCAAAATGCACGTACGGTGACCGGGGTTGTTGTGGACGAATTTGGTGACCCAATTATTGGGGCTGCAATTAAGATTGTAGATTCTACGGTAGGCACGATAAGTGATATTGATGGTAAATTTAGCCTTCCCGTCCCGGAAGGGGGAAGATTGGCTGTTTCATTTGTAGGATACGTTTCTCAAACAATAACGAATTTGAATAATCCAAAGATTGTATTGAAAGAAGATGTAGCTAATCTGGATGAGGTGGTTATTGTAGGTTATGGTACACAAAAAATGAAAAACATAACGGGGGCGATTGAAACCATTACTCCGGATGAGATTAAAGATCTTTCGGTGGGTAACTTAGGTGATGCATTGAGCGGAATGATGAGTGGTTTGCATGTAAATTCGGGTGGTGGTCGTCCGGGTAGTACCCCAAGTCTACAAATACGCCAAAGTAATATCAATACCAGCATTACTCCCAATTCAACGCGTGGAGGTGATGCAGATCCTAGCCCATTATATGTAATTGACGATTTTATTTCTACAGAGGATGCATTTAATAATTTGGATGTGAGTGAAGTAGAAAGTATTACGGTTTTGAAAGATGCTTCGGCAGCTGTATATGGGGCACGTGCGGCTTACGGTGTCATATTGGTGAAAACCAAGCGCGGTAAGGTAGGTACACCTTCCATATCTTATACAGGGCAATTCGGTTTTACTGATGCTTTGAAAAAACCTAAGATGCTAAGTGCTTATGATTATGGACGTATTTATAATGCCGCACGTGGAGCTGGAACTTCTACCGGTGAATCGGAATCGGATAATAGAAGAACGCAATATTTCCAGGCTGACGAATTGGAAGCAATGAGAGGACTGAACTACGATTTGCTGGATGATGAGTGGAGTGCGGCTTGGACGCAACGCCACAGTTTCAGTATTAATGGCGGTACAGAGAAGGCTACTTATTTTGCGGGTGCATCTTACTATAATCAAGAAGGTAATATGGGACGTTTAGATTATGATCGTTGGAACTTCCGTGCGGGTGTTAATGCTAATATCGGTAAGTGGATTAAAGCCTCCTTACAGTTCTCAGGTGACATGGGTGAACAGAATAACTCACGTAATGGTATAACCAGTGGTGGGACAGATGCTGATTTTAATTCTCTAATGACACATTTGCCTTTTGTGCCCGGATATGTAGGTGGACGTCCTGTTGTATATACAGGTATGGAAAATGTGTCTTCGGGCTTAAGTGCTGTACGACTATTCCATTTTGGAGCAGTTCAGGATTCTCCTGACAATACTCAAAATCAGACAAATAATATGTCCATAAACGGTTCATTGGAATATGATTTTGGTTGGAGCAAATGGTTGAAGGGGCTAAAAGTGAAAGGTTCTTATTCGAGGAGCATTATCAATAATAAGAGTAATAATATCGGTACTAAAATGAATGTCTACAGGCTGCTGGAACGTGGTGGCAGTGGAAATCACCTTTATACTGGCGATGATATAAATATAGATGATAGCAATTTTGGTACTTTTACTTTGGATAATGGTAATTTATTGAGCCGTGCGATGAATAAAACGGATAACTACCAGATGAACTTGACAGTCAGCTACGCACGTCAGTTTGGTTTGCATAATGTGAATGGATTGTTTTCTATTGAAAAGGCAGAATCGGAATATGAATATCTGACCGGTACTGTAACTGATCCTTTCAGCTTTACCGATGGACAATCTAATTCGACAGCTACCGGTGCGGATCAAACGACTACGTTCGGTCGTACGGAATCGGGTATGCTCTCTTATATCGGTCGTCTGAACTACTCGTATGCAGACAAGTATTTGTTTGAGTTCCTGCTTCGTTCGGATGCATCTACCAAATTTGCTCCTAGTAACTACTGGGGAATGTTCCCTTCATGGTCAGCAGGTTGGGTTATCTCGGAAGAAAGCTGGTTTAATAAAGAAAAACTAGGTATTGATTTCTTGAAAATTCGTGGTTCATTCGGTATTTTGGGAAGAGATAATATACAACCTTGGTTGTGGACACAACTTTATAGCCGAAATGCAGATGGAGGTCCTATATTTGGTACAGCCACCAATACCTATAGTGGTGCAACATTCCAAATGCCGCAAAGAGGGGTCAACGCAGATGTACATTGGGATAAAACCTACAAGACCAATTTAGGTATCGATGTCAGGATGCTGGATAGTAGACTGGGTATTACATTAGATGCTTACTATGATATGGGACGTGAGTTGTTCACAACTTTCACGGGTACTTCTTTCTATCCGACTACTGTAGGTACGCAGGCTACTCCTGAGAACTTTGGAGAAGTTGATACGTATGGTTTAGAACTTACTTTGAATTGGAAAGATAAAATCGGTAAAGATTTTTCTTATTGGGTAAAAATGACTACCGGTTACAGTGATAACAAGATTAAAGAAGCCGGATTCCAGGCTACTCCCGGTTTTGATGACATTGTTCGGGGTGAACGTTCCGACCGTGGTGTGTGGGGATACGAATGTATTGGCATGTTCCGCACCTATCAGGATATCGAAGAGTATTTCGCAGTGAATAAGATCACTTCTTATCTTGGGAATACGAAAGATAACATTCATCCGGGTATGTTGATCTATCGTGATGTACGTGGTCAGCGTAATGCCGATGGTACTTATGGTGAAGCAGATGGCGTGATTGATCAGAATGACTATGTGAAGATTTCCAATCGTGCCAATAATCCTTATGGATTGACTTTTAATTTTGGTGCTTCGTATAAGAACTTCTCATTCAGTGCTCAATTTGGTGCAAGCTGGGGTACTTATGCTCTTGTACAGACAGACTTACGTCAGGAAAAATACGATGATCTGGAATATAAAAATGTATCTGCCATGTGGAAAGATATGTATGTGTATGAAGATGTATTGGATGCCGGTGGTAATGTAGTGGCGCCAATGAACCGGAGTGCTAAATATCCAAACTTAAGATATAGTGCCATAAACGGTCAGGCTTCTACATTTTGGAAAGTTAGCGCAGCCAGCGTTCGATTACGTAATTTGACAGTTGCTTATAGCCTTCCGAAGGAATGGACAAATCGGATCGGCATCAGCAGTTGCCGTCTGAATTTGACTGCTCAGAACCTTTTAAACTTTTACAATCCTTATCCTGATGGTGTTTGGAGTACATGGGGAGGCACTTATGGAAGATATCCTAATTTGCGTAAAGTAACTTTAGGTGTTAATGTCTCATTCTAATATCAAAGAAGATTATGAAAGAAAAGATAAATAAAATATGTTTGACAGCATCGATGGTGACAGGACTAATCTGTTTTACTGGATGCAGCGATGATTTTCTGAAAGACAAGAAAGTATATGGAAGCTATGACGCTTCGGTTGTGTACGAAAATTATGAAACAGCCAAAAGTCGTGTGGACTTTTTATATCAGTCTTTATTGCCTAGTTCTACCGGAGGTTCCAATGCTTTGACCGATATAACCAGTGCGGGTATTGATGACGATTTTTCCAAATGTACGGAGGAATATGGAGACTACTCTATTTTCAATGATCCTACGGCATCTCTTACTATTCAGACTGTTCCCGATTATTTTTATGTAATCAACAGTGAAAGAAGTCCTTGGGGACGTATCCGCGAATGTAATAATGTGATTGAAGGTGTGACGGGAAGTGCGACTCTTTCGCAGACAGAGAAAGAACAATTACTCGGACAAGCTTACTTTTTTCGTGCATGGCGTTATTATCTGTTGGTGAAAATGTATGGTGGTGTTCCCATTGTAGACCACGTCCAGAATCCGGTGATAGGTGATGGTAATGGTGAGAATCTGGTCATTCCTCGTTCCTCGACTAAGGCTTGTATAGACTTTATATGCGATGACTTGGAACTGGCAGCCAGCTATCTTCCTGCACGTTGGCAGAATGAAGGGCAGGATTACGGACGCATAACCGCCGGTGCAGCACTTGCTCTAAAAGGTCGTACATTGTTGCTTTATGCTAGTCCACTTTTTAACCGTGCCGATGACGCATCTCGTTGGAAAGATGCTTACGACGCCAATTTTGCTGCCATCACTAAACTGAATGAAGGTAACTTCGGACTTGCTTATGAAGGCAATGGCGGAGAAGACAATGCCAAGAATTGGGCCAGAATGTTCGCCACTTATACAGGTGGAAGCGAAGCCGTATTTGTTACTTTATATAATAATGTGTCTCCTATTGCTTCACAAAACATCAACCGATACAACTTGTGGGAGCAGGGAATCCGACCAGGAAATATAAACGGAGGCGGAGGAAAGACTCCTACAGCGGAAATAATAGACATCTTCCCGATGATTGACGGTAAGAAACCGATGGAATCAGGAGTTCATTATGACCCTAAAAAGTTCTTTCTAAATCGTGACCCGCGTTTCTACCGTACATTTGCATTTCCGGGGGTAGAGTGGAAATTCAACAGTGGCAATGTCGATTTTTCAGGAGCAACGATGTCTAGTTTATGCCCAACCCGTTATACCAGTGGTGCGAACTATGAACTTTGGAATTATTGTTGGTATACTACGGCTGATGAGCGTAATAATCCGAGTAGAAGCGGTTTTGCAGCCGATATGCTGGGCACTAAGAATAGAGGAGTCTATGTTCGTAAACGTTCGGATGATTTTGATTTGGGCACTAGTCTTTATGTGTTTACTGATAACAGCAGTGGTGATCAGCAGGGATTCAGACGATCGGCAGCTCCTTACATGGAGATACGGTATGCGGAAGTATTGCTGAATCTGGCAGAATCAGCTTGTGGTGCGGGCGGCACTTATCATGCGGAAGGGGTCAAGGCGCTGAAAGCCGTACGTGGCAGAGTAGGCTATACGAGTGCAAATAATTATGGCCTGGATGCGGCGATTGAAACTGACCGTGCTAAATTGTTTGAAGCTATATTGTATGAACGTCAGGTAGAGTTGGCTTTTGAAGGTAAACGTGCGTATGATATGCGTCGTTGGATGCTATTTGACGGAGGTGTAGGACAAGGTGCTTTGAATGCAAGTTGGGCATTGAGTGGCTTTGGAGGTAATACTTGTACTTATTTGGGTGTGACTCCGATGAATGAACGTGGTAAGAGATATCGCATAGAAATCAATGTTGAAGGTACCGGGTCTGCAAATAATGACAGTGATCCGATTAAAAACGTAGAGCGACCAGCAGCACTGACATTGAATGAGAAGATTGCTACGGAAGCAGACGGAGAAACGATTCTTGATCCGGCTGTGTCAAGTATATGTACATTCTATGATACCTATTTCTCACGTAAAGATATCAGTCTTGATGGTAATGTGCTGGACATTAATCCTTATTTCCAACCCAGATATTATTTCTTTGGATTGCGTCAAAGTGCACAGCAAACTAATGCGACATTGTATCAGACCATTGGTTGGGAAGATTATGCTCACGGTGGTATGGGTACTTTCGACCCATTGGCAGAATAAAAGATTTTTCTGATTCCCGGAAAAAAGTAATTTAATATAAAAAGGTGGCCTCAAGGCACTTTCCTTTTAATAGGAAAAGTGTCTTGAGGCTTTTTTTTGCATATAATTTCCAATTAACTTCATTTTTGTTCTTTTTATGTGATTACATATCTTTAAATCATACGTCCTTTTTGTGTATGAAGAAAAAGAAGAGTGGTATATGTATTTTATGATTATTTAAGTAGTTTACTAACATGTCTTCATTCAAGAGTTCATGGGAAGCTTCTTATAATTTTTATTGAGATGGAAAGCAATTCACAAGATTAACTGACTGTCAAAGTAGGGAACTGAATAATAGGAATCAAACCGAACAAAGAAATAAATCGAAGACTGTAGAAAGAAGCCATTAGTTTTGCAGCCATTACTGCATAAATGTGAATGAAATGTTTAACGGACTATTGTATATAATATTCAACTTAAATATTGATAACATAAGAACGTATTGTTTAATTTAAATTTAATGTATGAAAAGTAATCGTTTATTTTTACGAAGAAGAACACGTGGACTGTTATTCGCTACGTTATTATTTCTTTTAAGTAGCTGTACCATAGGGTATCACGAAGACGAATCTTTTGAGTCGGATGTGAAAAATGCTACACTGGAATCTCCCCAATTGGAGAATGTAAAAGTGGAACTTGATGCCACAGGAGAAAATGCAACTATTGAATGGCCTGTAGTGCATGGAGCAGAAGGTTATGAGTTTTCTTGGTATGTAGTTGATGATCCTGAAAATCCGATAGCTGTAGTTGAAGGAGAGTTTATCGATGGTTGTAGCGTTGAATTGGAAGTAGAAGAAGATACAAAATATAAATTCTTAATTAAAACCATTGGAAATAAACAGTTTAATAACAAAGATGCAGAAAAAGCCTGTGAAATAAGTTTTTCAACTTTACTTGAAACATATGCATCCATTCCTAGTGGAGTAGATTTGACTCAATGGTTTATTGATAATCCGCTTCCAGAGACTGATATGGAACCTAATGAAGATGGCACTTTAAAAGAGTTGGCATATGAATTAGAGGCTAACGGTGAATATACTATATCAGGTCCAATAGATTTTGGAGCACGTAAAGTTACAATTCGTGGAAATAAAATTAATCATTCGAAAATTACATTTGGTCAAAGTGGTAGAATATTAACACAGAATGGTTTGAAGATAAAGTTTATGGATTTCTATTGTAATGCAATGGAGAAAGGTTCTTCTGATGCTTCATTAATTGGATTAAGTAAGACTCCAAATGAACAATTAAAAGTATCTTCTGGAGAATACGTTATTAAAGATCCCATCGTTATTCAGTCTTGTAATGTATATGACCTTAATAGGCATTTATTATATGATTCAGGGAAAAAATATTGTGTAGAAAACTTTACAGTAAAAGCTTCTTTTATTAGATGTAATCAGTCTAATACGATTGTGTATTTTAATAAAGGTAGTTTTATTAATATAACATTTAAAGAGAGTACTCTTTGTAGTACTGTACAGAATGGAAGTTATTTTGCACAGGTAAATGGTAACAGACCTAACAAGATTACTGGATATTCAAATGGAACTTTTAATTTTTATAATTGTACAGTATACAATCTTGCTTATAGCAAAGACTTTACTAATTGGAATAGCTATAGAGGACAAGCATGCTTAACACTAAATTTCTCCAGAACTATTTTTGTAGATTGTGGTAAAGGAGATATGACGAATAAAATAATGGGTAATGCAAATATGTCTAGAAATTTTGAATATAATACTTATTGGTATAATGGTAGTCAAAGTAATGACAAATATGATACAAATACTCTTGATACAGATCCTGGCTTCATTAATGCTGTAAATGGTGATTTTACTGTAACTGGAGCAAGCCAGCTTGAAAAGAGAACCGGTGATCCACGATGGCTTCCACTTGTTGAAGAGTAAGTAAAGTAGTATGACAATAAAAATTAAATACAATGAATAAGAAAAATATTATTCTCAGTTTATTCATCGGTACACTGTTGACTTTTGTTATGCCATTGTGTGCCCAGAATCAGACAGTAACTGGACTTGTTGTAGATGTAAGTGGTGAACCGATAATAGGTGCTACTGTCATGGTGGTAAATGGGACAGTAGGTACAGTGACAGATATTGATGGGAAATTTAATATTAAGGTTGCTCCAAAAAGCAAATTGAAAGTTTCCTTTGTTGGATATACTTCACAAATTATATCTGATTTAAAAAATCCTAGGATTGTACTTTTAGAAGATCAACTGAAATTAGATGAAGTTGTAGTACTTGGTGATTATGGTTCTCAGAAATTACGTAATGCAACAGGTGCCATTGAAACGATTTCCACAGAAGAATTGAAAGATTTGTCAGTGGGTAGTTTGGGTGACGCGTTAGCTGGTAAAATAAATGGTTTACATGTATCACTTAGTGGTGGGCGTCCAGGTAGTACACCAAGCTTACAGATTCGTCAAAGTTCAGTGAATACTACCATTACTCCAAGTTCTGATTTAGGAGGTAATGCAAGCCCTACTCCACTATATGTTATTGATGGCTTTATTGCAGATGAAGGTGCTTTCAATAATTTAGATATAAATGAAGTAGAAAATGTGACTGTTTTAAAGGATGCTGCAGCGGCTGTATATGGAGCACGTGCTGCGTATGGTGTTGTGCTGGTTAAGACTAAACAAGGAAAAGTAGGTGCTCCCAAAATTTCTTATTCAGGACAGTTTGGTTATACAGATGCATTGATGTTACCGAAGATGCTAAATGCCTATGATTACGGTCGTATATACAATGCTGCTCGTGCTGCTAATACTGCTACTAAGGATCAAGAATCCGATGACTTGAGGGTACAACTTTTTCAATCTGATGAGTTGGAGGCAATGAAGGGTATGAATTATAATTTATTAGATAAAGAATGGAGTGCGGCTTTGACGCAGCGTCATAGTGTCAACATTAGCGGGGGAACAGAAAAAGCAACTTATTTCGGTGGTGTTTCGTATTATCAGCAAGAAGGTAATATAGGGCGCTTGGACTATAATCGTTGGAACTATCGTGCTGGTGTAAATGCTAATATTTCAAAATGGATGAAAGCTTCTTTGCAGGTATCTGGTAATTATGGAGAGACAAATAAACCTAAAAATGTAAAAGGTGGTGGCTCTGATGGTGATTTTGAATCTTTAATGTTACATGTACCTTATGTGCCTGATCAAGTAAATGGATATTATATTTTTCATTCAGGTATGGAAAATATAACTAATCCAAGTGATCAGCAGAAGTATAATTTTGCAGCAGTACAGAATGCGTCAGATAATGTTGAGAATCAGAATCAGAATTTTTCTCTTAACGGTTCATTAGAGTATGATTTTGGTTGGAGTAAATACTTACGTGGTTTAAAGGTAAAAGCTTCTTATTCAAAAAATATAAGTACAGGAAAAACAAATACTATCGGTACAAAAATCGATGTATATCGCCTTATATCCCGTGGTGGCAGCGGTGGTCACCTTTATGTTGGTGACGAGATTGAATACAATGCTAATACATTGGGATTGTATGAGTTGAATAATGGCAACTCTTTGGGGCGTAGTATGAATCGCTCAGATAGTTATCAAATGAACTTAACAGTAAGCTATGCACGTCAGTTTGGTAAGCATTATGTCAGTGGTTTGTTCTCTATTGAAAAAGCAGAATCAGAATGGGAAGATTTGAATGGTAGTCTTACAGACCCATTACCTTTTACAGATGGCCAATCTAGTTCTGTGGATTCCAATGCAGAAGGTTTTGCTCAAACTGTAACGTTTAACCGCAGTGAGTCTGGTATGCTTTCTTATGTTGGTCGTGTGAATTATTCATATGATGATAAATATTTGTTTGAGTTTATGCTCCGTTCTGATGCCTCTGCCAAATTTGCTCCTCAGAATTATTGGGGAATGTTCCCTTCATGGTCTGCCGGCTGGGTTATTTCAGATGAAAAATGGTTTGATAAAGACAAGACAAAAATCGACTTTTTGAAGATACGTGGTTCGTTTGGTATTCTTGGTAAAGATAATGTGAATGCTTGGCTTTGGACTCAGCTTTACACCCGTAATCCAGACAAAGGACCGATCTTTGGAACTAATTCTAGTACAAATACAAGTGCTACGATTCGTATGCCGAAACAAGGAGTAAATCCTGATGTACATTGGGATAAGACTTATAAAACTAATTTTGGTATTGATATGGCCTTTTTGAAGAATCGAATGAGCGCTAATTTGGACTTCTATTATGATATGGGCCGTGAAATGTTTGCTTCACATCAAGGAACTTCTTATTATCCGAATACGGTAGGAATACAGCCTGCTCCAGAAAACTTTGGTGAGGTAGATACATATGGTGTTGAATTGTCATTAGGATGGAAGGATAAAATTGGAAAAGACATGTCATATTGGGTAAAGCTTACAACAGGATACAATGATAATAAAATCAGAGAGACAGGTTGGAAGGCTGCATATGATTTTGATAAATTAGTGAGAAATGAACGTTCTGATAGAGGACTATGGGGTTATGAATGTATAGGTATGTTCCGTAGTTATCAGGAAATTAATGAGTACTTTGATAAATATAGTATTACTAAATATTTAGGAAATACAAAAGAAAATGTACATCCTGGTATGCTGATTTATAAGGATGTACGTGGACAATATGATGAATCAACTGGAACTTTTGGTCCGGCAGATGGTATTGTTGATGAACAAGATTATATAAAAATTTCTCACCGTGCTAGTAATCCTTACGGTGGAACTTTAAATTTCGGTTTCTCTTATAAAGATTTTTCTATTAGTGCGCAGTTTGGTGCAAGTTGGGGAGCATATTCCTTAGTTCCTACAACTATGCGTAAAGAAAGTTACTCTGAATATAGTAATGTGTCGGCAATGTGGAAAGATATGTTTGTATATGAGGATATTTATGACGCTAATAATATAGTAACTGTAGCACAAAACAGAAATGCAAAATACCCGAATATTCGCTATAGTAGCGTAAATGGTGCACCCTCTACTTTTTGGAAAGTAAGTGCAGCAACAGTGCAACTTCGTAATATGACAGTAGCTTATGCATTGCCTAAAGAATGGCTAAAAATAATTGGTATTAGTAGTTGCCGTTTCAATCTTACTTGCCAAAATGTATTTAACTTCCTAAACCCTTATCCAGAAGGAGCATGGGCTTCTTGGGCGGGAAGCTATGGATATTATCCGAACTTACGTAAATTCACGTTAGGTGTTAATGTTTCATTTTAATAATTTGAATACAATGATGAAGAAAATAAATAAGTATGGTTCAATTGCATTACTGACCATAACAGTTGCCGTCTTTACAAGTTGTAGTGATCAATTTTTGGAAGACAAAAAATTATATGGAAGTTTTAACGGTACGACTATTTATGAAAATTATGAGTCAGCTGATAACCGTATAGCTTACTTGTATTATATCATGCTGCCGAGTGCGACGGGTGGATCTGATCTGACTGGTTCTATGGGTGATATGCCAAGCACGGGAACAAGTGATCAATATTCGAAATGTACAGAAGAATATGGAGGGATATCAGGTTTGATGAATCCTAATTCTCCTCTAGATTATGAAACTGTTACTGATTATTTTAATCTAGATAACAATTATTCTCCTTGGGTGCGTATTCGTGAGTGTAATGATATGATCGAAGGAGTGATTGGCAGTGAAAGTTTAACTGAACACCAAAAGCAGTTATTGTTGGGACAAGCATTTTTCTTCCGTGCATGGCGTTATTATTTAATGGTAATGATGTATGGTGGTGTACCTATTATTGATAATGTACAAAATCCTATAATTGGAGATAGTGAAGGTATTCATTTGGTAGTTCCACGCTCGTCTACAAAAGAATGTATTGATTTTATTTGCAAAGATTTGCAAACAGCTGCTGATTATCTGCCAGCACGTTGGGAGTCTGAAAATAAGAATTTTGGACGCATAACATCGGGGGCAGCATTGGCTTTAAAAGGTCGTGTGGAATTGTTATATGCCAGTCCGCTTTTTAATAGGGCGGATGATGTTACACGATGGGAAACTGCATATCAAACAAACTTAGCTGCTGTAAAAAAACTGGAAGAAGGTAATTTTGGATTGGCTTATGAAAACAATTCAGGAAAGAATGCAGCAGGTTGGGGAAAGATATTCTCCGATTATATTGGCTCAGAAGGTGGTGGAGGAACTGTTTCTGAGGCAGTATTAGTAACTTTATATAATAATGTATCACCAGCCGAGCACTTACAGCTTGAAAAATGGAATGGATGGGAACATTCTCTTCGCCCAGCTAATGCTGGAGGTGGGGGTGGTATGACTCCCACTGCAGAAATGGTTGATCTTTTTCCAATGGCGGATGGGAAGAAACCAAATGACATGAATGGATCTTATGATTATAATCAAGAACTTTTCTTTTTAAACCGTGATCCAAGATTTTATCGCACTTTTGCGTTCCCTGGTGTAGAATGGAAGTTTGATAGTGATGACTTGAAATCTTTTGGTGAAAAAGGTCAATTACCTTATGGCATTAATGGGTATACTACAGGGAATAATTACAAGTTGTGGAATTATTGTTGGTATGATAATGTAGATGATCGTAATAGTAACTCTAAGTCAGGCTATGCAGCTGATTGTCTAGGTATCAAAAATACGGGGATTTATTTGCGTAAGCGTACAGATGATTTAGCACTCAATTCTAATCCTTTATATATCTTTGAAAAGACTTCAGGTAATGGATTCAGACAGTCTGCTGCTCCATATATGGAAATACGTTTTGCCGAAGTATTATTGAATTATGCGGAGGCTGCTTGTGGGGCAAATCATTTTGACGAGGCAGTGAATGCTCTTAAACGAATTCGTAAGCGTGTAGGATATACAGATAATTGTGGATTAGATCCAGCTATTTTTAATGATCGTGCTAAACTATTTGAGGCTATACTTTATGAACGTCAAATAGAACTTGCTTATGAAGGTAAACGTTTCCACGATGTGCGACGTTGGATGTTATTTGATGGTGGAGTGGGCCAAGAAGCACTGAAATCGACTTGGAAACTTACAGGTTTTAATGGCAATACATGTAACTATTTAGGAGTTGAACCATTGAATGGTCAGAGAAGACATCGGATTGAGGTTTATGCAAAAAATTTTATTGCTGCTAAAAGTAATAATGTCTACAATGAAGATAAAACAATAAAAGAAACCTATGATGAATTATGGAATAAACGTCCGACAGCATTAAGTTTGACTGAAGATATAACTTGTACAGAATCAGCCGATGATGAAATAACATATGCAGATGCAAAGGTAAAGGCATTGGCTCAGTTTTATCAAGAACATTTTAAACGTAAAAATCTTAGTACTGACGGTAATGATGAAACTATTCTTCCAACATTTAAACCTTATTATTATATCTTAGGTTTTAAGAAGAATGCGATGCAAAACAATGTGTCATTAGAACAAAATATAGGATGGGGCGACTATTGGAGAGGTGGAGCTGATGGTACCTTTGATCCTTTGGCAGAGTGAATTCGTTTATCAAAATAATTACTTGATCTGAAGAATGTTCATTCTGAAATAAACCTAAGGACCATTTATCACTTTGATCTTTTGAAAAGAATATTAAGGAATAAGTGGTCCTTTTGTATTTAAAGTTAGAATAGAAAAATATATTATATTTTCTGATTACATATTTCCTTGTTTTACGTCTTATTATTGTATTTTAGAATGATCAATCTCACAAAACCTAATAAAAATGAAGAAGAAACATGTACTTTTAGTAGCTTTTGCAGCTGCAATGTTGACTCCGACCGTTGTATGGGCACAATACCCGCAGATAACTGACGAAGCCAAAGCGAATTATACAAAGATGATGACCGAGGAACGGAAACGTTCTGATGAAGCATGGGAGAAAGCGTTACCTATAGTACTGAAAGAAGCAAAAGAAGGACGTCCTTATATCTCATGGGCTGGTCGTCCCTATGATTTGCCACAAGCTAGAATTCCCTCGTTTCCGGGTGCTGAAGGAGGCGGAATGTATAGTTTCGGTGGCCGTGGTGGTAAAGTAATTACGGTTACTAATCTGAATGATCGTGGTCCGGGTTCATTCCGCGAAGCTTGTGAGACAGGTGGTGCACGTATTATTGTATTCAATGTGGCTGGTATCATTCGTTTGGAATCTCCGATTATTGTTCGAGCACCTTACGTTACTATTGCCGGACAGACAGCACCGGGTGATGGTGTCTGCATTGCCGGAGAATCATTTTGGGTGGATACACACGACGTAGTTGTACGTCATATGAGATTCCGTCGTGGAGAAACAAAAGTATGGCATCGTGACGACTCTTTCGGTGGTAATCCGATTGGTAATATCATGATAGACCACTGTTCATGTACATGGGGACTGGACGAAAATATATCTTTCTACCGTCATATGTACGATCCGAGTGAAGGTCAATATGAAAGCAAGGATTTGAAGCTTCCGACAGTCAATGTAACTATTCAGAATACAATTTCTGCGAAAGCGCTGGATACCTATAACCATGCATTCGGCAGTACGCTGGGAGGTGAGAACTGTGCATTTATGCGTAACCTTTGGGCCAGCAACTCTGGTCGCAATCCGTCTGTAGGCTGGAATGGAGTATTCAACTTCGTTAATAATGTAGTATTTAATTGGGTGCATCGTTCTTCTGATGGTGGCGATTATACCGCCATGTTCAATATGATCAATAACTATTATAAACCCGGTCCTGCTACTCCAAAGAATAATACGGTAGGCTGCCGTATTCTGAAACCGGAAGCCGGACGCAGTAAACTGAATTATAAGGTATACGGTCGCGTGTATGCTGATGGTAACGTTATGGAAGGCTATCCGGAAATCACGAAAGATAACTGGAATGGTGGTATCCAAATCGAGAGTCAGCCAAATACAGAGGGATATACTGAGAATATGCGGAGCTATGAGCCGTTTGCAATGCCTTATATCAAAATTACATCAGCTAATGATGCTTATGATTATGTGACAAAACATGTTGGTGCCAATATACCCTGCCGTGATATCGTGGACGAACGCATCATAGAAGAAGTAAAAACAGGTATTCCTTATTATGACAAGAAACTTGCGAAGGATGCTAATGGTGATCTTACAGGCTTGTCTCCTAAGTCAATGGGAGAAGACGGTCAGTTTAAATATCGTCGTTTACCTAAAGATTCTTATAAGATAGGTATCATTACTGATATTCGTCAGATGGGTGGTTTCCCCGAATATAAAGGAACTCCGTATGTGGATACGGATGGTGACGGTATGCCGGATGAATGGGAAATTGCTAATGGATTGAATCCGAATGATCCAAGTGATGCTAATAAAGATTGTACAGGTGACGGATATACGAATATTGAAAAGTATATCAATGGAATCAGTACAAAACACAAAGTAGACTGGAGAGATTTAAAAAATAACTACGATACATTGGCTGAGAAAGGAAAATTAATGTAATCTGCAACTGGTATCGGTATAAGATGCCGGAACTGGGTTTCCTTTTGGCATATGGTATAAAAAATAAGATGAAATGAAAAAGATAGTTTTAATGTCTCTGTTGTTGCTTTGCGGTTGGATATCTGCCGGAGCAGTCGATTTGAACAAAGAGAATCGTGATCCGAAATATGTAGAGTCTATAGTCAATCGTTCGCAGAAAATTGTAGATAAACTAGGACTTACGGATGTGAAAGCAGCCGAAGACGTTTGTAATATTATTGCCAATCGCTATTTCGAACTGAATGATATTTATGAAATACGTGATGCAAAAGTAAAAACCGTTAAGGAATCAGGTTTGACCGGTGATGCGAAAAATGAAGCGTTGAAGGCTGCTGAAAATGAAAAAGATGCAGCTTTGTACCGTTCTCACTTTGCTTTTCCTGCCAGTTTATCTCTCTTTTTGAATGAGGAACAGATAGAAGCCGTAAAAGATGGAATGACTTATGGCGTGGTGAAAGTGACTTATGAAGCTACGCTTGATATGATTCCTTCTCTGAAAGAAGAAGAAAAGGTACAAATCTATGCTTGGTTGGTGGAAGCGCGTGAGTTTGCCATGGATGCGGAAAATTCAAATAAGAAACATGCGGCTTTCGGCAAGTACAAAGGACGTATCAACAATTATCTGGCTAAGCGGGGATATAATTTGACGAAAGAACGTGAAGAGTGGGCCAAACGTGTGAAAGCACGGGGAGGAACGCTGTAAAAGTATAGAATCTGGTAAGAAAGGATTGGTAACCAATGAGATACTATAAAAAGAAGTGGAATTCTTTCCCATTATTAAATGGTTAGTTTGTTTGATGGAGGAAAGGGTGGCTCGGAGAGTCGCCCTTTTTATCGTCTCTAAATTTTGATTCTGACGAATCTTCCAATCTATTTGAGTACAAATCCGGCTTTTCATCGTCTCTGTATAAAGGATATTAGTATAGTGTAAAAGAATCAATCATAGAAATGGGAAAGTTAAGAAATACATTAGCTGCAATAAGCATCCTGCTTTTAGCTTCTTGTGGAGGGAATAAAGATTATTATATGTTCACTTCATTTCATGAGCCGGCTGATGAAGGTTTGAGATATCTGTATAGTGAAGACGGAATGCACTGGGACAGTATTCCCGGTGTCTGGCTGAAGCCGGAATTGGGACAACATCGCCTGATGCGTGACCCTTCCATGGTGCGTACACCGGATGGTACTTATCATTTGGTATGGACCACCAGCTGGAAAGGGGATTTAGGCTTTGGTTATGCAAATTCCAAAGACTTGATTCACTGGTCGGAGCAACAAATGATTCCTGTAATGGCAGACGAACCGACCACTGTCAATGTATGGGCTCCGGAGATTTTTTATGATGACGAGAGCGAACAGTTTATGGTAGTATGGGCTTCATGTGTACCAGGTCGTTTTGAAAAGGGGATCGAAGAAGAAGAGAATAATCATCGTTTATACTACATCACTACAAAGGATTTTAAGACAATATCCAAGACGAAAGTATTATATGATCCCGGTTTCAGCTCAATCGACGCTGTCATTGTAAAGCGTGCGAAAAATGATTATGTAATGGTACTCAAAGATAATACACGTCCCGAACGTAATCTGAAAATTGCTTTTTCAGACTCTCTGACAGGACCTTATTCGCCGTCATCACAACCATTTACCGAATCGTTTGTAGAGGGACCGACTGTCGAAAAATTAGGTGATGATTATCTGATCTATTTTGATGTTTATAAAAAGAAAATATATGGTGCCATGCGTACCCGTGATTTTAAGAACTTCACGGATATCACAGAAAATGTGAGTGTGCCTGTCGGGCATAAACACGGAACCATCTTTAGAGCTTCAGAATCAGATGTTAAAACATTGCTGGAAGAAAGCAAGAAGAAATAAACTTAAACCGGATAAGTTGAATCCGGAATAAACTAAAACCTGAAATAAATCATGAACAACTCAACGAAGATTCTTCTTGTATTGGCTGTCGGATGGATGGCGACTACCATTCAGGCGCAGACTCCGCAGGACAGAATCCATTACACAGGAAAAGAATTATCGAATCCCACCTATCACGACGGACAATTATCTCCGGTAGTGGGAGTGCATAATATTCAACTGGTGCGTGCCAACCGCGAGCATCCGGAAGCGTCGAACGGCAATGGATGGACTTACAACCATCAGCCTATGCTGGCTTACTGGAACGGTCAGTTTTATTATCAGTATCTGGCAGATCCGTCAGATGAACATGTACCACCTTCCCAAACGTTCCTCATGACCTCGAAAGACGGTTATCAATGGACAAATCCGGAAATAGTGTTTCCTCCTTACAGAGTGCCGGACGGATATACCAAAGAATCCCGTCCGGGTATGCAGGCAAAAGACTTGATTGCTATCATGCACCAGCGTGTAGGCTTTTATGTATCTAAGTCGGGCAGATTGATTACGATGGGAAATTATGGAGTAGCTTTGGATAAGAAAGATGATCCGAACGACGGAAACGGTATCGGTCGGGTAGTACGTGAGATAAAGAAGGACGGTTCGTTCGGACCGATTTATTTCATTTATTACAATCATGGATTCAACGAAAAGAATACCGATTATCCCTATTTTAAAAAGAGCAAAGACTGGGAATTCGTAAAGGCTTGCCAGGAAATACTGGATAATCCGCTTTATATGATGCAATGGGTAGAAGAAGCTGACCGTGAAGATCCGATCATTCCACTGAAAAAAGGATATAAAGCATTCAATTGCTATACATTGCCCGATGGACGCATTGCGAGTCTTTGGAAACACGCTTTGACTTCGATCAGTGAAGATGGGGGACATACCTGGGCAGAACCTGTGCTTCGTGCAAAAGGATTTGTCAACAGTAATGCGAAAATCTGGGGACAACGTCTGAGCGATGGAACCTATGCTACGGTTTATAATCCGTCGGAATTCCGCTGGCCGTTGGCTATCTCATTGAGTAAGGACGGATTGGAGTATACTACATTAAACTTGGTACATGGTGAAATTACTCCGATGCGCTATGGAGGAAATTACAAATCATATGGTCCTCAATATCCCCGTGGCATTCAGGAAGGAAACGGAGTGCCTGCAGATGGTGATTTATGGGTTTCATATAGCGTAAATAAAGAAGATATGTGGATTTCCCGCATTCCTGTTCCGGTAGAGATTAATGCTTCTGCACACGCAGATGATGATTTTACGAAGTTTGGATCGATAGCTGAGTTGACCAACTGGAATATTTATTCTCCGGTTTGGGCACCGGTTTCTTTAGAAGGAGCTTGGTTGAAGCTACAGGATAAAGATCCCTTCGACTATGCGAAGGTAGAACGTAAGATTCCGGCTTCGAAAGAATTGAAAGTCTCATTTGATTTGTTGGCAGGACAGAATGATAAAGGTATACTTCAGATTGATTTCCTGGATGAGAACAGCATTGCCTGTTCGCGATTGGAACTCACTCCGGACGGCATTTTCCGTATGAAAGGTGGTTCACGTTTTGCGAATATGATGAAATATGAAGCGGGAAAGACTTATCATGTAGAAGCAGTTCTTTCGACTACCGATCGTAATATTCAAGTGTATGTGGATGGTAAGAGGGTAGGGCTGCGTATGTTTTATGCTCCGGTAGCAACGATTGAACGGATTGCTTTCCGTACCGGAGAAATGCGTACATTCCCGACTGTGGATACTCCTGCCGACCAAACGTATGATTTGCCCGATGCAGGCGGACAGGAACCATTGGCAGAATATCGTATAGCCAATGTAAAGACTTCGTCCACTGATAAGGACGCTTCTTCCGCTTTTTTGAAATATGCAGACTTTAGTCATTATGCCGAATCTTTCAATGGCATGGAAGATGAAAATATTGTTCAGGCAATTCCCAATGCCAAAGCTTCGGAATGGATGGAAGAAAATATCCCTTTGTTTGAATGCCCGCAGCGTAATTTTGAAGAAATGTATTATTATCGTTGGTGGTCATTGCGCAAGCATATCAAGGAGACTCCCGTCGGATATGGTATGACCGAGTTTTTGGTTCAGCGTTCTTATTCGGATAAGTATAACCTGATTGCCTGTGCTATCGGACATCATATTTATGAAAGTCGTTGGTTGCGTGATCCGAAATATCTGGATCAGATTATCCATACATGGTATCGTGGCAATGATGGAGGACCGATGAAGAAGATGGATAAGTTTAGTTCATGGAATGCAGATGCTGTACTGGCACGCTATATGGTGGATGGCGATAAGGATTTCATGCTGGATATGACGAAGGATCTGGAAACGGAATATCAGCGTTGGGAACGTACCAACCGTTTGAAGAACGGACTGTATTGGCAGGGTGATGTACAGGATGGCATGGAGGAATCCATCAGTGGCGGCCGAAAAAAGAAATATGCCCGTCCGACGATTAACAGCTATATGTATGGTAATGCAAAAGCCCTTTCGATAATGGGAATCCTTTCCGGTGATGAAGGAATGGCTATGAGGTATGGTATGAGAGCGGATACATTAAAGAGTCTCGTAGAAAACGATTTATGGAATACACGCCATCAGTTCTTTGAAACGATGCGTACTGACTCTTCCGCCAATGTGCGCGAGGCAATCGGGTATATCCCGTGGTATTTCAATTTACCGGACACAACAAAGAAATATGAAGTTGCCTGGAAAGAAATTATGGATGAGAAAGGATTTTCTGCTCCTTATGGATTGACTACGGCAGAACGCCGTCATCCTGAGTTCCGCACGCGCGGAGTCGGTAAATGTGAATGGGACGGGGCTATCTGGCCGTTTGCTTCTGCACAGACGTTAACTGCCATGGCTAATTTCATGAATAATTATCCTCAGACAGTTTTGTCTGACAGCGTATATTTCCGTCAGATGGAATTGTATGTAGAGTCGCAGTATCATCGTGGACGTCCATATATTGGCGAGTATCTGGACGAAGTAACCGGATATTGGCTGAAAGGCGATCAGGAACGGAGCCGTTACTATAACCATTCTACTTTCAATGATTTGATGATTACCGGACTGGTCGGACTTCGTCCGCGTCTGGATGATACGATAGAGGTGAATCCGCTGATTCCGACAGATAAATGGGATTGGTTCTGTCTGGATAATGTTTTATATCATGGTTATAATCTAACGATTCTTTGGGATAAAAATGGTGATCGCTATCATTGTGGAAAAGGATTGCGTATTTTTGTGAATGGAAAAGAAGCAGGACATGCAGATACGTTGACAAGACTTGTTTGCGAGAATGCATTAAAGTGATATATTTATAACAGATAAGAGACAGAGCAATAATGACTTTTAAGAAATATCTTCTTCTTTTACTTTGTCTGCCATGCTTCGTACAGGCAAAGAATATAACGATTAGCCGCCTTACCTGCGAAATGCAGGAAGGGCTGGTGGTCGTTGAAAGTTGTCCCCGTTTGGGATGGACAATGGAATCACCGGAGAATGGCACGAGACAGACTGCTTATGAAATAGAGATTAGAGAGGCTTTTACCGGACGTTCCGTCTGGAATAGTGGAAAGGTAACTTCTTCACAGAGTCAGCTGGTTCCGACTGAAGGAGCGGATATATGTTTGAATAATCCATTTAATTATAGTTGGCGTGTGCGTGTTTGGGATGAGACGGATACTCCTTCCGAATGGAGTCAAGAAACAAAATTCCGTTTGGCATCCGATGACTTTTCTTCAGGGAAATGGATCGGAGCCATCACTCGTAAGGATTCGCACCTTCCCGAAGGGCGAAAGTTTCATGGCGGTGAATTGAAGAAACCGGAGGTGAAAGCTGCTTGGGAAGCGGTAGATACTTTGGCAAAGAAAAGTATTTGCTTGCGAAGAACGTTTCAGACAGGAGAGGCAAAAGGGAAGAATGCGAATCAGAAATCCGGAAAGAAAATCGTGGAAGCTACTGCGTACGTTTGTGGCCTGGGATTTTATGAGTTTTCTCTGAATGGCAAAAAAATAGGAGATAGTGAATTTGCTCCGCTTTGGAGCGATTATGATAAGAGTGTTTATTATAATACATACGATGTAACGGAGCAGTTACGGGATGGTGAGAATGTTGTAGGAATCTTATTGGGGAATGGATTCTACAATGTACAGGGAGGGCGCTATCGTAAATTGCAGATTAGTTTTGGTCCTCCCACACTTTTATTTGAATTAGTAATCAATTATGAGGATGGGACACGCGAGACGATCCGTTCGGATCAGGGGTGGAAATATGATCTGAGTCCGATAACCTTTAATTGTATTTATGGAGGGGAAGATTATGACGCCCGTCGCGAACAGAAAGGATGGAATCAAGTTGGTTTCAATGATAGCCATTGGCGTCCGGTAGTGGTTCAGGAAGCGCCGAAAGGAGTGATCCGTCCGCAGATGGCACCTCCGGTGAAGATTATGGAACGGTATGATATTCAGAAAGTAACCAAGTTGAATTCAGAACAGGTGATGGCTGCTTCCAAATCTACCAAACGAACAGTAGACCCTTCTGCTGTTGTGTTGGATATGGGACAGAATCTGGCCGGTTTTCCGGAGATAACCGTACGTGGTAAACGAGGACAGAAAGTCACCTTGATAGTAGCGGAAGCATTGACGGATGAAGGAGCTTGTAATCAGCGTCAGACAGGGCGTCAGCATTATTATGAATATACACTGAAAGGTGAAGGTGATGAAATCTGGCATCCTCGTTTTTCATATTATGGTTTTCGGTACATTCAGGTAGAAGGTGCTGTCTTGAAAGGACAGAAAAATCCTCAGAAACTGCCTGTCCTTAAAAACATTCAATCCTGTTTTGTCTATAATTCGGCAAAGAAAGTCTCTACATTCGAATCTTCCAACCGAATATTCAATGCAGCTCATCGATTGATTGAGAAGGCGGTTCGCAGTAATATGCAATCCGTATTTACCGATTGTCCGCATCGGGAGAAACTCGGATGGCTGGAACAGGTGCACCTCAATGGACCAGGACTACTCTATAATTATGATCTGACGGCCTATGCTCCACAGATTATGCAGAATATGGCAGACGCCCAGCATCCGAATGGAGCAATGCCCACAACGGCTCCGGAGTATGTAGTCTTTGAAGGCCCCGGAATGGATGCTTTTGCCGAATCCCCGGAGTGGGGAGGTTCACTGGTTATTTTCCCGTTTATGTACTATGAAACTTACGGAGATGATTCTTTGATAATGAAATATTATCAGCATATGCGTCGTTACACAGACTATCTTAAGACTCGGGCAGATAACGGTATTCTTTCTTTCGGATTGGGTGACTGGTATGATTATGGAGATTTCCGCGCCGGATTCTCCCGTAATACACCTGTTCCGTTGGTGGCTACGGCACATTATTATATGACTGTCATGTATCTGATAAAGGCTGCCCGAATGGTAGGCAATGAATTTGACGTTCGTTATTACAGTTCATTAGCACATGATATAATGCTAGCGTTTAACAAACGGTTTCTGGATAGTAATACAGCACAATATGGTACAGGGAGTCAAGCTAGTAATGCGCTTCCCATCTTCCTTCAGATGACTCAAAGTACAGGAGATAAAGGAGATTACACACCGGATGCAAGTCTGACTGCCAAAGTGTTGACGAATCTGATTAAAGATGTGGAATCACACGGCAATCGTTTGACTACCGGAGATGTGGGAAACCGCTATCTGATTCAGACATTGGCACGTAATGGACAGCATGAGCTTATTTATAAGATGTTCAATCATGAAGAAGCTCCCGGATACGGCTTCCAGCTGAAGTTTGGTGCAACTACATTGACGGAGCAGTGGGACCCGCGTCAAGGTTCTTCATGGAATCATTTCATGATGGGACAGATTGATGAATGGTTCTTTAATTCATTGATTGGTATTCGTCCGTCTACAACATTATCAGCTTCTGTAAATGAAAAGGATGAGCCAATGCAAGGTTATCAGAAGTTTGTCATTGCTCCGAAGCCGGTAGGAGACTTGAAATACGCTAAATCAACTTACGAGACTCTCTACGGTACGATTCTGGTAGACTGGACTCGTCAGAACGGTACTTTTACTCTGAATGTATCTGTACCGGTGAATACCACTGCTATCGTTTATCTTCCAGGTGAAAAAGAACCGAAAGAAGTACAAAGTGGGACATATAAGTTTGTTGCTGCCGAATAAGATATAAAAAAGAAGAACTATTTAATAATATAGAATATGAATTTACGAATTACTCTTTTGACTTTTCTTTGCCTTTGCGCAACGGTGATCCTCCGTGCCGAACGCGTCGATATGTTGAAAGCGGGTGCAAAAGCAAATGGGAAAGCTCTCAATACAAAGCTGATAAATTCAACGATTGACCGTTTGAATCGTGGAGGTGGAGGTACGCTCTTTTTTCCTGCCGGAACGTATCTGACGGGAAGTATCCATCTGAAAAGTAACATTACGCTGGAACTGGAAGCCGGAGCTATCCTGCTTTTTTCAGACAACTTTGACGACTATCTTCCTTTTGTAGAAGTTCGTCACGAAGGAGTCATGATGAAAAGTTTCCAGCCGTTAATCTATGCGGTTGATGCGGAAAATATCACTATCAAGGGAGAAGGTACACTGGATGGTCAAGGTAAGAAGTGGTGGATGGAGTTCTTTCGTGTAATGATTGACCTGAAAGATAATGGTATGCGTGATATTAATAAATATCAGCCGATGTGGGATGCTCAGAATGATACGACTGCCATCTATGCAGAGACGAATAAGGATTATGTCAGCACTTTGCAGCGTCGTTTTTTCCGCCCTCCGTTCATTCAGCCTGTTCGTTGCAAGAAGGTGAAGATTGAAGGAGTGAAAATTGTCAATTCTCCTTTTTGGACTGTTAATCCGGAGTTTTGTGACAATGTGACTATCAAAGGAATCACGATAGATAATGTCCCTTCTCCCAACACGGATGGAATCAATCCTGAGTCCTGCCGGAATGTACATATCAGTGATTGCCATATTTCTGTAGGTGATGACTGCATTACGATTAAATCTGGAAGAGACGCACAAGCCCGCCGCTTGGGAGTGCCGTGTGAGAATATTACTATTACCAATTGTACGATGCTTGCCGGTCATGGTGGGGTAGTGATCGGCAGTGAAATGAGTGGCAGTGTGCGTAAGGTCACGATCTCTAACTGTGTATTTGACGGAACCGACCGTGGTATCCGCATCAAGTCAACCCGTGGAAGGGGAGGAGTCGTAGAGGATATCCGTGTCAGCAATATCGTAATGAGTAACATCAAGCAGGAGGCTGTCGTCTTGAATCTGAAATACAGCCAAATGCCTGCAGAAGCAAAGAGTGAGCGTACTCCGATATTTCGTAATGTTCATATCAGCGGTATGACTGTGACGGATGTAAAGACTCCGATTAAAATAGTAGGACTGGAAGAAGCTCCGATTTCTGACATTGTATTGCGTGACATCCATATTCAGGGAGCCAAACAGAAGTGTATCTTTGAAGATTGTGAACGTATCACTATGGATGACGTAATCATTAACGGTGAAGAAATAAAACTGAAATAAACCTCTTGGGAGGTTACATATTTATAAATATAAGAAAATGAAACGAATCCTTTTCTCATTGCTTCTCGCTGCATCTCTTTCGGCAGAAGCACAGACGCAGACATACGAGACGGAATTTGCCCGTCCCTTGAATGAAGTATTGGCAGATATTCAAAATCGTTTCGGAATCCGTCTGAAATATGATATTGATACGGTAGGAAAGATTTTACCTTATGCTGATTTCCGTATCCGCCCTTATTCTGTAGAAGAATCTTTGACGAATGTGTTGTCACCATTCGATTACAAATTTGTCAGACAGAGCGGTAATCTATATAAGTTGAAGGCTTATGAATATCCTCGTCGTACAGATGCTGACGGAGAAAAGATGCTGGCTTATCTCAATACGCTTTATGCAGATAAGCAGGCTTTTGAACTTCGTGCCGATTCATTGAGAAAAGAGGTACGTCAACGTTTGGGAATTGATACTTTATTGGCCCAATGTGTAAACTCAACCCCCATTCTATCGAAAATACGGAAGTTTGATGGCTATACTGTGCAGAATTTTGCACTTGAAACTCTACCGGGGCTGTATGTTTGCGGATCTGTTTATACGCCTCAATCGAAAGGGAAACACGCTCTGATTATTTGTCCGAACGGACATTTTGGTGGAGGTCGTTATCGGGAAGATCAGCAGCAGCGTATGGGCACATTAGCTCGTATGGGAGCTGTTTGTGTCGATTATGATTTGTTTGGCTGGGGAGAATCGATTCTCCAGGTGGGGAGTGCAGCGCATCGCAGTAGTGCGGCACATACTATTCAGGCAATGAATGGATTGTTGATTCTCGATTATATGCTTGCTTCCCGTAAAGATATCGATACCAAGCGTATTGGTGCCAATGGTGGTTCTGGTGGTGGAACGCATACTGTACTACTGACAACGTTGGATGGGCGTTTTACTGCTTCTGCCCCGGTGGTTAGTCTGGCTTCTCATTTCGATGGCGGTTGTCCTTGTGAAAGTGGTATGCCTATTCAGCTATCAGCAGGAGGTACTTGTAATGCTGAACTGGCTGCAACATTCGCTCCTCGTCCGCAATTAGTGGTTTCTGATGGCGGGGACTGGACAGCAAGTGTTCCTGCACTTGAATTTCCGTATTTGCAGCGTATCTATGGATTCTATGATACGAAAACCAATGTGACGAACGTTCATCTTCCCAAAGAAAAACATGATTTCGGTCCGAATAAAAGAAATGCAGTCTATGATTTCTTTGCCGAAGTCTTCGATTTAGATAAAAAGATGTTGGATGAGAGTAAAGTAACTATCGAACCGGAGTCTGCCATGTACAGCTTTGGAGAGAAAGGGGAGCTACTACCGGAAAATGCAATTCGTTCATTCGACAAGGTGGCTGCTTATTTTGATAAGAAGGCTTTTGCCAAATTGAAATCGGATGCTTCTCTTGAAAAGAAAGCAATGGAGTGGGTAGCTTTACTCAATCTGGATGATGAGAAGAAATCAGGTTTTGCCGTGACGACTATTTATAATCATCTTCGCCAGGTTCGAGACTGGCATAATGATCATCCATATACGACAATACCTGCGGGCATCAATCCTACAACGGGCAAACCGTTAACTCAGCTCGAACGTGAGATAATAGCAGACTCAGCTATGCCCAAGGAAGTTCATGAAAGACTGATGAAAGGGCTGCGCAGAGTACTGACGGAGGAACAAGTTGATCAGATTTTAGATAAATATACAGTTGGTAAGGTAGCATTTACCATGAAAGGGTATCAGGAGATTGTTCCTGATATGACGGAGGAAGAAACAGCCTTTATACTTGAACAGCTGAAACTGGCTCGCGAACAAGCTGTTGATTACAAAAGCATGAAACAGATATCTGCTATCTTTAAAGCTTATAAAACAAAGATCGAACTGTATTTCTATGAACATGGCCGTAACTGGCGCCAAATGTATAAAGACTATGCAGAAAAGCGAAAGGCGGAAAAAGCAAAGGAGGGGAAATAGAGAATCAAAGATACTTTTTTATTAATGCATACTATAAGCAGCAATACCTCTGACATAGAGAGGATTGCTGCTTTTTGCTTCATTTGCTTGTAGAATAATAGACTGGTCGGACATCTTTTATTGCGGAAAATGTGTTATATTGTGGACAGCTAATAAAAACGTATATTATATGGATAAGCAAAAAGTAGCATTAGTCCTTTCTATGGGTGGCGCACGTGGTATTGCGCATATTGGAGTCATTGAAGAATTGTTACGTCATAATTTCGAGATAACTTCTATTGCCGGAAGCTCGATGGGAGCGATGGTAGGCGCAATGTATGCTTCAGGTAAGCTGGAGGAATGTAAAGAATGGCTCTATAGCTGGGATAAACGTAAGATGTGGGAACTGGCGGATCTGACATTAAGTCGGGACGGCTTGGTGAAGGGGGATCGTTTTATCAAAGAACTGAAGCAGATTATTCCCATTATGAATATTGAAGATTTGCCTATACCATACGTAGCAATGGCCACTGATATTGTTTGCGATCAGGAAGTGAGGTTCGATAGCGGTAATTTGTATGATGCTATCCGTGCTACTATTTCTATACCGATGCTCTTCCGGCCTTTACGGAAAGATGGTATGGTTCTGATTGACGGAGGAATACTGAATCCCCTTCCGCTGAATCAGGTGCATCGTACGGAAGGGGATATTCTGATAGCAGTCGATGTCAATGCTTCGATTGATTGCGGTAAGAAAAAGAAAATGAGTCCTTATAACTTGTTGACAGAATCTTCAAGAATGATGATGCAGCAAATTACCCGTTATCAGATAGAACGTTGTCAGCCGGATATCTTAATTCAGATGTCCGGCAATGCTTATGATATGCTGGAGTTCCATCATGCAGCTTCTATTGTGGAGACGGGAATAGAGATTACCCGGGATGCGTTGAATACAGAACTTTATTCCGTATAAATCATTTTTTTCGTCATACCTCCGTCAATGGTTATATTCTCACCGTTGATAAAATCATTCTCATCCCGGCAGAGAAATAAACACATACGGGCAATATCTTCCGGTTTGCCCACTCGTTGGGAAGGGTGCTGAGAATGGTCTTCTGGTTGGAGTTGATCATAATTTTGTGTTTGTATCCACCCCGGAGCAATGGAGTTTACTGTGATATTCCATTCGGATAATGATAAAGCTAATGCATGAGTCAGAGAATAGATACCACCTTTAGAAGCTGCATAACCTTCACTTCCCGGTTCACTCATCAAATAACGTGTTGAGCAGATATTAATGATCCTTCCATAAGGGTTAGAATCAGACTGTGTCTTACGATGAATGGCAAGTAACCGTGAAGTAATAAATACAGGACGAAGATTGACGGAAAGAATCTTGTCGAAATCTTTGACGCTTGTTTCTGTAATGGAAGAAAATTTGCTGATACCGACATTGTTGATGAGGATGTCAATGTCCTTCCATTCATCCAATATCTGTTGCATACAGCTTTCGAGTGCTTCTTTATCACTAACGTCAACAGAATGAAATATGGCTCCGGTATCTCTTGCTGTTTGTTGACCGGACACAGCATTAATGTCACAGAAGGCTACTTGATGTCCGTCTTTACAGAAAGCTTCTACTATTGCTTTCCCTATGCCTTCTGCTCCGCCTGTCACGAATACCTTTTTTTTCAGGCTGTCCGGTTTTGAAACAATTTCACCTGCTACCTCTGTTTTGACTTGACTGCTGGTAGCCGTTTTCTTTTTCCCATATTTCTGTGCCTGTTTCCAAGCTGCTTTTCTGGCCTCGTATTGCTCTTGTTGTCTTTCTATATAATTATCTGCCATGATTGTTTTACATTTAAATCTGAGGAACAAAAATAATATATTTATGTGGTCTATGCAATTTATACAGCAATAAGGAGTATTGATAAACCTGTAAACAATAAAATACCGCACTGATACGATAATTGTCAGTGCGGTATAATGATAACAGAGAATCTGTTTTTCTTTTATTCAGCTACTACTTAAGCTTTGAGAGATCTATCTCTGTATACTTGATTCGTTGGCGACGCCAGGTATAGATTGCATGTAACTTTCCATCTTTTCCCTGAATAATGCTTGGATAAGAATATTGGCTGATAGGGCTGTCTTCTAATGTGAGAATAGGTTTCCAGTTGATTCCATCTTCTGATATGGCTACGCAGAGAGGAGTACGGGGACCTTTCGGTGTACCTGGCAATGTGGAGAAATGATTGTAAATGAGAATGTGACGTCCGTCACTCATTGTCACGGCATCTGTTCCAGAATTGTTGTTCGGAACATTGCTTAATATCACTTTACTCCATGTTTCACCATTGTCGCTGCTCCATGATGTTGCAATCTTTGCATTGCGTGTACGGCAAAGTACCTGCAATCTTCCATCCTTATGCTTTAGGATACTGGGTTGGATAGCAAAAATCGGTTGTGCCCCTTTTCCCTGAATAGCTTCTCCCGCTTCCTGATCATCTACGTTAATACCATCTTTCTTACGGTTCTGAGTCGGGACAGACAGTTCGGCAGGTACCGACTCTGTCGTTTTCCAGGTTTTGCCTTTATCATCCGAATATTCAAAATGAATGCGCCATCCCCCTTTGCCCTCTCTGCTTGACGGGCAGATGATGCGACCGTTGATGTATTCCGGTTTGTTCTTGATAGGACCTAGAAATCCTTCCGGCAAGGCTTCACGTTTGCTCCAAGTTTTTCCACCGTCTTTTGAACGAACCAGCCAGCCGGTCCAGTCGCCTACATTTAGTCCTATTTTGTAGAACAGAATTAAATCTCCTCCCGGTATCTGAAAAAGTACAGGATTCCAGCAAGCTTTCCGGCGGGCAGTCAGTTTTCCTTTGGCATCCACTACAGGAGTGCAGGTCGAATCTATGCCGGCTAAAGCAGCCTGCGAATCTTTGAGTGAAAAAATTCCGTCGGCAGCCAGCTTGGGAGCCGTCCATTCTTTGGCACCTTTGGGCTTGCGGCAAACCCAGATGCAGCAATCCGGATTACGTTCTTTGGTTCCACCGAAGAAAGAAGCAACGAGGTCACCGTTTTTCAGTTCTACAATGGTTGCCCCGTGGCATTCCGAGAAAGAAGCTTTCTCATATAGAAATTCATCGCTGATGATGGCAGCATTCCGTGTCGGTATATCTACGCTGAAATGATATTTTCCGGAACCTATTTTTTCTTTTCGTCCATCTGGCAGATGCACTTCTCCTGTAGTATTGGCAGGAAGTACGATATCCCATTCCAGATGCATAGGAGTCTTTTTCCATCGGCTGGTAATCTTTCCGTAGATACTCATATAAGAAGCATCCACGTTACTCAATTCCTGAATTTCGAAAGCAGGCTGGAAAACAATATGTTTGTAACCGGATTTCCAACGGTCGGCACGGATACCTGCCAGATTGTTGAAACACCAGGGAAGTAAGTCTCCTAATAACATAACATGGTTTCCGCTGTTCATTCCGGGATTTGCCGTGTCACCGTTCCAAAGTTCCCAAATAGTGGTGGCACCTTGTGCCGCCATATACCCCCACGAAGGATATGTATCATTGGTAGCCAACAGATAAGCTATATCTGCATGGCCCCGACGAGTCAATTCACGCATCAGCCATTGCGTACCGATTACTCCGGTACTGATATGCCCTTTGTTCGTTGTAATAATGGTGGTTACTGCATTCTTTGCTACTTCTTTGATATGCGCTTTAGGCACGAGACCGAAGGCAAGTGGCAGAATATTAGCTGTTACAGTATTATTCCCGTAGAAAACACTATCCGGATATAAAGTATGACCGGGTACAAGTGAAGTACCTTCCTTTATATGCAGGAAATGTGCATTGAATGCATCCTTCATTTTATGTTCCAGGTCTTCCCACTCTTTGGCATCCGCAGTCAATCCCTGAAGACTGGCGAAGCGATGCATCAGTTGCAACACTTTCAGGTAATAGGCGGTAGCGATCAAGGCACCATCTGTTTTGCGGGCAGGATCTTGACTGTGAATCATTTCCAACGATTCAGGTGGAACGCACCAGTCTCCATATTTATCTTTGGTGATGATGTAGTCCTTTGTCATATAATACTCACGGATGTGCGATACCCATTTCTTGATAGCCGGATAATTATCTTCTATCGGACGTATGTCTCCATAATTGGTGAAGAGCATATCACAGACTAGGGGCAGGGTAGCAGGCCATGTGACATTATCCGAATAATAGTTCCAGTAAGCCGGAGCTACATCAGGAATACAGCCATCTTCGCGCTGTGCTTCGCGGATGTCACGTGTCCATTTGTTGTACATGGCATGATTGTCGAAGAACAGACTTTCTCCCCAAGAGCCCATTGCATGATCTCCCAACCAGGGCTGACGTTCGTTACGCTGGGGACAGTCTACCGGCATACCTTTATAGTTACTCCGAATCCCCCAGAATGCATTACGTATAACTTGGTTCAATGTTTCGTTCGAACAGGAAAAAGAGCCTGTATGATCCATCTCATCTTCTACGACTTCCACTACGAAATCCTCGGTTTTGGCATCCGGATATCCGCTGATTTCCACATAACGGAAACCATGATACACAAAACGGGGAGCCCAGGTGGCACCTTGCGGTTCACGTCCGCTAACTACATATATATCGGTGCAATGTGCGTCGCGCAGATTTTTCGTGAAGATTTCTCCATCTGATTCCAGACGCTCTGCAAAATGAAGACGAATGCTGTCGCCTGCCTGACCTTTGATACGGAAACGTACCCATCCTGCCAGATTCTGACCGGTATCCATAATGTATTTGTCACCCATTTTTTGGATAGAAACAGGTTTCAGCGTTTCCGTTACTTTCATCTCCGGCATCATTTGAGCACGAAGTGTACCCGAAGGAATACTGACGCGTTCTGCCGGCATCCATTTTGTATCGTCATAACCTGTCTGCGTCCAGTTTCCCAGTTCTTTGCGGGCGTCATATTCTTCGCCGTCATATTCGTTATTGCTGCGGACAGGACCTTCGGTTGTCAGTTTCCATGAAGTATTCGTCGCGATTGTCTCCTTACTGCCATCAGCATATTCAACGATCAGATTCAGGCGTAGTTTGGGATATCCGAAGGTCGGAATCTTGTATGGTTTGTAATTCTGACGCATGGTATAAAAACGACCATTGCCTAAAGTAACACCGATGGCGTTCTCTTGCTGAAGTTGGGAAGTGACATCGTATGTGTTATACAAGATTGTCTTCCGGTAATCGGTAGGAGCGGGGGCCAGTACCTGATCACCTATGCGTTGTCCGTTGATGAACAGTTCGTACAATCCCATTCCGGCGATGTGCACTGTGGCACGCTTTATTTCTTTCTTCAAGGCAAATTCCTTGCGAAGATAACGGGCTGCCAGGCGGCTCCATTGAGTTTCACTGTCCCCCGGAGCTGCACGGTCCAGACCGATCCACTGACCTTGCCAGTCTGCTTCATTGAATAGTCCCATGCTCCAGAAAGCCGGACTACTCCAATCACTTTCACCTTTATTGGTGTAAACCTTCACCTTCCAGAAGTAGGGAGCATTGCGTTTCAAATTTTCTCCCTGGTAGGTTATCCATTGGGAAGCATCTGTTTCTACTTTTCCGGAATCCCACATATCTCCTTTCCCTTGTGCCAATAGCTCGGGGGAAGATGCAACAAGAATGTGATATGCGGTTTGCATCACATTCTGTTCGTCCGATTCGATACGCCAACCCAGTCGGGGTTGGCGCGTATCGATACCCGACGGATTCTTTAGCTGCTCTGTCCGCAGGTTGGTTACGTCTATGGCTGCACGTATCGGACCTGCTGCAAGAAACAGAACAGATAAGAATGATAATATAAGTATCTTTTTATTCATGAGTGTCAATTTGATAGAGTGAATGGAAACTAGACTCCGGCACCTTGACGGTCCGGCAGTTCTGTCCAGTCTTTCTTCACATAGTCCTTACTACTGTCTACTACAATCAGGATATGATCGTTTCCGCTGCTGTAGCCGCTATCGTGCTGGAACTTGTGCACACCGTTGTCAAATTCACCGATATATTCCAGTTTACCATCCTTGGTAGTGTACCACCATGCGTTCTTCTTGGCACCGCTGATTTTGCTGAAATCAACTTCCATCGGACGTCCGGTATAGTTATATACCATCAGATAGTCATTGCCGCGTGTTGCGATGGCACGGTCATAACGTTCGCCATTCTGTCCGGCGATGACAGACTGATCTGGTACTCGTTCAAAGAATGGGAAAGTCAGCATCAGGTTCTTCAGATATTTCATTTGATTGTATCCGGGATCATTCAGAGCATCATACCAGGGCTTTTTAGCACCATAAGCACCGCCTACGCCCGGTTTGATAAACTGCATGATGGAGTTATGACCATACGTATGTCCGAAAGAACCGGCAAATACAGACCAGTAAGCGTACCGGCGTACATCATAATCTTTCCAAAGTAATTCGTTCTCATCGTGCAGACCGTGCGGTATTTCTTCGTAGATGGGTTCACCGTCTATAACGGGCTTCATCGGTTTCATAGCCATACTGCGTTCTACAAAACGCCAGTTGTCTTCTTCCGTATTTTCTTCGATGGGATAATCTCCGTCACCGAAACGTTGTCCATAACGGCGGTGTCCGCTCTGGAACATATTGAAATCCAGCCATGGTGCATTGTTGAACCAAGTGGCAGAAGTCGTTCTGCCACGCGGGTGGAATGTCATCAGATGGTTCTTGTCGATTGCTTTGATGGAGGTTGCCAATGCTTCCCATTCGGCAGTCTTCACATCACCACGGATATCCCCACCGATAAACCAGATAATGTTAGGTTCGTCTTTATAGCGTTCTGCCAGGAACTTGCCGTATGCTTTTGCCTGATCTACATTCATTTCGCCATGACTTACCGGACTTCCCCAGATGCAGACCATGCCGATATAAAGACCTTTCTTTGCTGCGGTACGGATAATGTAATCCATATGATCCCAATAACCATATACACCTTTCTGATTGATATTCTTGAAGTTGTAGCCGTCAGTCATTGAATACTGTCCGTAGATATTCATAGACGGGACATTATTCAATGTCTGAACCTGAATCACGTTATATCCGCGGCGTTTGCATTGTTCCAGATAATATTCGGCTTCGTCACGATTCAGACGTTCAGGCAGCAGCCAGCCGGTTTCTCCCAGCCAGAAGAAAGGAATGCCGTTTTCGTGTTTCAGATAACGTCCTTCTTCAGAAACGACGAGTTTGCCGTTGCTCCATGGGATATACGTCTTTTGTGTTTTCTTTTGTGCTGCGGCAGAGGTTGCCAATGTCAACAGCAGCAATAAGAGAGGAAGAATCTTAAATTTTCTCATTGTACTTTATCGTTTTTGGAGTTCATATCTTTACATTTATTTGTCTGTCATTTTCTCATATTCGATGGCCGCCAGAATAAACGATCCTACTGATTTCGGGTCATTCTCTATAACCGGTTCGCTGATATAATATTCGAATGAACCGTCACGGTATCTTTTGGAGTCTCCGCCCAGTCCGGCTACCGCACAACAATTCGTAATGGTATAGCTGCCGTCTTCTTCAAGACGGGTAAATGTCTTGACCATTCCATCAAAAGCTTTGCGGGTAGGTTGGATGTAGTCCTTGCCGATATATCCCTTATTGACAGCTTTAGCAAGTGTATAGATAAATAAGGCGGTTGCCGAAGATTCCAGGTAATTTCCTTCACGCGCTCCTTGATCTGTTACCTGATACCAGGTGCCTGACTGAGGATCCTGATATTTCACTAAAGTTTTTGCCAATCTCTGGAGAATCTGCATTACACTGTCTCGTCCGGTCGTTTCCTGAGGTAGATAATCCAGTATGTCTACCAAGGCTGCTCCATACCATCCAATACTGCGGCTCCAGAAGTTAGGAGAACAACCGGTTTCGGGATTTGCCCATTTCTGCTCACGGCTTTCATCCCATCCGTGATAGTAAAGCCCTGTGGTGGGGTCGTAAGTTTTGCGTGCTATCAGAAGAATCTGTTTCACAGCTTCATCGTATAGTGCCGGTTCCTGGAAAGTACTGCCATACTGTACCAAGTAAGGAGAAGCCATGAAGATGCCATCCAGCCACATCTGATGAGGATATCTTAGCTTATGCCAGAATCCTCCTTCACTTGTGCGGGGTTGTTCTGCCATCTGTTTACGTAGGGTATCCATAGCTATTTTATAGCGTTCATCTCCTGATTGTGCATAAAGATCAAAAAGAATCTTGCCGCCATTGACGTTATCAATGTTGAATGAAAGATATTTCATCGTTTTAATATGGCCGTCCGTATCGATCAGACTGTCTGCATAGATTTTGGCATATTCATAGTAAGTGCTGTCTCCGGTATGTTTCCATTCTTCCAGCATAGACTTTACAACAAGTCCGTGGGTATATCCCCAACGGGGTACTTTTGCTTTTTCAATCATCCAGGGTTCGGGAAAACGTTTCATCTCAGAGCGTGCCATACGTTCGCTCCATTTTTCTGTTTCTGCTTTCTGAGGTGCTGTGCAGGCGATGAAGCAGACAGCTCCGCAAGCAACAATCAGTTTTAACAAGTTTCTGTTCAT
Organism: Bacteroides sp. AM23-12; assembly: GCF_003434395.1. Taxonomy (NCBI): domain Bacteria; kingdom Pseudomonadati; phylum Bacteroidota; class Bacteroidia; order Bacteroidales; family Bacteroidaceae; genus Bacteroides; species Bacteroides sp. AM23-12. The sequence continues at coordinate 107,490 of NZ_QTLF01000005.1, forward strand.
ATAGGTAGAGTTATTATTTTCCAATCAATATATATTCTTGCCCTGCTTTGGTAGGCAGGTCATACAAGTAAGTCCTTGCAATTTCCACTTTATTCAGGCTGGCTTTTTCATTCACCAATGGCTGGGGAATCGTGGGGACTGCATAGAGAGGGTTCGGGTTCTCTCCTTTGGCACGTTTCAAGCCCTTTCCGGTCAGCGGGTTGAGTGAACGTAGACGGCAGTTACCACCTTTATGAGATTTCACGACCAGGCGATTTACTTTTCCATTCTTCCAGCTTAAATCAAGTTCGAAACCTCCACGGGCAATGATACCTGTGACAGAACCGTCCTTCCAGAGAGTCGGAAGTGCCGGAAGCAGGTAAATAAAGCCATCGTAACTTTGCATCAGCATTTCGGCTATACCTGCAGAACAACCGAAGTTTCCGTCGATTTGGAAAGGTGGGTGAGCATCGAATAGGTTAGGGTAGGTGCCTCCTTTTTTCTTTTCGTTACGTACCAAAGTCAATTGGTCGGTTATCAGTTTGTAGGCATGGTCACCATCAAGGAGGCGTGCCCACAGGCAAACCTTCCATCCCATGCTCCATCCGGTGGACGGATCTCCACGATGAATCAGAGAAGTGCGTGCAGCGTCAAATAGTTCCGGAGTACGGTAAGGGGAAATCTGGTTGCTGGGGAATAATCCATATAGATGGGATACGTGGCGGTGTACATCGTTCGGATCATCCCAGTCGAACATCCATTCCTGCAATTGTCCCCAATGTCCTACCTGCATAGGAGCCATTTCTTTGAGGCGTTGTTCCAGATGAGCGGCAAATTCTTTGTCCGTATCCAAAATTCGGGAAGCTGAAATAATAGCTGTCCAAAGGTCGAATATCAACTGATTGTCCATCGTGCATCCGGCGGCTGTAGTTGCTTTGCCATCGCTGCCGGAATGTACATTTTCGGGTGAGTTGCTCGGGCAGACTACCAGCCAGTTGTGTACAGGTTCTTTTACCATAATCTCGTCAAAGAACAGTCCGGATCCTTTCAATATCGGATAAACGGAACGCAGGAACTCTGTGTCTCCGGTGTACAGATATCGTTCCCATAGATGACGGCACAACCATGCACCGCCGCTCGGCCACATACCCGAAGGGGCTTTGTCCAGTGCTCCTGTGATACGCCATATATCCGTGTTATGATGTAATACCCATCCGTTGGCTCCATACATGATTCTTGCCGTTTCCTTTCCGCTTTCGCTCACCTCTTTTATCAGCCGGAAAAGTGGCTCGTTCAAGTCGCTTAAATTAGTCACTTCTGATGGCCAATAATTCATTTCCAGATTGATATTACAGGTATATTTGCTATCCCAGGAAGGGAAAAGTTTATCATTCCAGATACCCTGCAAGTTAGCGGGTTGTCCACCCGGTTGTGACGAACAGATTAACAGATAACGGCCAAACTGGAAGTAAGTGGCAACCAGATGCGCGTCATGTGTGTCCTTAAAATTCTCTACACGCTTGTCGGTTGTCACATTTTTATATTGGTCTTCCCCTAAATCCAGAGATACTCTGGTCAGATATTGACGATAAAATTCGACGTGATTCTTTTTGGCTTCTGCGAATGGATGAACCAGCGCTTCCGACAAATAGCTCTTTGCACGTTCTGTCTGATTGCCTGTGATGTCCAGATAATTATTGAAGTTGGTGGCTATAGACACATAGATTGTGGCTTCGTCAGCTCCTTCTACAGAGAGGACGCCATCGGTACAAGCTATTTTTCCTCCTTGGTTGCGGGCGGTCAGCCTTCCCTGAAATTCTACTTTTCCCTTCAGTCCTTCATGCAAGGAAGACACCCCTGAAAGGGTTACGCAGTTTCCTTCTTCAGAGTTAATCATTACATCCTGATGAGGGGAGGTGAGCTGTGCGTTGAAGGTAATTTGTCCCGGACGGTTGGCAGTCAGTCGTACCATAACTACCTGATCGGTAAATGAGGTGATCGTTTCACGTTGATATTGCACTCCGTCTACTTCATAACGGACGATGGCACGTGCCGAGTCCAGACTCAGTTCCCGATAATAATCGGAATAGCGGGTATGTCCGGGGAAGGCAATTCTCAGGTCGCCGAAACTCTGATAAGGCATTCCCGAATTTGTTTTTGCCATCACTTTCTCCGTAGCGAGCGTTTGTGCTTCCAGATATTTTCCGGCAAAAACAAGTTCACGTACCTTCGGAATATACTCCAGTGCGTTCGGGTTTGCGTTGTTGTTGGGGCGTCCTGCCCAAATGGTTTCTTCGTTTAGTTGTATTTGTTCTATTCCCGGCGTTCCATATACCATTGCCCCCAGACGCCCGTTTCCCAAGGGTAAAGCTTCGGTCCATACCTGTGCGGGACGGTCATACCATAGCTTATATTCCTGTGCAGATACTTTTTTCTCCTGCGCATGAATACATCCTGCAGAGACCATTACAAACAGATATCCGATTAATCTCTTTTTATTCATTTTCATCTAATCGCTTTTATACTTTTATAGGAGGACGATTAAAAAGGAATTTTGTACCCAATATACAGACAATAAGAAGCAGGGATAATCAAAAGTTATCGGGTATAAAAAAAATGAACTTCAATATCTGCTCAAAAAGGTCTTACTTTGTATACGTAAGAGCACTAGGAAGAAGTTATTTCCTGAGTGTGGATTTATTTCTTTAATCTAAAAAACAGATAATTGAAAATGTATAATTTAATCGTTAGACCGTTATTATTTCTCATTGATCCTGAAAAAGTACATCGAATGCTTTTGAACTGGTTAAAAATCTATCGTTATCTGCTTCCGGTTCGTGCCTGCGTAAGAGGACACTATCAAGTGGACGAACCTTTTTCATACGGAAGCCTGCGATTCAAAAACCGGATAGGCTTGTCTGCCGGATTCGATAAAAATGCGGAAACATTTGATGAGTTGGCAGATTTTGGTTTCGGATTTCTGGAAGTGGGGACTGTAACTCCTGATTATCAGCCGGGAAATCCTTCTCCCCGTATCTTCAGACTGGTAGAAGACGAATCACTGATCTCACGTACAGGGTTCAATAATTGCGGTGTCGATGTAGCTCTGGAGCATATCAGAAAATACAGAAAACATTCTTACAGACTCGGAGTAAATATCAATAAGAATCCGCTTTCTGCCGGTGAGCAAATCATCAAAGATTTTGAGTTGGTTTTCACTCGCTTATATGAAAGTGTAGATTATTTTACGCTGAACTGGGGTAGTATAGATAAAGAATCATTTGCTAAAGTTTTAGAAAACCTCACAACATTTCGTCAGGCAGTGAACAAACGGTGCAGTATTTTCATTAAGCTCCCGGCGGATATCGATGAGAAGGCATTGGATCTGGTCATTTCCCTTGCATATAAATATTCCATAGAAGGCTTTATAGCTACGGGGCCGACGATGGACCGCTCAGAATTGCATCATACAAAAACAAAACGGTTGGAAAAGATCGGTAACGGTGGCGTCAGTGGTCGGGGTATCGGAAAGAAATCGCAGAAGGTAGTGCGTTATCTGTCCGGGCACACCGACCACCACTTTCTGATTATCGGGGCAGGAGGAATAATGACAGCAGAGGATACAGCTGATATGATTTCCCAAGGGGCCGATATGATACAGATTTATTCGGCATTTATCTATTCTGGTCCGTCTGTTGTTCATAAAATAGGGAAGAAACTTAAACATTAATCGATATGAAGAAATTAATTTGTATTAGCTTGTATGAGGACTTATCCATGACGACCTATGATTTGTCGGAAGTGGACAATGTCGAACTGATTGGAATCGTAGAAAATGCTTCCGAAGGAACTTTATTTGTTTTTACTTGTGACAGGCCCAATGGAAGCAGTGTTATTATGTGTCCCGGAGGTGGATTTCTGAAGACTAATCTGGAGAATGAAGGCATTGATTTTGCCGAATGGTTTACGAAGCTGGGAATTACATATATCGTCTTTAAATATAGAATGCCTCATGGTAATCCTGATGTTCCCGAACAAGATATCCGGTTGGCATTGAAGGTTGTGCGAGAAAAGTTTCCGGAGTTTTGTGATAAGCTGGGAGTGATGGGGGCTTCTATCGGAGGATATCTGGCAACTTTTTCAGCTACGCTTTTGCCTGATGATGAGAAGCCGGATTTTCAGATATTGATGTATCCGGTAGTCAGTGTCGATGATCGTTTGACACATCTTCCTTGTCGTGAACGAATGTTTGGTCATTCCTATTCACCGGATAAAATGGAGCAGTATTCACCGATTGAGCATATTACTTCCGGCACACCTGCCGCTTTCATTGTAGCAGCTGCAGATGATGCTGTGGTAAGCCCTCTGAATGGTATTATGTATGCTGCCAGACTACAGAAAGCAGATATCCCCATTTCTCTGCACATCTATCCTGCGGGAGGACATGGATTCGGTTATAATGATAGTTTTGTGTATAAGCAAGAGTGGCTTCAGGAGCTTGGAGAATGGTTGGCAAAATTGTAATTCTTTTCTTGTAATTCGAAATATACTTCCTATATTTGTCATTAGAATATTTAATGAAAAGAAATTATGAGAAATTCAAAGGTTACATCTATGTTGGTAGTGCTGATGTTTTTGTTGGTCACAGGAATACAGGCGCAGACCGTTACTCCCAGTAAGAAATATATCACAAAAGAACTGAATAACGTAAGCAACTTCAGTTCAATCAGAGTATTAGGCAGTCCTGATGTTGAGTATCGTCAGAGTAATGGTTCTAAAACGACAGTTTCTATATACGGTTCGGATAATTTGGTAGACTTGTTGGAAGTTTCTACAGTAAATGGAGTATTGCAGGTGAATATCAAAAAAGGTGTCAAGATTCTTAGTGGAGAGCGTCGTTTGAAAGTGATAGCTTCTTCTCCTTCATTGAATCAGGTAGATATTAAAGGTTCGGCAGATGTATATCTGAAAGGTACAATCAAAGGGAATGACTTGAATTTGAATATAGCCGGTTCCGGAGATATCGAAGCGGAGAATCTGCAATATGCTAATATATTTGCTTTGGTAAAAGGAAGCGGGGACATTGATTTGAAAAATGTGAAAGCGACTACTGTGATGTCAGAAGTAAATGGTTCCGGAGATATTAGTGCTGAAAAACTGGCTGCAACTAATGTCGTTGCTACAGTTGCCGGTTCGGGTGATATAGTATGCTACGCTTCCAGACAGTTGGATGCAAGAGTTAGTGGTAGCGGTGATATTGAATATAAAGGAAGTCCTTCAGTTGTAAATAAGCAGGGGAAGAAAAATTCAATTACCGGTAAGTAAGATACGAATCTTATTTTTTATAGAAAGCGGGCAAATATGTTATTTATCACATATTTACCCGCTTTTATTTAGACATTCATAGATCTCTTATTGAAGTATATACAATGACTATATGTTAAAAATATAGTTAGCCAAGATACAATTAACTTGCAGATCTGTTTTATTTATATGGGCTTATCTGTATTTTCTGATATTGCACATTATGAAATATTATTCAATTAAGTCAGGTAGTATATGAATTTAGATGAAGTTTTAAATTATCGTCGCTCTGTACGGGTATATGATAAAGAAAAGGAAATAGATATAGAGAAAGTAAAGCATTGCCTGGAATTGGCAACTTTGGCTCCCAATAGTTCTGATATGCAACTATGGGAGTTTTATCACATCACACAGCCTGAATTGATGGCAAAGGTATCAAGAGCTTGTCTTGATCAAAAAGCAACTTCCACGGCTTCGCAGATTGTTGTTTTCGTCACACGTCGTGACTTGTATCGGAAGCGGGCGAAATTCGTTCTTGATTTTGAGACAGGAAATATACGGCGGAATAGTCCTATAGACAGGCAGGAGAAACGTATTAAAGACAGAAAACTGTACTATGGGATATTGATGCCGTTTGTTTATGCCCGTTTCTGCGGTATCTTAGGACTTTTCAGAGTACTACTTGCTAATATTATCAGCATTTTCCGCCCTATGATGCTCGAAGTATCTGAAGGTGATGTGCGTGTGGTGGTACATAAATCCTGTGCACTTGCTGCTCAGACATTTATGATTGCTATGGCGAACGAAGGATATGATACCTGCCCCTTGGAAGGCTTGGATAGCCGACGACTCAAAAGGTTGCTTAAGTTGCCTCATGGTGCTGAAATAAATATGGTAGTTTCTTGTGGAATCCGGAATGGAAATAAAGGAATTTGGGGAGAACGGTGCAGGGTACCGTTTGAGGAAGTTTATCGTAAGATTTGATGGCACGGACGCAGTAGTAAAAACGCCTAAATATATATATACTGAATGGGACTGCCGAGCAGGCTTTGCAGCAGATTGATGAAAAAGGCTATCTGATTCCTTATCAGACAGACGTGAAGTCGTGAAAGTAGGAGTGGAGTTCAGTGCGGAGAAAAGGAATATTGGACGATGGTTGCTTTAACCAGATAACAATTAATATTAAAGTGAATCCTATTAGATGATCAGATGTGCGGAGATATGCCAAGCATATCTCCGTTTTAATTGACATAATCCGCCGGAGTAAAGGGATGAATGATGCTTACCGACGTGATTTAATCGTTTTTTAATAAATGAAATTTATTTTTTCCTGATTATACAAATAGTACAAAAGAATCTTCTTGTTTGGTCTTGTTTTTTATATTCCGCAACATTTCATCCTTTGTGTCATAGTATTAGTCACCTTCGAAACATTTATTGTTTGTATCCGACATGGATGGAGTTTGGCTAGTCCCCAAATATACGGATATTTGTGAAGTGAGATTTCACTATCAAAAGTATTGGTCCTTTCGGACCGGCCGCCTGTGAAGGTAGCTCTATTGTTTGTTTTGTTTGTGTTTGGTGCATCTTTTTTCAAGCGAGAAAGAAGATGCACTATTTATATCTATCTACCCTGACTAGCGGATATTGAATGAAAATTTGCCTATGAAACAGATAAAGCATACATTTGAAGAAAAAAAAGAAGATGGGCGGGAAAGCATCAATGTGGAACTTATGGCACGGCTGTCACAAATGGAGTGAAGGCTGCCGCCACTGCTATGTATATCGTACGGATGGCAAATATGGAAAAGACAGTTCGGTGGTGACAAAGACGGAAAAGTTCGGTTTGCCTTTGCAGAAGAAAAAGAATGGAGAATATAAGATACCCTCGGGAAATCTGGTATATACCTGTTTTACCTCTGATTTTCTGATTGAAGATGCGGATGAATGGCGTGCCGAAGCATGGGAAATGATGCGGATACGGCAGGACCTTCATTTTATGTTTATAACTAAGCGGATAGAAAGGCTGCAACAGTGCCTGCCACCGGATTGGGGAGATGGATACGACAATGTGACGATTTGTTGCACAATGGAGAATCAGGACAGAGTCGATTATCGCTTACCTATTTATAAAGAAATCCCTATTAAACATAAAATTATTATCTGTGAACCCCTTCTTAGTCAGATTGATTTCAGGGGAGAACTGGAAGGATGGGTAGAGCAGGTAGTGGCAGGAGGAGAGTCTGGTAAGGAAGCCCGCGTTTGCAATTATGACTGGGTGTTGGACATTCGCCGTCAATGTGTGGAAGCTCATGTCGGTTTCTGGTTCAAGCAGACAGGAAGTTATCTGTTGAAAGATGGGCATGAGTATAAAGTCGCCCGACAGTTCCAGCACTCACAGGCAAGGAAAGCGGAACTGAATTATACTCCCGAAAAATAACGAAAGAACAAACAGGAATAAAGGAATGCGAAGGCTGTCGGATAGCTTTCGCATTCCTTTATTGAGTACAAAATATGGATAATCACGTCTCTCCTTAAAGAGATAGTGTGTAAATTTTAAAATTATCCATATTAAATGAAACAGATAAAGCTGTTATTTTTTTTAGCTTCCGCCTCCGTCACGGGAGCATTTGCGCAGAGCAATGGGCTGACGGATATGAGTCAGAGCCGTTATGCAAAGACGGCGAATACCGGAATAGATGCCGTACACTGGACGAATGGATTCTGGGGAGAGCGTTTTAATGTATTTAGCGGAACTTCCTTGCAGAGTATGTGGAATACATGGAACACGCCGGAAGTTTCTCATGGTTTCCGTAATTTTGAGATTGCTGCCGGTGTATGCAAGGGAGAACATTGGGGACCTCCGTTCCATGATGGAGATATGTACAAGTGGATGGAAGGAGTCGCTTCTGTGTATGCTGTCAATAAAGATCCGGAATTGGACAAGTTAATGGACAACTTTATTGCTTGTGTCGTAAAAGCCCAGCGTGCAGATGGTTATATACATACACCGGTTGTTATAGAAGAACTGAATAAGGGAATAGACAGCCATACGCTGGCTGATTCCCAACAACAGACAGTGATTGGTACGAAAGTAGGCTCTGAGGACGAAAAAGGTGCATTTGCCAATCGGTTGAATTTTGAAACGTATAACTTGGGACACCTGATGATGGCAGGTATCGTTCACCACCGTGCTACCGGAAAAACAACTCTTTTGGATGCTGCCGTGAAAGCTACGGATTTCCTTTGTCACTTCTATGAGACGGCTTCCGCCGAGTTGGCACGCAATGCAATTTGCCCTTCACACTATATGGGAGTGGTGGAGATGTATCGTGCTACAGGAAATCCCCGTTATCTAGAACTTTCAAAAAACCTGATTGACATTCGCGGTATGGTAGAAAGCGGCACGGACGATAATCAGGACCGTATCCCTTTCCGTGACCAATATCGTGCAATGGGACATGCCGTACGTGCCAATTACCTGTATGCAGGTGTGGCAGATGTGTATGCGGAGACAGGGGAACAACAACTGATGAAGAACCTGACTAGTATCTGGAACGATATTGTCACCCGAAAGATGTACGTGACCGGAGCTTGCGGTGCTTTGTATGACGGCACCTCACCGGATGGAACGTGCTATGAACCGGATAGCATTCAGAAAGTGCATCAGAGCTACGGTCGTCCGTATCAGTTGCCGAACAGTACGGCACATAACGAAACTTGTGCCAACATTGGTAATATGCTGTTCAACTGGCGCATGCTGGAAGTGACGGGAGATGCCAAGTATGCGGAGCTTGTGGAAACTTGCCTTTATAATAGTGTATTGAGTGGCATAAGCCTGGATGGAAAGAAGTATTTCTATACGAATCCTCTTCGTATCAGTGCCGATCTGCCTTATACACTCCGTTGGCCGAAAGAACGGACGGAATATATCAGTTGTTTCTGTTGTCCGCCCAATACATTGCGTACGCTTTGTCAGGCGCAGAATTATGCTTATACATTGAGTCCGGAAGGGATTTATTGCAACCTGTACGGTGCAAATACATTGACTACAAACTGGAAAGATAAGGGGGAACTTGCTTTGGTGCAGGAAACGGACTATCCTTGGGAAGGTAATATACGTGTAACGTTGGACAAAGTGCCCCGTAAAGCAGGTGCTTTCTCCCTCTTCTTCCGTATTCCCGAATGGTGTGGGAAGGCTGCGTTGATAGTGAACGGTCAACCGGTGTCCATGAATGCCAAGGCAAATACCTATGCGGAAGTGAACCGTACATGGAAGAAAGGAGATGTGGTAGAACTGGTCATGGATATGCCTGTTTGTCTGCTCGAAGCTCATCCGTTGGCAGAAGAAATCCGTAACCAGGTGGTAGTGAAACGTGGCCCGTTGGTTTACTGTCTGGAGAGTATGGACATTGCAAATGGAGAAAAGATCGATAACATCTTGATTCCTGCCGACATAAAGCTGACTCCGAAGAAAACGACGATTGAAGGCAGTTCGATAGTAGCCCTGGAAGGGAAAGCACGTCTGGCATCGTCTGAGTCTTGGGAAGGCGTGCTTTATCGTCCGGTTGCCCAAGCAGAGAAAACAGTGGATATTCGTCTGATTCCTTATTATGCATGGGGAAACAGAGGTAAAGGAGAGATGACAGTCTGGATGCCGCTTGCAAGATAACCCATTGTACAAAAGAAAAATGAAAAAGTTATTAGTAACAACTATATGCCTGTTGGGTGCACATCTGCTGTCAGCAGGCGAAATTTGGATTTCGCCGCAAGGGAATGATTTCAATGACGGCACACGTCCATCTCCGAAAGCGACGTTGACTTCTGCTTTGCGTCAGGCACGCGAATGGCGCCGGACAGATGATGAACGGGGGCGGGGAGGAATTACGATCTGCATGGAAGGCGGTACATATGCACTCTATGAACCGGTGTTTATTCGTCCGGAAGACAGCGGGACGGAGGATTCTCCCACGGTGATCCGTCCGGTAGCTGATGAAAAAGTGGTATTGAGTGGCGGCATCCGGATCGGTGGATGGAAGAAGCAGGGAAAACTTTGGGTAGCGGATGTGCCCATGTTCAACGGGCGGCCATTGGATTTCCGTCAGTTATGGGTGAATGGGAAGAAAGCTGTCCGTGCCCGTGATGTAGAGGATTTTGAGAAGATGAACCGCATTTGCAGTGTGGACGAAAAGAATGAGATTCTTTATGTTCCTGCGGTTGCCATACGCAGGCTGGTAGACGGAAAAGGGGCTTTGAAGGCTAAATATGCAGAGATGGTATTGCATCAAATGTGGTGTGTGACTAATCTTCGTATTCGTTCTGTCGAACTGGCTGGAGACAGTGCCGCAATACGTTTTCATCAGCCGGAGAGTCGGATTCAGTTTGAGCATCCCTGGCCGCGTCCGATGGTAACGACAGATGGGCATAATTCTGCTTTTTATCTGACGAATGCCCGTGAACTATTGGATGTAGCGGGAGAATGGTATCACGACATAGATGCCCGTAAGGTCTATTATTATCCTCGGGAAGGAGAGAAGATGCAGGATGCCGGCACGGAAGTGATAGTGCCGGCCATAGAGACATTGGTACAAGTAAAAGGGACCATTGACCGTCCTGTTTCACATATCCGTTTTGAGAAAATCACGTTCTCTCATACGACTTGGATGCGTCCGTCTGAGAAAGGCCATGTTCCTCTTCAGGCAGGAATGTATCTGACAGACGGTTATCGTATTGACCCGAAAATGGAACGGGACTATCTGAATCATGCTTTGGATAATCAAGGATGGCTGGGGCGTCCTGCCACGGCTGTAAGCGTGGCTGCTGCCAATCAGATCGACTTTGAGCGCTGCCGGTTCGAGCATTTAGGCTCAACCGGACTGGATTATGAAGAAGCCGTGCAGGGCGGTGTCGTTCGTGGCTGTCTTTTCCGTGATATTGCGGGGAACGGACTGGTGGTCGGCAGTTTCTCTCCGGCTGCCCATGAAACACATTTGCCTTACGACCCTGCCGACCTTCGGGAAGTATGCGCGCATCAACAAATCAGTAATTGCTACTTTACCGAAGTGGGTAATGAAGATTGGGGATGTCTAGCCATCACTGCGGGGTATGTGAAAGATATTAATATAGAACACAATGAAATCTGCGAAGTTCCTTATAGCGGCATCAGCCTTGGCTGGGGCTGGACGCAGACAGTGAACTGTATGCGTAACAACAGAGTGCACGCGAATCTGATTCATCACTATGCAAAGCATATGTACGACGTAGCCGGAATTTATACACTGGGCTCGCAGCCGAAAAGTTATGTAACTGAGAATTGCGTACATAGCATTTATAAGCCAGGTTATGTACACGATCCCAATCATTGGTTTTATCTCTATACGGATGAAGGCTCTTCTTTTATCACTGTACGCGATAACTGGACGGAAGGGGAGAAGTATCTGCAAAATGCGAACGGTCCCGGAAATGTATGGGAGAACAATGGTCCGCAGGTAGATACAGTCATTCGTGAACGTGCAGGGTTGGAAGCCGAATATAGGGACTTGAAGAAATAAGAAAAAATGAAAAAGAAATGCATGATACTTCTGGGTGCCTTGTCATTGGCAAGCAGCACCTTTGCCCAAACTTGGATATGGTATCCGGGGGACTATGAAATCTGGCTGGGCAACCAGATGAACAACCGACGTACGGAACGTGGTGCTTTTTTTCCTCCTTTTTGGAAAACGGACAGTCATTATGTAGTCGTAGAGTTCAGCAAGCAACTGAATCTTTCCGAACCGGAAGAAGTGTTTATTGCTGCCGAGGGAACATATAATGTGAAGCTGGACGGGAAACTTCAGTTCGGAATGCCTGAAACCTTGCTGCTTCCGGCAGGAAAACATAGTCTGAATATTAAAGTATGGAATCAGGCAACGCCTCCCACTATCTATGTGAAAGGAAAGACGGTAAACTCTGATTCGTCCTGGCGGGTAACTTATGAAGATAAGGAATGGATCGATGAAAGCGGTAAGGCTAGTGACACATCTGCCACCATCTATATGGATGCCGGATGCTGGAACTTTGACGGTGCCACTCAACGTCCTTCCCAATTCAGCCTGATGCGTGAACCTCAGCAACCTGTCGCTAAAACAGAACAATCGGAAGGAGGCATACTGTATGATTTTGGAAAAGAAACGTTCGGATTTATCACATTAAAGAATCTTTCGGGCAAGGGAAAGATTGACCTCTATTATGGTGAAAGTCCGGAAGAAGCGAAAGACAAAGCATATTGCGAAACATTGGATAAACTCCTGCTGGAGCCGGGACAGATCACTGATCTCGCTATCCGCAGCACATCTCCTTTGCATCATTCTGATAATGAATATACGCTAGAGAACAGCAAAGCATTCCGCTATGTATACATCACTCACGAACCGGAAGTACAAATTGGTGAAGTATCCATGCAATATGAATATCTTCCCGAAGAATATCGTGGTAACTTCCGTTGTAATGACGAGGAACTGAATCGTATCTGGGAAGTGGGAGCATACACAATGCATCTTACTACACGTGAGTTTTTTATAGACGGTATCAAGCGCGACCGTTGGGTATGGAGTGGCGATGCCATCCAGAGTTATCTGATGAATTACTATCTGTTCTTTGACAGTGAGTCCGTGAAGCGTACCATCTGGCTACTTCGTGGAAAAGATCCGGTGACCAGCCATAGCAACACCATTATGGATTACACTTTCTACTGGTTCTTAAGCGTATATGACTATTATATGTATAGCGGTGACCGGCATTTCGTCAACCAGCTATATCCACGTATGCAAACAATGATGGATTATGTATTGGGACGTACGAATAAGAATGGTATGGTGGAAGGAATGTCCGGCGACTGGGTATTTGTGGACTGGGCGGATGGCTATTTAGACAAAAAGGGAGAACTTTCTTTCGAACAGGTTTTGTTTTGCCGGAGTCTGGAGACGATGGCACTTTGCGCAGATTTAGTCGGAGATAAGGACGGACAACAAAAATATGAGAAGTTAGCTTCTGCATTGAAAGCAAAATTAGAGCCGGCTTTCTGGAATAATCAGAAACAGGCATTTGTGCACAACTGTGTGGACGGACGTCAGAGTGATGCCGTAACCCGATACGCTAATATGTTCTCTGTTTTCTTTGATTATCTGAATGCGGATAAGCAGCAGGCCATTAAACAGTCCGTTCTCCTGAATGATGAGATTCTGAAAATAACAACGCCTTATATGCGTTTTTACGAACTGGAAGCCCTTTGTGCTCTTGGTGAGCAGGAGACTGTAATGAAAGAAATGAAAGCTTACTGGGGTGGAATGCTGAAAGAAGGAGCAACCTCTTTTTGGGAGAAATATAATCCGGAGGAAAGCGGAACACAGCATCTTGCCATGTATGGTCGCCCATACGGGAAGAGCTTGTGCCACGCTTGGGGAGCAAGCCCTATTTATCTGCTGGGTAAATACTATCTGGGAGTCAAACCAACGAAAGAGGGCTATAAAGAGTTTGCTGTCAGTCCAGTATTGGGAGGCTTGAAATGGATGGAAGGCACCGTACCTACCCCGAACGGAGACATTCATGTCTACATGGATAATAAAACCATTAAAGTGAAAGCCACGGAAGGAAAAGGTTATCTGACCATCCAGAGTCGCCGTCAGCCAAAAGCCAATATGGGAACAGTGGAGAAGGTTTCGGAAGGTGTATGGCGCCTTTGGATTGATTCTCCGGAAGAAAGGATTGTTACCTATCGTATGTAGTCAGAGATTAGGATTGAAATAAGACCTCCGGTTGTCGTAGCTATTTCCGCAGGCATATTGTTCTGACAAGTAAATAAGGCGGCACGAATTAATCCAGCGGAGATTATAAAGACGAAATAAATCTGAATGGAAGAAAATCAGATGTATAAAAGAAGCATCGAGGACTTGACAAACCGCTTTTAATGTTGTATCTTTGTAAGTGAAAACCGGAAGTAAATTCGATAACATTGATAATATAGACGAAAAATGAGCAATAATAAGTATAATATAATAACAGTTTGCAGGCATTCCTACTCCGGGTAATGCTTGTTAGATAGTCTGACACAAGCTAAGGGCTGCGATTCTTTATGGGAATTGCGGCCCTTTTTGTTGCTTAAAATGGATATTCCTTGCAGCAAGATCGAAATTAGAGTTTATAATAAACTTGGAGGACGTTTATAATAAACGATGAAAGAATTTATTAATAAATGACTGGAAGTTACTGTATCATTAGTCAATGTATTTCGTATAGATGTTGGTGCTGATTTTGAAAAGTTCTTTATCTTCTAAGTAAATCGGTAAATTATTGATACACTATTCTCTTTCTCTTTTTTTGTCATTAAACTGAATACCTTACGATGAATGCTTTCTTAAATTTATGTGATACAACACGTGTTTATGTAACAGATGCTCAGCAGGAACAAGCGGATGACCAAATTCTCTAACCCGTTCCATCCCTATTTTCTGCATCACCCGTTCCGAGCGTTGGTTGGGGAGAGAAGTAAACGAGAACAATTCTTTGATATCTAAACTCTCACGAGCATACTCCAAACAAGCGGTTGCTGCTTCCGGAGCATAACCATGTCCCCAATATTCGTGCGCCAATCGCCAGCCGATTTCTATACCCGGAGCAAAATCAACGTCAAATGTGATCTGATGCAGTCCGGTATATCCCATAAAAGCATGATCCTCTTTACGCTCTACAGCATACAAGCCAAAGCCACAGGTCTGAAACTCATTTTGGATACGGTGATAAAAAGCAAGCGATTCTTCCGGAGTCAGCGGATGGAGAAAAAACTCCATAACATGAGGGTCGGCGTTCATGCGGGCAAAAGCCGGAATATCTTCTTCTTTCCAATCGCGGAGAATTAAACGGGATGTTTCTATGTAAGTCTGCATAATAATGGTAATAAATGAGGTGCAAAGATACACCTTTTTTTATTCATTTGTATGGTAAGGAAGTGTAAACCAAAAGCAGGAGCCTGCTCCTTCAGTTGAATCTACCCCGATTTCTCCTTCCATCTGTGTTATGATGCTTTTACAGATAGAAAGTCCCAGACCTGTTCCCTGGGCAAAATTGTTCAGTTTTACAAAACGTTCGAATACGCTGTTTATCTTATTGGCAGGGATACCAACGCCTGTATCGCGCACGTAGAACTTTATTTTCTGAGAAGATATCTGTTCGTATCCCAAAGCGATAGTCCCCTCATGGGTGAACTTTAGCGCATTATTTATAAAGTTAGTGATTACCTGCATGAACCGGTTCTTATCTGTATAGATATGACATTCGGGGATTTGCTTTTCAAAAAGGAGCTTGATATCTCCTTTCACTTTCATACCAGTGGACTTGATAATTTCAGAGCAGACCTCATTTACATCCAAGTCCGCATATACAAAGTTGAATGTTCCTGTCTCTATCTTCGCAAGATCGAGAATATCGGATATCAGTCGCAAGAGAAGGTCATTATTATCCTGTACAATCTTGATATAGTCCTGACATTCTTCCTTGCTTTCGGTTTCTGCCAACAGACTGGAAAAGCCGACAATCGCATTAAGCGGAGTACGGATTTCGTGACTCATATTAGCCAAGAAAGCAGATTTCAGACGATCCAGTTCTTCCGCTTTATCACGGGCGATAATTAATTTCTGTTCAGTCTCTTTCAGAGTGGTAATATCATAATTGATACACAGCATTTCGATAATGCCTTCCTCCGGATGATAATCTCTGACCATAACATTGATATTGGTCCATGTATATTTCCCGTTCTCTCTGCAGACACGGACTTCTTTCCGCAAACTGGTAGCTTTTCCTTCTTTGACTCCGCGGACAAAGTTCTTCAGAACCGCCTGATCTTCAGGATGTACATGTGAGTATACTCCAATTACTTCAGTCATGGGAGTCCCTTCTTTTTCACCTAAATTCCGATACCATGTATCTTGGGCATAGCCATCCCTGGTCAGTACATTGAAGTGTGCAAACCCCACATTGGCATAATCGCCGATCAGGAGAAACAGATTCTCAAATTCTTGTATCTTGGTGTATGCATTGGTGGTTTCCGTTGTATCTATATTGATAAACAGATAGTTGATGAACTGATTCTGAGAGTCATAAAGTGTCGTCACTTTCGTAGTGAGGTTAATGACTCCTTTCCGTTGAGTTTCTATATATTTATTTACTTTGGAGAAATCATAATTGATTGAAAAGTCTACATCATTCCGCGCCCTTAACTTCTCTTTTATTTCTTGCGGAATATTGGGATTGTCGAACAGATTGATCCCCAAGACCTCATTTTTATCGGTTAAGCCGAATATTTGTAGTTCTTTATCATTGATATCAATCAGATAACCGTCTTTATCGTAAAGTTCGATACCAGCCGGTAGATTCTTATAGATATTACGGAGAATCTTTTCTCTATGATCGAGTGCCAGCCGGTCTTCCTTCGCTTGAAGTTCAGACTTGCGCAGTTCTATGCATATACTGATAATATTTGCCAATGAAGAAAACCACTGAAGATCTACATTACTCCAACTGCGATAAGCCTTCACCATATCAATGCCCATATATCCCCATATTTTGTCTTTGGATATGAGCGGAACTGCCATTAGTGACTTAATATTCTGTGATTCAAGTAGCTTGCGGTATTCCTGAGCCTCTTGGGGCATATCGTCCAAAGTATTCAGAATAATGGACTTCCTGTTTGAAATCTGCCTGTTCCACCAAAAAGATTCATCCCAAAGTATATCCTGCAGATTATCCCGCTCTTCGGATACCCCTTCCGCTGTAGCTTCATACATACAATTCTGAATCTTTTTCTTTCTGTCTATTTCAACGATATAGGTACGGTCTCCTCCGAACTGTTTAAGAAGGTCACTTAATATTTGATTGATTATCTCCGCGATATTATCGGATTGTAGAAAAGCGAGCAACGAATAGGAGATGCTGTTTTGCTGATAAAGCAGACTGTTTACATGAAAGAAGTCGATGTTTCCGCATCTGTTTTCCGCAGGTTTGTCCACATATTGCAGATAACCGAATATGTCTCTGTATCCTTCCTTATCAGGTTTTCTGAAACTAATCTTGGAATATACCCATATTTCCCCGTTTTTAGCTTGGATAGGGAACATTTGCTCATAAGTTTCAAGATTTGAATGAGAGATAAATTCGTTTCTAAGACGCATACGATGGTCTTCGCGTATCCTGTGGTGAAACTCTTTAAAGCTAATTCGATGGCTTTCAAGTCCTAACAAATCAACGATAAAATCAGAGCAAATATACTGTTGATTTTTTACATCTGATTCCCACCATCCCATTTTCGCCATTTGAGTAATTTGTTGAAATCGTTCACAGTCCAAATTCAATTGCCCTTCCATATTGTTTGCTCTTGTTTTCTTTTTTAATTATAGAATACTGTCCGGCAAATATAGATATTTTTTTAAAGAATAAAGGAGATTACAGATGTTTTGGATGAATAATGTGGTAATATGGTATCAAAAAGTGGAAGAGTGGATAAATGAGTACAAATAAGGGCTTACTTCGTCTTTCTTTTATAAAAGGACGAAATTATACATTTTATAATATACATCAGAAGAATGAAAAATACCAAATTGTTCATGTTTGCGGCATGCACCCTTTTATTAGCTGCGTGTGGTAAGCAAACCGTGAAAATAATGACTCCGCCGGATGCGTCAAACCGCGTTCTGTTCAGTGCGGAACAGTTACAGACTACCTTGGATAAAGCCGGTTATCAGGTAATGATGCAACAAGGGGATACCACATTCTCCGATCCTGAAATAAAGACGATTCTGCTGACGGAAGTGAATGATACGACACTTAAGAAAGAAGGCTTTCATATTACGACTACCGGCAATCTGACAAGAGTAAGCGGCAGAGACGGAAGCGGAGTAATCTACGGGTGTCGCGAACTGATAGACCGTGTGAACGACTCAGAGGGCAAACTAAACTTTCCGGAAGAGTTGAAAGACGGTCCGGAAATGGTGCTCCGCGGCGCTTGTGTCGGTTTGCAGAAGATGACTTACCTGCCGGGACACGGTGTGTATGAGTATCCGTATACTCCGGAAAGTTTCCCTTGGTTTTATGATAAGGAACAATGGATTAAATACCTTGATATGCTGGTAGCCAACCGTATGAATTCCCTGTATCTGTGGAATGGTCATCCGTTTGCATCGTTAGTCAAACTGGAAGATTATCCGTTTGCGCTGGAAGTAGATGAAGAGACGTTCAAGAAGAATGAAGAGATGTTTTCTTTCCTTACGGAAGAAGCGGACAAACGTGGTATCTTCGTGATACAGATGTTCTACAATATCATCCTTTCCAAACCATTTGCAGAGCATTATGGACTGAAAACGCAGGACCGTAACCGTCCCATTACTCCTCTGATTGCAGACTATACCCGTAAAAGTATTGCTGCATTTATAGAGAAATATCCGAATGTGGGACTGCTGGTTTGCCTGGGAGAAGCCATGTGTACGGTAGAAGATGATGTGGAATGGTTCACAAAGACCATCATTCCGGGTGTTAAAGACGGATTACAGGCATTGGGACGTACCGACGAACCGCCTCTTTTGCTGCGCGCACACGATACGGACTGCAAACTGGTAATGGATGCGGCATTGCCGATATATAAGAATCTTTATACGATGCATAAGTATAATGGTGAATCACTGACAACTTACGAGCCTCGTGGCCCCTGGTCGAAGATTCATACGGATTTGAGCTCTTTAGGATCTATTCATATCAGTAATGTACATATCCTGGCAAATCTGGAACCATTCCGTTGGGGCTCTCCGGACTTTGTACAGAAGGCGGTACAAGCGATGCACAACGTGCACGGTGCCAATGCACTGCATCTTTATCCGCAGGCTTCGTACTGGGATTGGCCGTATACAGCCGACAAACTGCCAAATGGCGAACGGGAATTTCAACTGGACCGCGACTGGATCTGGTATCAGACCTGGGGACGTTATGCATGGAACAGCCATCGGGATCGTGCTGACGAGATCGGTTACTGGAATCATCAACTGGGACAGTTCTACGGAACATCCGACGAGAATGCAGGCAATATTCGCATTGCTTATGAAGAAAGCGGAGAAATTGCTCCGAAGTTATTACGCCGTTTTGGTATCACAGAAGGAAACCGTCAGACGTTATTGTTGGGTATGTTTATGAGCCAGCTTGTCAATCCGTACAAATATACCATCTATCCGGGATTCTATGAAAGCTGCGGACCGGAAGGCGAGAAACTGATCGAATTTGTAGAGAAAGAATGGAAGAATCAGCCTCATGTAGGTGAGATGCCGCTGGATATTGTTGCTCAGGTGATTGAACACGGTGATAAGGCAATAGCAGCGATTGACAAGGCAGCCGGTTCCATCTCCTCCAACAAAGAAGAATTCGCACGTTTGCAGAATGATATGCATTGTTACCGTGAGTTTGCCTATGCGTTTAATCTGAAAGTGAAAGCTGCGAAACTGGTATTGGACTATCAGTGGGGAAAAGACATGAAGAATCTGGAAGAAGCCATCCCTCTGATGGAACAAAGTCTGGAACATTACCGCAAACTGGTGGAACTGACAGACGAGCATTATTTATATGCCAACAGTATGCAGACTGCCCAACGCCGTATTCCTATCGGCGGAGACGATGGTCATAATAAGACATGGAAAGAACTGCTGGTACACTACGAAAAAGAATTGGAGAACTTCAAGGCGAACCTTGCCATGCTGAAAGAAAAGCAAAATGGCAATGCCGTGACTGAAACGGTAGAGATCGCTGCCTGGGCTCCTGCGGATGTGAACTTAATATCGAATTATCCGACAGTAAAACTGAATGAAGGAACTTCCTTGTTCACAGATCTTCCGGGCAAAATAGAAGCAATAGCTCCTGAACTGAAGGGAATGAAGGCATTCCGCTTTAATGGAAATGAACAACGGGAAAAAGGAACAAGCATTACTTTTGAAACAAATGCTCCGGTCAAACTATTAGTAGCCTACTTTAAAGACGACCAGAAGAAGTATGCCAAAGCTCCGAAACTGGAGATTGATGCATCTGCCAACGATTACGGTCAGGCGGAACCTGTACTGACCAATGCAATCCATATCAATGGAATGCCATTAGCAAATGTACACGCATATAGCTTTCCGGCAGGAAAACATACGTTGATGTTGCCCAAAGGCTACCTTCAGGTTCTTGGATTTACGGCTGCGGATATGAAAACTCGTAATGCCGGACTTGCCGGAGACGAAGAAACGATGGACTGGTTGTTTTACTAATGAACGATTGCTGTAAGCCGCTATTTAGTTTCAAGGCTTGAAACTATTGGTTTCTCTCTTTGAAACTATTAGTTTCATGCCTTGAAACCATTTGTTCCAAAGCTTGAAACAAATAGCGGCAACTCAACAAAAAGATGATAGACAGAAGTATAATGAAGAAGTTATTACTGACATTTTTAAGTATAGCTGCCGTATGCTGCTCACTGTATGCCCAACGTGAAGTCACGCAGGAACGGATGGAGCAGATTTATGAAGAGGTAAAGACGCCTTATAAGTACGGACTTGCTGTTGCCCCGACCGACAATTATCATAAGATTGATTGTCCTACTGTCTTTCGTCAGGGAGACAAGTGGCTGATGACTTATGTCGTTTATAATGGTAAAACCGGAACGGATGGTCGTGGATACGAAACCTGGATTGCAGAAAGTGATAATCTGCTTGATTGGCGTACCTTAGGACGTATACTTTCTTATCGGGACGGTAAATGGGATTGTAATCAGCGTGGAGGATTCCCTGCGCTGCCGGATATGGAGTGGGGTGGAAGCTACGAACTTCAGACCTACAAAGGCCGCCACTGGATGACTTATATCGGTGGAGAAGGTACAGGTTATGAAGCTGTAAAAGCACCACTCTTTGTCGGACTGGCATCTACCAAAGGAGATATTTCCACCGCTCATGAATGGGAATCTCTGGACAAGCCAATTCTGAGCATCCATGATAAAGATGCCCAGTGGTGGGAAAAGTTGACTCAATATAAAAGTACCGTTTACTGGGATAAAGACAAAACACTGGGTGCCCCGTTTGTGATGTTTTACAATGCGGGAGGACGTCATCCGGAAACTGATTTAAAGGGTGAACGGGTAGGAATCGCACTTTCCAAGGATATGAAAACCTGGAAACGTTATCCCGGTAATCCGGTCTTTGCACACGAAGCGGACGGAACAATCACCGGTGATGCTCATATTCAAAAGATGGGTGACGTGTACGTGATGTTTTATTTCTCAGCTTTTGAACCGTCACGCAAGTATAAAGCCTTTAATACGTTTGCTGCTAGTTATGATCTCGTCAACTGGACAGACTGGCATGGAACTGATTTGATTATTCCTTCTAAGAATTACGATGAATTATTTGCACATAAAAGCTATGTGATCAAACACGACGGAGTAGTTTATCATTTTTATTGCGCGGTGAACAATGCCGAACAGCGTGGTATTGCTGTTGCTACAAGTAAGCCGATGGGACGCTCTGCCGTTCGCTTCCCGAAGCCGGAAACGAAGAATCGCCGGATGATCACTGAACTGAATGAAGGCTGGAAAACTTGGTTAATTGACAATTCACAATTGACAATTGACAATTCAAAAAGCAATCATCAATCCCCGATTATTAATTGTCAAATACCTCATAATTGGGATGACTATTACGGTTATCGCCAACTGACTCATGGCAACCTGCACGGAACAGCCATGTATGTGAAAGACTTCTCCCTCGATAATTGTCCATTGTCAACTGTCAATTCTCAATTAAAAAAACGTTATTTCCTCCGTTTTGAGGGGGTAGGTACGTATGCTACTATTAAAGTGAACGGACATGATTTCGGACGTTATCCGGTAGGACGTACCACGTTGACGCTGGATGTGACCGATGCATTGAAACAAGGAACGAATCGTCTGGAAGTAAAAGCAGAGCATCCGGAAATGATAGCCGATATGCCGTGGGTATGTGGTGGCTGTTCGTCGGAGTGGGGATTCAGTGAGGGATCTCAGCCGTTAGGTATATTCCGTCCGGTGGTGCTGGAGGCCACAGATGAGATCCGTATTGAACCTTTCGGAGTACACATCTGGAATGACGAAAAGGCGGCTAATGTCTTTGTCGAGACAGAAGTAAAGAACTATGGTAAGACCACAGAGACAATAGAAGTAGTCAATAAGTTGAGTAATGCGGACGGTAAACAAGTGTTCCGTCTAGTAGAGAAAGTAACATTGGCACCGGGAGAGATGAAGGTGATTCGTCAACAGTCTCCTGTAGAGAATCCTGTTTTATGGGATACGGAGAATCCCTATCTTTATAAATTGGCAAGTATGATTAAACGTGATACCAAAACAACGGACGAGATCTCTACGCCTTTCGGTATCCGTACAATCAGTTGGCCGGTAAAGAGAAATGACGAAGATGGGCGTTTCTATCTGAATGGAAAGCCTGTCTTTATCAATGGTGTATGCGAGTATGAGCATCAGTTCGGGCAAAGTCATGCCTTCAGTCGGGAGCAGGTAGCTGCGAGAGTGAAACAAATACGTGCGGCAGGCTTCAACGCCTTCCGTGATGCTCATCAGCCCCATCATCTCGATTATCAGAAATATTGGGATGAAGAAGGCGTCTTGTTTTGGACACAACTTTCTGCCCATGTATGGTATGACACACCGGAGTTTCGAGAGAACTTTAAAAAACTGCTTCGTCAATGGGTGAAGGAACGACGTAATTCTCCGTCAGTAGTGATATGGGGATTGCAGAATGAAAGTACATTGCCTCGTGAATTTGCACAGGAATGCAGTGAAATCATTCGCGAAATGGACCCGACAGCACGTACGATGCGTATCATCACCACCTGTAACGGCGGTGAAGGAACTGACTGGAATGTAATTCAGAATTGGAGCGGCACGTATGGAGGAGACGTTACGAAATACGGAAAGGAACTTTCGCAGAAGAACCAGTTGCTGAATGGAGAATATGGTGCATGGAGAAGTATTGATCTGCATACGGAACCCGGCGAATTTGAAGTGAATGGAGTATGGAGCGAAAGTCGTATGTGCCAGTTGATGGAAACAAAGATTCGTTTGGCGGAACAGGCCAAAGACAGTGTTTGCGGACAGTTCCAATGGATTTTCAGCAGCCACGACAATCCCGGACGTCGCCAGCCGGATGAAGCATTCCGGAAAATAGATAAAGTAGGTCCGTTCAACTATAAAGGACTGGTGACTCCGTGGGAAGAACCACTGGATGTATATTATATGTATCGTGCCAACTATGTGCCGGCGGCAAAGGACCCGATGGTATATCTGGTATCACATACCTGGACGGATCGTTTCGAGAAAGGACGTCGTCGGGCTACTATCGAGGCTTACAGCAATTGTGATTCCGTATTGCTTTATAACGACATGGTCAATGACAAAGTGGCTTATCTGGGACGCAAAAAGAATAATGGAACAGGCACCCACTTCATGTGGGAGAATCGGGATATTCGTTATAATGTACTTCGTGCTGTAGGATATTATAAAGGGAAACCGGTCGCCGAGGACATAATTGTACTCAACGGACTGGAGCAAGCTCCCCACTTTGACGTATTATATCAGAATACGAAACCTGTATTGAAAGGGAAAGACGGATATAATTACTTGTACCGTATTAACTGTGGAGGAGACGACTATACAGATAGTTTCGGTCAGTTATGGATGCAGGATAATACCCATTATTCCCGTTCATGGGCAGCGAACTTTAAAGAATTGAATCCATACCTTGCCAGTCAGCGTACGACGAATGATCCGATTCGGGGAAGCCGTGACTGGAAGTTGTTCCAGCATTTCCGTTTTGGACGTCATCAATTGGAGTACAATTTCCCGGTAGCTGACGGAACATATCGGATTGAACTCTATTTCACAGAGCCTTGGCATGGGACGGGAGGCAGTGCTTCCACCGACTGTGAGGGGTTGCGCATCTTCGATGTGGCAGTGAATGACTCGGTAGTATTGGATGATCTTGATATTTGGGCAGAGAGTGGTCACGACGGAGTATGTAAGAAGGTGGTTTACGCTACAGTAAAAGGTGGAGTATTGAAGATTCATTTCCCGGAAGTGAAAGCAGGACAGGCTCTGATTTCAGGTATTGCCATTGCTTCTGTTGAAGCAAATCTGCAACCGACTTTATTCCCCGCATCCGACTGGAATTGGGAGAAGGCCGGCAAAGAAGTCATGGAAAAAACTCCGAAAGAGTTGCTTCCCGAAGACAAGAATGCCCGTATCAGTGTAGCGTATGAAGCTGAAGCGGCAACCCTGAAAGGCAAATTCCGTAAAAAAGAACATCGTAAGCAAACGGGAGTATTCTTTGAGAAAGGAAAAGGTAACAGTATTGAATGGAATGTCTCTACCGGACTGGCACAGGTTTATGCCCTTCGCTTTAAATATATGAATACTACCGGAAAACCAATGCCTGTTTTAATGAAGTTCATCGATTCAAAGGGAGTAGTGCTCAAAGAAGACATTCTGACCTTCCCGGAGACACCGGACAAATGGAAAATGATGAGTACCACCACCGGAACTTTTATCAACGCCGGACATTATAAAGTATTACTCTCAGCAGAAAATATGGAAGGTCTGGCTTTTGATGCCTTGGATATTCAATAATTCTGTTAGCAGACTGAACTTTTGCAATAGTAGTAAAAAAGCGGGACGCAAAGAAGCTTGTATAGCTTTCTGCATCCCGTTTCTTATTTTGAAACCTTTTTCCTATAAATAGAATATATATGTTATTTTTTTATGATTCGATAGTCGGATTTTAATTATTTCGAGCGTAGATTTTAAATAATCTCTATATTTGAAATAAAAAACAAAATAACGATGGAAAGCGATATACCGAGGTACGATTTAACAGTTGATTATATAGTGGGAGAAGGATTTGGGATAAACTTACTGAATGGGTATAAGAATTTTCATTGTAAAATAGAGGCAGGATTCTTCATACTTTGTGTGAAAGGGACAATACAGGCAACAATTAATGGAGAACGATATAATATTGTCGAAAATGATTTAATCACTCTGCCACCTAATTATTTCATGGAAATTCATGAGTTTTCATCTGATATTCATATTTATTATGCAGGCTTTTCATCTCAGTTCATAGAAAATATAAATCTGATGAAGTCCACCCAGCATCTGCTTCCGATAATAGTAGAAAATCCGGTTATCAATTTGTCTCCATTGCAAGCCTGTAGCTATAAGATGTTTTATGAGTCATTGATTCTTGCGTATGCTTCTGCCAAGACATTGGCCAATAAAGAGATCGTAAAGGCTGTACTCACTATGTTTATTCAGGGAGCAACAGAGATTTATAAGCTACAGAGCAATCGGTATTTATCTACTCAATCAAGAAAATATGAGATATACCAGGAGTTCCTGCAACTGGTCATGAAGAATTATACAGTTCATCATGGTGCCTCCTTTTATGCTGATCATTTGGGACTTAGTCTGCCTCATTTTTGTTCAACAATTAAAAAGGCAGCGGGGAATACCCCGCTGGAAGTCATTGCTTCCGTCATTCTGATGGATGCTAAGTCTCGTTTAAAGTCAAGTAATGAACCAGTGAAGAATATCGCTTTGTCTTTGGGATTCTACAATATCTCTTTCTTCAATAAATTTTTTAAGCAGCATACCGGTGTCACTCCGCAGGAATACAGAGGGCATTAATCTTCTGTCTGCCTTTCGAATGGAAGAGTAACGATAAACCGGCTGCCTTTTCCCATTTCAGACTCTACGGAGATGTCTCCTTGCAAATGTTCCACAATCGTTTTGCAGATAGAAAGTCCCAGGCCGGTTCCTTGTTTAAAAGTATCTACTTTATAAAAACGGTCGAATATTTCTTTTTGGCATTCTTGAGGAATCCCCGACCCAGTATCTTCCACAAAGATATTCACAAAGTCTGCATTGACTGGGTCAACTGCATAACCAAAATGAATATACCCTTTTTCGGTAAATTTACGGGCATTGTTAATAAAGTTACATACGACTTGTTTCAGACGTGTAGCATCTGTGTTAATATAGACATCTTCATTGGGAAATGATGCTCTGATCTCTATTTCGGATATAGGTTTCATAGCTTGTTCTTTCTCTATATCCATCATGAGAGATTGAAGAGAACAGTCAGTAAAAGTAAATTTAATGGTATTTGATTCAATCTTGGATAAATCAAGTACATCATCAATCAGTCTTACTAAATGTTCGCTGTTGATACTGATTAATCTCACAAAATCGGCACGTTCTTCCTCGCTTAATTCATCATAAGTGGAACCGATTACATCAGAGAAGCCGACTATTGCATTTAGTGGTGTGCGAATCTCGTGGCTCATATTTGCCAGAAAAGCCATTTTGAGACGGTCACTTTCTTCAGCTTTCTTACGTGCTTCGATTAAGGTATTCTCTATGTCTTTATATTCTTGAATACTCATGCAGATACCGACCAACCGATAGGGATGCCCTGAGATATTGGCAATATAAGTAGACTGGCCTTCAAACCATTCCCAAGTTCCGTCTCCACGATGCAAGCGGAAGGAGACAGATTTATCGAACGTTTCCATGCCGCTAAGTTGCACAATAAAGGCGTCGGCCATAGCTTGCCGGTCGTCAGGATGAATCATATTTACGTATTCTTCCATAGTCAGAGTGTTGTTTTCTCCGGCCGAAATACCTAAATGTTCGAAATAACGGTTGTCGAGGGTAAACTCACTTCGGTTTATATCATAATACCACGGATATATCCTGGTTCTTTGTAAGGCTGTGTTCAGAATATACTCCTGTGTCAGTTCTACAGTGATATTACGAAAAAAGAATAAGATCTTTTTCAGATTGCCATCTTCCTTGATCGTTGCAAAATCACCTCTGATCGGGAATTGTGTATAATCCACCTGTTCTTGCATGAAAGTATGTTCAGGAAGTGAATAAGTTTGTTCACCCTGACGAATCTTCTCTAAGATGACAGAAAGAATATCTTCTTTATTATTTAATAATTTGAAAAGGATATTGGTTGGAAGAGGCATCATCTCATTGGCTGATGAATGGACATGAAGTTCGGTTTGAGCCTGGCGATTAAGCTGGATAACCTCTCCATTTATATTAAATATAATAACTCCGTCAGGCAGGATATCTAGTAACTCATCATTGTAAAGTGTTTGTTTATTCTCTTCCATTTCTTTTGTTTTTTAATGCAGAACATGAGATAAATGACATGAATGTATAACAAAGAAAAACATTTCCCGGAAGATAATGCGATATTCATATATGTTTTTACTCCTGTCTGAAGGAGTATTTTAATTCGCAAGACCTTAATCGTTAAAACGATGTTTGCATTTTAATAATTGATATTCTTATTTTAATTACAGTTTTAGTTCCGAATCTTCAATCGTATGCTCATACTGTGCGTGTGAAGCAAGACAACCCTTCATAGAGTGTTTCTCCTTTTATTATTCTTCAATATTAATGTAAAAGAAAGGGGTACAAAATGCCCCTTCGTCCGTCTTCTTGGTATGAAGAAAAAAGAACGAATGAAAATATATACATTACTGCTTGGCGCATTGGTCGCTTGCCCGATGCAGGCACAAACAATGCATGACTGGGAGAATCATCATGTTCTCCAGATTAATCGTGAACCGGCACGGGCTGCTTTTACTCCTTTCTCCGTACAGAAAGGAGACTGTTCGATGTCTTTGGACGGAACATGGAAGTTCCGATGGACTCCTGTTCCGGGCGAAAGAATCATAGATTTCTATCAGACTGATTTTAATGATAAAGACTGGAAGGACTTTCCTGTTCCTGCCAATTGGGAAGTCAATGGATATGGCACGCCTATTTATGTATCTGCAGGTTATCCGTTTAAGATAGATCCTCCGCGAGTAATGGGAGAGCCGAAAGCTGACTATACGACCTATAAAGAACGAAACCCGGTCGGACAGTATCGGCGCACATTCGTTTTGCCTGTGGGATGGGAAGCGGACGGACAGACTTTTTTGCGCTTTGAAGGAATGATGAGTGCTTTCTATGTCTGGATAAATGGCGAACGGGTAGGGTATAGCCAAGGCAGTATGGAGCCAAGTGAATTTAACATCACCGACTATCTGAAGACTGGTGAGAATCAGATAGCATTGGAAGTGTACCGTTATAGTGACGGGTCTTATCTCGAAGATCAGGACTTCTGGCGTTTTGGCGGCATTCATCGTAGTATTCATCTGATACATACACCTGATGTTCGTATGCGTGATTATACAATACGCACTCTTCCTGCATCTGCCGGCAATTATAAGGACTTTATTTTGCAGATCGATCCGCAATTTAGTGTATACAGAGGTATGACCGGAAAAGGATATACCCTGCAAGCTGTGTTGAAAGACGTAAGTGGAAAGGAGATAGTAAAGTTACAGGGAGAGGTGGAAGAAATACTGGATCTGGAGCATAAAGCAAGCCGGATGAATGAGTGGTATCCGCAGCGTGGACCACGTAAGACAGGACGTCTGTCAGCCATGATAAAATCACCGGAAAGATGGACAGCGGAGACACCCTATCTTTATAAATTACACCTGACTTTGCAGAATGCGGAAGGAAAAGTGATAGAACAGGCGGAGCAGTCGGTCGGTTTCCGTACTGTAGAAATCAATAAAGGACAATTACTGATTAACGGTAATCCGGTTCGCTTCAGAGGTGTGAATCGTCATGAACACGATCCACGGACGGCACGCGTAATGAGTGAAGAAAGAATGCTTCAGGATATACTGCTGATGAAACAGGCAAATATCAATGCCGTTCGTACCAGCCATTATCCCAATGTGAGCCGTTGGTATGAACTCTGTGATAGTTTAGGGCTTTATGTGATGGATGAAGCGGATATCGAAGAGCATGGTCTGCGCGGGACACTGGCAAGTACTCCCGATTGGTATGCTGCATTCATGGACCGTGCAGTCCGCATGGCAGAACGTGATAAGAACTATCCAAGTATCGTGATGTGGAGTATGGGGAATGAAAGCGGCTACGGACCGAACTTTGCAGCTATTTCTGCATGGTTACACGATTTTGATCCTACACGCCCCGTTCATTATGAAGGTGCGCAGGGAGTAGATGGCAATCCTGATCCGAAGACGGTCGATGTGATCAGCCGTTTCTATACCCGTGTGAAACAAGAATATCTGAATCCGGGCATTGCAGAAGGAGAAGACAAAGAACGCGCGGAAAATGCACGTTGGGAACGGCTGTTGGAAATAGCGGAACGTACCAATGATGACCGTCCGGTAATGACAAGCGAATATGCCCATTCGATGGGAAATGCGTTGGGCAACTTTAAAGAATATTGGGATGAAATATATAGCAATCCCCGTATGCTGGGCGGTTTCATATGGGACTGGGTAGATCAGGGAATTTATAAAGAATTGCCTGATGGTCGCATTATGGTGGCGTATGGCGGAGACTTCGGTGATAAGCCGAATCTGAAAGCTTTCTGCTTTAATGGTCTATTGATGAGTGATCGTGAGACGACTCCGAAGTATTGGGAAGTAAAGAAAGTATATGCACCGGTTCAGTTGGCCGTCAACAATGGACAATTGATCGTTACAAACAGGAATCATCATATAGACTTATCTCAGTATCGCTGCTTATGGACATTGACAATAGATGGTAAACAGAAAGAACAGGGAGAAATCACATTACCGAAAGTCGCTCCGGGTGAGAGTGAAACAATTACTTTACCAGCTTTCCGTTCCTTATCGGACAAGAAGGCTTTAAACAGAAAAGGCAACAACAGCAACTCAACGAATACGCTTTCTGATTGTCAGCTAAAAGTAAGCATCGTATTGAAATCTGATGCCCTTTGGGCGAAAGCCGGTCATGAAGTTACTTGGGAACAATTCTGCTTACAGAAAGGAGATTTGTTGTCTGCCGATCTGATCAATAAAGGAGCGCTGCAAGTAAAAGAGGATGATAAATCTTTATCGGTTAGCGGACGCGGCTTTTCAGTTCAGTGGGAAAAGAAAGGAACCGGAAGTATGACTTCCCTTACGTACAATAGCAAGGAAATATTGGCTTATCCGGATGATTTTCCGGTTCAGCCCGTCACACAAGCATTCCGTGCACCGACAGATAATGACAAGAGTTTCGGAAACTGGCTGGCAAAAGACTGGAAACTGCATGCCATGGACCATCCTCTGATTAGTCTGGAGTCTTTTGATCATGAAGTACGTGCAGATGGGGCAGTCATAGTACGTATCCGGACAACTAATTTATATAAAGAAGGCAAAGTGACAACGACATCCGTCTATACCATTTCTTCCGATGGAGTCATTGATCTGAAAACAACTTTCTTACCGCAAGGAGTACTTCCGGAATTGCCTCGTTTGGGGCTTGCATTCTGTCTGGCTCCTGCCTATAATACCTTTACATGGTATGGCAGAGGACCGCAGGATAATTATCCCGATCGCAAGACATCTGCTGCAATAGGACTCTGGAAGGGAACGGTAGCAGAACAGTATGTACATTATCCTCGTCCGCAGGATAGTGGAAATAAGGAAGAAGTACAATTTTTTACGCTGACAGACAAACGGAATAAAGGTATCCGTGTAGATGCGGTAGAGGATGTATTTTCTGCCTCTGCTTTGCATTATACTGCACAGGATTTATATAAAGAAACTCATGACTGCAATCTGAAGCCACGTCCCGAAATTATTCTCAGTATGGACGCAGCCGTGCTCGGATTAGGGAATAGCAGCTGCGGACCGGGCGTACTGAAGAAGTATGCTATTGAGAAAAAAGAACATACGCTGCATATACGCATCAGCAAGCAGTAAAATAAGAATTGATACAAATAAATAGTAACTAACACAATAATAAAAGTAACAATGAGAAAAGTAACCACTTTATTATCAACCTTGGCGTTGGCAACTACTCTGGCTGCTCAAACCCTTCCGCAAACGGAACGGCAATACCTTTCCGGTCACGGATGTGATGATATGGTAGAATGGGACTTCTTCTGTACTGACGGACGCAATTCCGGCAAATGGACGAAGATCGGTGTACCGTCATGCTGGGAGTTGCAGGGCTTTGGCACTTATCAGTATGGAATCACCTTTTATGGCAAAGCATTCCCCGAAGGCATCGCCGATGAAAAAGGAATGTATAAGTACGAGTTTGAGGTCCCCGAGAAGTTCCGCGGGCAGCAGGTAAATCTGGTATTCGAAGCTTCGATGACAGATACCGAAGTTAAAGTAAACGGGCGTAAAGTCGGCTCGAAACATCAGGGAGCTTTCTATCGTTTTTCATACAATGTCACAGATTTCCTTAAGTATGGAAAAAAGAATCTGCTGGAAGTAACCGTTTCAAAGGAAAGCGAAAATGCCAGTGTGAATCTTGCCGAGCGACGTGCCGATTATTGGAACTTCGGAGGTATTTTCCGTCCGGTATTTCTGGAAGTAAAACCTGCGATTAATTTACGTCATATCGCCATTGATGCGCAAATGGATGGTTCCTTCCGTGCCAATTGCTATACCAATCTGTCTAATGACGGAATGAGTATCCGGGCACAGATTTTGGACAATAAAGGCAAAAAACTAACTGAAACGACCGTCCCTGTAAAAGCGGGAGGAGACTGGACTTCTTTACAGCTCAAGGTCTCTGATCCGGCTCTGTGGACAGCCGAAACGCCGAATCTTTATAAAGCTCAGTTTTCTTTGCTGGACAAAGACGGAAAAGTGCTGCACAACGAGACAGAAACATTCGGTTTTCGTACCATCGAAGTACGCGAAAGTGACGGATTATACGTAAACGGTGTACGCATTATGGTACGTGGTGTCAATCGCCATAGCTTCCATCCGGAAAGTGGCCGTACATTAAGTAAAGCGAAAAATATCGAAGATGTTCTTCTGATGAAAGACATGAATATGAACTCCGTCCGTCTGAGTCACTATCCGGCTGATCCGGAGTTTCTGGAAGCTTGTGATTCTTTGGGACTTTATGTGATGGATGAATTAGGAGGCTGGCATGGTAAATACGATACTCCGACCGGAGTACGTCTGATCGAAGGAATGATAGAGCGTGACGTTAACCACCCGTCTATTATCTGGTGGAGTAATGGTAATGAAAAAGGATGGAATACCGAACTCGATGGAGAATTTCACAAGTACGATCCGCAGAAACGTCCGGTGATTCATCCGCAAGGCAATTTCTCTGGTTTTGAAACCATGCATTACCGTTCTTACGGAGAAAGTCAGAACTATATGCGCTTGCCGGAAATCTTTATGCCGACAGAATTTCTCCACGGTTTGTATGATGGCGGTCATGGTGCCGGATTATACGACTATTGGGAAATGATGCGTAAACACCCCCGCTGTATCGGTGGTTTCCTTTGGGTACTGGCGGACGAAGGAGTGAAGCGTGTCGATATGGACGGATTCATTGATAATCAAGGAAATTTCGGCGCTGACGGTATTGTAGGACCACATCATGAAAAGGAAGGCAGTTTCTACACAATCAAGCAGTTATGGAGTCCGGTACAAATCATGAATACTTCTGTCGACAAACAGTTTGACGGTAAGTTCTCTGTAGAAAACCGTTATGATTTTCTGAATCTGAACACTTGCCGTTTCCTTTGGAAACAGGTGAAGTTCCCTACCGCAACAGATGCTTCTAATACAACTGCTCAAGTTCTGAAACAAGGGGAAGTACAAGGAAGTGATGTTGCAGCCCATTCGGCAGGTGTGCTGGATATTAAAACAACGATCCTTCCGGATGCCGATGCCCTTTTCCTCACAGCCATCGACCGATACGGTCATGAACTTTGGCGCTGGACTTTCCCTGTGAACAAACTGAATCAGGCTAATGAAGTGCTCTCTCCCTTATCTAATAAGGTAACCTCTACAGAAACAGAAAATGAACTTACCGTAAAAGCGAAGAACCATACTTTCATTTTCTCAAAGAAAGACGGTCAGCTGAAAGGTGTATCCGTAAACAATCGCAAGATCAGCTTTGCCAACGGACCTCGCTTCATCGGTGCCCGTCGTGCCGACCGCTCATTGGATCAGTTTTATAATCACGATGACGAAAAAGCGAAAGAAAAGGATCGTACCTACAGCGAATTCCCTGATGCTGCTGTATTCACAAAACTGGATGTAAAAGAAGACGGAGGCAATCTGATTGTTACTGCCAATTATAAACTGGGTAATCTGGATAAAGTGCAATGGACAATCAATCCAAATGGAGAAGCGGTGCTGGATTATACCTACAATTTTTCCGGCGTGGTAGATTTAATGGGAATCTGCTTCGACTATCCCGAAGATCAGGTGATCAGTAAACGCTGGCTGGGAGCGGGGCCCTATCGTGTATGGCAGAACCGTATTCATGGCACGCAATATGATGTCTGGGAAAACGACTATAACGATCCTATTCCGGGTGAAACTTTCACATATCCCGAATTCAAAGGATATTTTGGCAGTGTTTCCTGGATGAACATCCGCACGAAAGAGGGTACTATCAGCCTGACCAATGAAACTCCGGATGCTTATATCGGAGTATATCAGCCGCGTGACGGTCGTGACCGTTTACTTTATACGCTTCCTGAAAGTGGAATTTCTGTCTTGAATGTGATTCCTCCTGTACGTAATAAAGTAAATTCTACAGATCTATGTGGCCCGTCATCGCAGCCTAAATGGGTGAATGGTCCGCAGAGCGGACGAATCATTTTCCGGTTTATGGAATAAATAAATGAAATAAAAAGGTACTCACATTGCGTTGGGTACCTTTTTTTAATGTAAATATAGCAAATATAAAATGGTTTAAAAGAGTCATAAGTGAGGAATAATCATTATTTTTGTTTCGTTTTATAGATTCAGATTAACGAGTTCTTTCCTATGTACACAATACTAATTATAGAAGACGAACCCAGGGTGGCAAGTTTGCTGATGAACGGGCTGGAAGAAAATGGTTATCAGACCATGGTAGCTTATGACGGATTAATGGGGCTGCGGCTTTTTCAGGCACATACGTTCGATCTGGTTATATCTGATATTGTTCTGCCTAAGATGGACGGATTCGAGCTGACGAAAGAAATCCGTAAGTCCAATCCCCGTATTCCTATATTAATGTTGACGGCATTAGGATCAACGAACGATAAGCTGGACGGTTTCGATGCCGGTGCAGACGACTATATGGTGAAGCCCTTTGATTTCAGAGAGCTGAATGCCAGAATCAAAGTTCTATTAAAACGTGTCTCAGGAAATGTACCGGAGTTACCGCAGGAACTTGTTTATGCGGATCTGCGCATTGATCTTCAGCGGAAAGACGTAGAACGAAATAACGTTCCCATTAAACTTTCTCCGAAAGAATATAACCTGCTGCTATATATGGTCGAAAATGCCGAAAGAGTATTGAGCCGGGTAGAGATAGCGGAGAAAGTCTGGAACACGCATTTTGATACGGGAACCAACTTTATTGATGTATATATCAACTACCTTCGCAAAAAGATAGACCGTAACTTTGAACCGAAACTTATTCATACCAAAGCAGGGATGGGTTTCATACTGACTGACAAATTATGAAAATCCGGACAACGCTGACTCTGCAATATGCGGGCATTACAGCTGCGGTATTCTTCGCATTTGTTGTAGCTGTCTATTACGTAAGCGAGCATTCGCGCAGCAATGCCTTCTTTCGCAACCTGCAAAGTGAAGCTATAACCAAAGCTCACTTATTTCTTAATAATCAAGTAGATGCAAAAACGATGCAGTCTATTTACCTGAACAATCAGAAGTTTATTAATGAAGTAGAGGTAGCCGTCTATACCACAGATTTTAAAATACTGTATCATGATGCCCTTCAAAACGACATAGTCAAGGAAACACCCGAGATGGTAAAACGTATTCTGAAACGAAAGAATATCAGTTTCTATGTGGACGAATATCAGGCAATAGGACTTGTGTATCCGTTTGAAGGGCAAGACTACATTGTCACTGCCGCTGCCTATGATGGCTATGGATACGCTAACCGGGATGCACTGAGAAATATGCTCATTCTGTTATTTATCGGAGGATTGACCGTGTTGGCGGTTGTCGGATATATCCTCTCCCGAAGCACCTTAAAGCCTATACGCAATATCGTGAAAGAAGCGGAGAAAATCACCGCCTCACATATCGACAAAAGACTGCCAGTGAAAAATGAACAGGACGAACTGGGAGAACTGAGTATTACATTCAATGCACTGTTGGAACGTCTGGAGAAGTCCTTCAACTCGCAAAAGATGTTTGTCAGCAATGTATCTCACGAACTACGTACACCTATGGCAGCCCTTACAGCCGAACTGGATCTGGCCCTGTTGAAAGAACGAACCTCCGGACAATATCAGGCAGCCATCAGCAATGCACTGCAAGATTCCCGACGGATCATAAACCTGATCGACGGATTGCTGAATCTTGCAAAAGCCGACTATCAGTCGGAACAGATTACAATGGAAGAGGTCCGGTTGGATGAACTGTTGCTGGATGCCAGAGAACTAGTCCTAAAAGCCCATCCGGATTATCATATCGAATTAGTATTTGAGCAGGAAGCCGAGGAAGATAACGTGCTGACCGTAATCGGAAACAGCTATCTGTTGACTACTGCCTTTGTGAATCTGGTAGAGAACAACTGCAAGTACTCTTCCAACCGGACTTCATCCGTCCTGATAGCTTATTGGGAACAATGGGCTATTATCCGCTTGTCTGATAATGGCGTAGGAATGTCCGATGCAGACAAAGAAAACCTGTTTAAACTGTTTTATCGGGGAGAAAACAAGAATATAGCTCCCGGAAATGGTATAGGTATGGTTTTGACACAGAAAATCATCCACCTTCACAAAGGCGAACTTACCGTAGCTTCTCATAAGGACGAGGGAACTACCTTTGTGGTAAAACTTCCGCATATCTAAAAAATTCTAATAGTTTTCTAATACCACTCTAATCATTCTCTAACGGTTTCCTTCCGAAGTCCTCTTTACTTTTGCATCGAATTAATAAATGCAGTTAGTAACTTAAAAAAATTAGAGAGTATGGTATGGAAGAAAAAACTGCGTTCATCACAGTACACATTCAATTCAGAGAGAGTATTTTTGGTTGCCACGCAACCCGGTAAGTCAATTTATTCCTGTTTGCAGACTACAAAGCTTGGATTAACACTGAGAGAAGTACAGGAGCGACAATCCATTTATGGAAGAAACGAAGTCATCCATGAACAGAAAAAGAATCCGTTTATACTGTTTGTCAGAACGTTTATCAATCCTTTCATAGGCGTTCTGACAGGACTTGCCATCATATCCTTGTTTCTGGATGTATTGATGGCTGAACCCGGAGAGCAAGAATGGGCAGGGGTAATCATTATTTCGTCCATGGTATTATTCAGTGCTATCCTTCGTTTCTGGCAGGAATGGAGAGCAAGTGAAGCTACAGATTCTTTAATGAAGATGGTAAAAAACACTTGTCTGGCAAAACGTGCCGGAGAACAGGAAGAAGAGATCGATATAACAGAACTCGTTCCGGGAGATATTGTGTACCTGGCAGCCGGTGATATGGTTCCTGCCGATATACGTATCATCGATTCAAAAGACTTGTTTATCAGTCAGGCTTCACTGACGGGTGAGTCCGAACCGATAGAAAAGTTTCCGGAAGTACAGGGACAACAGTTTCGTAAAGGAAGTGTCATAGAGTTGGACAATATCTGCTATATGGGTTCCAATGTGATTAGCGGTGCGGCAAAAGGAATTGTTTTTGAGACGGGAAATAAAACCTATCTAGGTACAATAGCCAAAAGTCTGGTCGGACATCGTGCCACTACAGCCTTTGATAAAGGTATCAGCAAAGTCAGCTTTTTATTGATTCGTTTTATGCTGGTTATGGTTCCATTCGTGTTTTTCGTGAATGGTTTTACGAAAGGTGACTGGTTCGAAGCCTTCATTTTTGCCGTATCTGTGGCGGTCGGTCTTACTCCCGAAATGTTACCTATGATTGTGACGGCTAACCTGTCTAAAGGAGCAATCGCCATGTCCAAAAAGAAAACAATCGTAAAGAACCTCAATGCCATTCAGAATTTTGGAGCAATGGATATACTTTGTACTGATAAAACCGGTACATTGACTTGCGATAAAATTGTGTTGGAGAAGTATATCAATGCAGACGGCAGTGATGACAACAGTAAACGTATTCTTCGTCACGCGTACTTCAACAGTTATTTTCAGACCGGCTTGAGAAACCTGATGGATAAAGCAATCCTCTCTCATGTAAGAGAGTTGAATCTGGAACATTTGAAGAATGCCTATACCAAAGTCGATGAAATTCCTTTCGATTTTACACGCAGAAGGATGTCTGTCGTTATAGAAGACAGGCAAGGGAAGCGGCAAATTATTACCAAAGGAGCGGTAGAAGAGATTCTCGATGTCTGTTCGTATGCCGAGTTCGACGGAGAGATACATCCTTTGACTGACTCCTTGAAAATAAAAGCGCAAAAGATCAGTGAAGAAATGAATCGGCAAGGTATGAGAGTATTGGCGGTTTCCCAGAAAAGTTTCATCGAAAAGGACTGTAATTTTGCCATCGAAGATGAAAAAGAAATGGTGTTGATCGGATATCTTGCTTTTCTTGATCCTCCCAAACCTTCTGCCGCCGAAGCCATCGAACAATTATATATGCATGGAGTAGCAGTCAAAATATTGTCGGGAGACAATGATACCGTAGTGAAAGCTATTGCCCGTCAGGTGGGGATTGATACCGGGCACTCCCTTACCGGAATAGAAATGGAGGAAATGGATGAAACAACATTGAAAGAAGCAGTAAAAGACACTACGTTATTCTCCAAACTCACTCCCTTGCAAAAGACCCAAATCATCTCTCTATTGCAGGAGCAAGGTAATACAGTTGGTTTTCTGGGAGATGGCATCAATGATGCAGGCGCCTTGCGTCAGTCAGATATTGGCATATCTGTCGATTCGGCGGTAGATATAGCAAAAGAAAGTGCGGATATCATCTTGCTGGAGAAGGATTTGATGGTATTGGAAGACGGCGTACTTGAAGGTAGAAAGACATTTGGTAATATCAATAAGTATATAAAGATGACTGCCAGTTCCAATTTTGGCAATATGTTCAGCGTGATGTTTGCAAGCGCCTTTCTGCCATTCCTGCCCATGATGCCGATACATTTGCTGATTCAGAACCTATTATATGATATATCACAGACAACCATACCATTCGACCGTATGGACCCGGAATTTCTGAAGAAACCGCGCAAATGGGATGCATCTGACCTGAGTCGCTTTATGATTTATATAGGACCTATCAGTTCTATCTTTGATATTGCTACCTATCTGGTCATGTGGTATGTGTTCAGTTGTAACAGTCCCGAACATCAGACTTTGTTTCAGACCGGATGGTTTGTAGAAGGTTTGTTATCCCAGACATTGATTGTCCACATGATACGTACCCGTAAAATACCATTTATACAAAGCCGGGCCACGTGGCCTGTTATGGGGCTGACGTTCTTAATTATGGCAGTAGGCATTCTTATTCCTTTCACAGCTTTCGGACGTTCCATCGGCCTGACGGCTCTTCCTTTGGGTTATTTTCCCTGGCTGATTGGTATTTTGCTTTCCTATTGTATCCTGACGCAATTGGTAAAGAACTGGTATATCAGGAAGTTTGTACGTTGGCTATAGCATTCGGCCTGTTTATCCCACAAATTATGTATATATAATGTGAAATATCTAAAATTGAGACAGATAACCTTTCAAAAGTTCTTGCCTCTAAAAATAATTTCATACATTTAGAGGCAAGAACTCTTAAATGTTAGATTTACGAACATACTAATATTCAAACACAATGAAACACAGTTTATACTTTCTGATAATAATTACCTTGTTGTTTGCCGGATGCCGTCAAAAAGCCCAGAGTAATTTCCAGTCCGAATCTTCTGCACAAACAGAGAAAAGCAATCCCTCATTGGAAGAGTATGCTGAAGAAGCAGTCATTACAGGCAAAGTCCTAAACCGGGATTTCTATCCTCAGGAAAAGGAACTGACTCTCATTATCCCATTTTTCAGAGATATGGGAAATCAGTATCGTTCGCCCATACAAAAAGATGGTTCATTCTCTTTCCGCTTTCCGGTTTATGCCAAATTAAGGGAGGTTTCTATCCGCAACTATGCAGAACATCTTTATATCCACCCGGGAGACAGCATACATGTAGAAATAGACTTCAAAGATCTTTTTCATCCTAAAGTAACAGGTGATGCCGAAAAGCTTAATCAGGAGATATTGGCGTTCACTGAAAGTGCATATTACTATATACAGAATTACAATATGAAACCGGAATCAGACGTTAAGGATTTTGAGGCTGAATTAAAAAAGGATTATAATTTTCGTTTGGAACGTAGGAATGAGTATCTGGTGAAGTACAAGCCAATGGAAGATGTAGTACTGTTTACTGAAGAATTGCTGAAGCAGGATTATTATTATGCGCTGTTATTCAATGGTATGTCATACTTGTTTGAAACGAGAAAAGAGATGGACCGTTATCATACACTTTTACCTGAAATCAATAAACTATATACTAAAGGCATACTCTCGGCACGCTTATACGATGTTGCTGATGAAGCAGAAAGATATATTGCTTATGGGATCGCTTTCAGAGATAAAAAGAATCCTTCGATAGAAGAGATCATGGCTACAATGGGGGAGAGTGA
This sequence comes from Bacteroides sp. AM23-12, assembly GCF_003434395.1. Lineage (NCBI taxonomy): Bacteria > Pseudomonadati > Bacteroidota > Bacteroidia > Bacteroidales > Bacteroidaceae > Bacteroides > Bacteroides sp. AM23-12. The sequence continues at coordinate 147,572 of NZ_QTLF01000005.1, forward strand.
GATGAATCAGTATTTATATACTAAGTTGATAGCCGGTTCTTTATGTACTAATGACACACTTGCTTTTCACGAAAAACGTACACAGTTTGACTCAATCGTTAAAATGTCGCATCTACGTGCACAGGTGATGCAGATCTATAATCAGACCAAATCATATCTAAAAAATCCACAGCCTGTTTCCGACAATTTATTATATGGCGAATTCCATGAGAACTCAAAGCATACAACACGTATGCCATACATGAAACCTGTCTATGATGTGCTCGAAAAGAATCGTGGAAAAGTGATTTATTTCGATTTTTGGGCCAGATGGTGTCCTCCTTGTCTGGCTGAAATGGAACCTTTAAAACAATTGCGCAGCAAATTCTCTACAGATGATTTGATTATATATTCCATTTGTGTGAGTGAACCCAAAGAACAATGGGAGGAATGCCTGAATGAGTATTCATTGAAAAACCGGGGAATTGAATGTGTTCATGTGACTGATTATTTGGGAATAGATAACTATCAGAAAATTCGTAAGCAATGGAAAATAGACAGGATGCCTTACTATGTATTAATAAATAGAAAGGGGCAGATTATTGATTTCGGAACTGCGGCACGTCCCAGTAATCCGCAGTTAGTATCCCGAATAGAAGAAGCGGTGAAATGAGACTTATTTTGTAGAAAGCAATACTGCCTAAAAAATTAAATAGTTTAATTTGAGCAAGGAAAATATAGTGAGTACAAAACAGTCCGTTCTTCGTCTTTTCTATAAGTAAAAATATAGATTAGAATGAAAAGCCGACTGAAACAACAAATATTTGCAATCTCATTATTGGTATGTACTGCTATATCTCCTGCCAATGCTCTGCAAACACATTCACTTCGCGAACAATTCCAAAATCCGTCTGACGAAGCAAAGCCTTGGACTTTTTGGTACTGGATGTTTGGCGCCGTATCCAAAGAAGGGATTACGGCTGATTTGGAAGCAATGAAACATGCCGGACTGGGAGGCACTTATCTGATGCCTATCAAAGGTATCAAAGAAGGGCCACAATACAATGGGAAGGCGCAACAACTAACTCCCGAATGGTGGGAAATGGTTCGTTTCAGCATGGAAGAAGCCGACCGCCTGGGATTAAAGTTAGGAATGCATATTTGTGATGGTTTTGCATTGGCTGGTGGTCCGTGGATGACTCCGAAAGAATCGATGCAAAAAGTAGTCTGGAGTGATACAATCGTTGATGGTGGCAATATCAAAGGACTATACTTGCCGCAACCGGAGGCATATGAAGGTTTTTATGAAGATATATCTTTATTTGCCCTGCCTGTAAAAGAGGAAGCGGCAGACATTATGCCGGCTAAAATAACCTGTGCCAATATAGCCACAGGAAATCATATTGACATCAAGAAGACTGTGAACATGGATGATGCCGGAGTAATCCGTTCATCATATCCCTGCTATATCCAATATGAATACGAACAGCCTTTCACCTGCCGCAATATTGAAATCATTCTGAGTGGCAATAATTATCAGGCACACCGCTTGAAAGTGATGGCAAGTGATGATGGAGTTAATTACCGTTTGGTGAAACAACTCGTCCCTGCACGTCAGGGATGGCAGAATACAGATGAAAATTCCACTCATGCAATTCCTGCTACAACTGCCCGCTATTTCCGCTTCTACTGGACCCCCGAAGGCAGTGAACCGGGAAGTGAAGATATGGATGCCGCAAAATGGAAACCTAATCTGAAAATAAAAGAATTGCGCCTGCACCGGGAAGCCCGACTGGATCAGTGGGAAGGCAAAGCCGGACTGGTATGGCGTGTAGCTTCCTCCACGAAGAAAGAGGAAATAGGGGAGCAAGATTGCTATACCCTTTCACAGATTATCAACCTGACAGATCCCTTTAAAAATAGTCCGAGCGACAATTTTAAAGAGAGAACACTGACGACTACTCTCCCCAAAGGAAAGTGGAAACTACTCCGCATGGGACATACCGCCACCGGACATACGAACGCAACTGCCGGAGGAGGAAAAGGACTGGAATGTGATAAATTTAATCCAAAAGCTGTCCGCAAGCAGTTCGACAACTGGTTTGCGCAGGCATTTGTAAAGACAAACCCGGACGTTGCACGCCGCGTATTAAAATATATGCACGTGGATAGTTGGGAATGCGGAAGCCAGAACTGGAGCGATACTTTTGCCGCAGAATTCCAGAAACGCCGTGGATACGACCTGATGCCTTATTTACCATTGTTGGCAGGTATTCCGATGGAGAGTGCCGAACGAAGTGAAAAGATTCTGCGTGATGTCCGCACAACGATAGGTGAACTGGTCGTCGACGTTTTCTATCAAGTCTTGGCCGACTGTGCCAAAGAATATGATTGCCAGTTCTCAGCCGAATGCGTAGCGCCTACCATGGTAAGTGACGGATTACTGCATTATCAGAAAGTAGACCTTCCCATGGGAGAATTCTGGCTGAACAGCCCAACTCACGACAAACCGAATGATATGCTGGATGCTATCAGCGGAGCGCATATCTACGGCAAGAATATCATCCAGGCAGAAGGTTTCACAGAAGTACGCGGAACATGGGACGAACATCCGGGAATGTTGAAAGCCTTACTGGACCGCAACTATGCTTTAGGCATCAACCGCCTTTTCTTCCATGTATATGTCCATAATCCTTGGCTGGACCGCAAACCGGGAATGACTCTGGATGGTATCGGCCTTTTCTTCCAGCGTGACCAGACGTGGTGGAATAAAGGTGCAAAGGCTTTCTGTGAATACATCACCCGTTGCCAATCATTGCTGCAATACGGGCATCCAGTGGTAGATATTGCAGTTTTTACAGGAGAAGAGATGCCAAGACGTTCGATATTGCCGGAACGTTTAGTTCCTTCTTTACCGGGCATCTTCGGTACAGAGCGGGTGGAAAGCGAACGAATCCGCTTGGCAAACGAAGGACAACCCTTACGTGTGCGTCCTGTAGGCGTAACACATTCTGCCAATATGGCCGATCCTGAAAAGTGGGTAAATCCACTTCGAGGATATGCCTATGACAGCTTTAACAAAGACGCGTTACTCCGTTTGGCGAAAGCTGAAAATGGTAGGATGACATTACCGGGTGGAGCCAGTTACAAAGTATTAGTATTGCCACTTCCACGTCCGATGAATCCAGACCCCACAGAACTATCTCCGGAAGTAAAACAAAAGATAAATGAACTGAAAGAAGCAGGCATACTGATTCCTTCTCTTCCATATAATGAAGATGATTTCTCCTCATACGGTCTGGAACGTGATCTGATCGTACCGGAAGACATTGCATGGACACATCGGCAAGGAGAACAGGGGGACATTTATTTTATCGCCAACCAACAGGAGGAAACACGTACATTTACCGCCAGTATGCGCATCGACGGCAGAAAGCCGGAATGCTGGAATCCGGTGACGGGTGAGATTACCGCCGACATTCCTTACGAACAAAAAAACTATCGTACGGAAATCACTTTAACGTTAGCTCCGAATGAGTCTGTCTTCATCGTATACCCTGCAGAAGAAGATTATAAAGAAACTCCGGAAAAAGGCCGCAAGGAAAAGAAGGATTCAGTAAAAGAACCTTCGGAGACAGGCTTGGAAGCTACAGAATATACCGTGACTTTTACAGCAAACGGTAAGACTATCCAAAGACAGGAACTCTTTGACTGGAGCAAAGAAGAAGATGAGCAAATACGCTATTACTCCGGAACAGTAGTGTATAAAACAACATTCCGCTGGAAAAGTAAAGTGAAAGAAGCCCAACAAGTATATCTGAATCTGGGAAAAGTATGCGATCTGGCTACTGTCCGTGTAAACGGCATAGATTGCGGAACGATATGGACAGCTCCTTATCGGGCTGATATTACGGCAGCCTTAAAGAAAGGTGTGAATGAACTGGAAATCGAAGTGACCAATACTTGGGCGAATGCACTCAAAGGGGCCGATGAAGGAAAAGCTCCTTTCGATGGAATATGGACGAATGCCAAATACCGGAAAGCAGAAAACACCCTGCTTCCTGCAGGATTGCTCGGACCTTTGAATTTTGAAGTAGCGAATAAAAACAAATAAGAATGAAAAGTTCAGGAATTAAAACAAGCACAGTATTAGCAAGCTTTCTGCTCGCTGCCTGTCTGTCAATGCATGCGGAAGTGAAACTGCCTGCTATTTTCTCTGACGGCATGGTGATGCAGCAACAAACCAATGCCAACCTTTGGGGAACGGCAACTCCGAACAAAAAAGTAACAGTCACTACCGGCTGGAACGGAAAACAATATGCAGTAACAGCAGACAAAAACGGCTCATGGAAACTTTCAGTCTCCACTCCGGAAGCCGGCGGACCGTATACCATCACTTTCGACGATGGAACCCCAAAGACACTGAATAATATTCTGATAGGCGAATTATGGCTGTGCTCCGGTCAGAGCAACATGGAAATGCCGATGAAAGGATTCAAGAACCAACCTGTAGAGAATGCCAATATGGATATTCTTCGCAGCAAAAATCCTCATATCCGCCTGTTTACGGTAAAACGTACTTCTACCATTACCCCACAGAACGACGTAGTCGGTTCATGGAAAGAAGCGGCTCCGGTTAGTGTCCGTGATTTCAGTGCGACGGCCTATTATTTCGGAAGACTGGTCAATGAAATATTAGAAGTTCCGGTAGGACTCGTAGTAGCGGCATGGGGCGGTTCTGCCTGCGAGGCATGGATGACTGCTGATTGGCTGAAAGCATTTCCGGATGCAAAGATACCTCAATCGGAAGCTGATATCAAATCGAAAAACCGTACTCCAACCGTACTCTATAATGGTATGTTGCATCCATTGATCGGCATGACTATGAAAGGCGTGATCTGGTATCAGGGAGAAGATAACTGGAATCGTGCCCATACCTATGCGGATATGTTTGCCACATTGATTAACGGCTGGCGTGCCGAATGGAAACAAGGTGATTTTCCTTTCTACTATTGCCAGATAGCTCCCTATGACTATGGTATTATCACTGAAAAAGGTAAAGAAGTGATTAATTCAGCCTATCTGCGGGAAGCACAGGCAAAGGTAGAACATCGTGTGTCTAACAGCGGCATGGCTGTACTGCTGGATGCAGGAATGGAAAAGGGTATTCATCCCGCAAAGAAACAGGCTGCCGGAGAGCGTCTGGCACTCCTTGCACTAACAAAGACGTACGGAGTAGAGGGGGTGAACGGAGAAAGTCCCTATTACAAAAGTATTGAAATCAAGAATGACACTATCGTCGTCAGCTTTGAACGTGCGAATATGTGGATCAGCGGTAAAAACTGTTTCGAATCGAAAAACTTTCAGGTGGCAGGTGAAGACAAAGTATTCTATCCGGCGAAAGCATGGATCGAACGCAGCAAAATGCTAGTAAAAAGTGATAAAGTTCCGCATCCGGTAGCTGTCCGTTATGGATTTGAGAATTATGTGGAAGGAGATGTATATTGTGATGGTCTGCCGTTGGGGTCTTTCCGTTCGGACAACTGGTAATTTGAGAATATGAAGAGATTTTATCTGGCTATAGCAATGATATTCGTTGGCGTGTCGGTTCTTTGGAGCCAGCATGCCAATGTCGTCTGGGATACTCCCAGCCGGAACTCCTCCGAATCGATGCCATGCGGCGGGGGAGATATCGGCATGAACATATGGGTAGAAGAGGGGGATATACTGTTTTATCTGAGCAGGAGCGGTACGTTCGATGAAAACAACTGCCAGTTGAAGCTGGGACGTTTTCGCCTCCGGTTATCTCCCAATCCTTTTGAAGACGCAAAGGATTTCCGGCAGGAATTAAAGCTGATCGACGGCTATGTTGAAATCTCCGCCGGAGGAACGCAAGTACAACTCTGGGCGGATGTTTTTCATCCGGTTGTACACATTGAAGTGGTTAATGACCGGCCTTTGCAGACGGAAATATTTTATGAAAACTGGAGATACCAGGATCGGCTGATCAGAAAAGGAGAGGGGCAACAATGTTCTTATAAGTGGGCTCCTCCGAAAGGTACGGTAACATATGCCGACTTCATTTCATTAGAGAATTTATCCGAAAAGGACAGCAAACGCCTTTTGTTTTATCATCGTAATGCGGAAGAGACAGTATTTGACATAGCAGTTGCCCAACAAGGGATGAATGAAGTGAAGTCGCAGATGATGAATCCTCTTAAAAATCTGACTTTCGGAGGGTATCTGTCAGGAGAGAATCTGGAATATACAGGCACTTCAGACAGTGTATATGCCGGGACCGATTACCGCACTTGGGGATTTCGTTCTTTGAAAGCTTCTAAAAAGCATCATTTCTCAGTTGTGTTACACACAGAACAGACGGAAACCGTCACCCAATGGGAGCAAGGTCTGAAAACAGCCTGGCAACGAATTGCCCCACAAGGAAAGATATCGTCTAAAGTGGTATCACAGGATAAAAAACAAACCCGCCTGTGGTGGAATGCTTTCTGGCAACGGAGTTTTATCGAAACGATCGGTGAAACCGAAAACAAGGAGAACAGCAAAGTAGAAAAAGAAGCCGGAAATAAAGAAAAGAGCGATGCGAAAGATGCATTGAAAGAAATCACCCGAAACTACACTCTTTTCCGTTATATGCTGGGCTGCAATGCTTACGGCAGTGTCCCCACCAAGTTCAACGGTGGTTTGTTCACCTTCGATCCCTGCCACATAGACGAGAAGCAGGCATTCACTCCTGACTACCGAAAGTGGGGAGGAGGAACGATGACTGCACAGAATCAGCGTCTTGTCTACTGGCCAATGCTGAAAAGCGGTGACTTCGACATGATGCCTTCCCAATTCAATTTCTATAACCGGATGTTGAAGAATGCGGAACTCCGCAGCCGTGTATATTGGCAACACGAGGGAGCCTGTTTCTCCGAACAGATAGAAAACTTCGGCTTACCCAATCCCGCAGAATATGGTTTCAAACGTCCGGATTGGTTTGACAAAGGACTGGAATACAATGCGTGGCTGGAATATGAATGGGACACTATTCTTGAATTTTGCCAGATGATTTTGGAAACGAAGAATTATGCCGATGCCGACATAACCCCGTATTTGCCTTTGATTGAAAGCTCGCTGACCTTTTTCGACGAACATTATCGGCTACTCGCTTCCCGTCGGGGACGTAAAGCACTGGATGGCGACGGACACCTGATACTGTTCCCCGGCTCTGCCTGCGAAACCTACAAGATGACCAACAACGCCAGCAACACCATCGCCGCACTGCGAACTGTATTGGAGACTTACATCAAAATTTACAACAATGAAAAGTGGCAAAAGATGCTGGAAACAATTCCTCCGGTTCCATTACGCTATATCGAAGTCAAGGATTCTCTTAATCGTCAGACTTCTACCATGACTCCAGTATGGAAACAAACGATTTCTCCCGCCAAAAGCTGGGAACGAATCAACAATATAGAGACACCACAACTCTACCCGGTATTTCCCTGGCGCATCTACGGAGTAGGCAAGGAAAATCTGGAAATAGCTCGTGATACCTATTTCTATGATCCTGACGCACTCAAATTCCGTTCCCACACCGGATGGAAGCAAGACAACATCTGGGCGGCCTGTCTGGGACTGACCGAAGAAGCCAAAAGCCTTTCTCTGGCAAAGCTATCGGATGGTCCCCACCGTTTTCCTGCCTTCTGGGGACCGGGATATGACTGGACACCCGACCACAACTGGGGAGGTAGCGGCATGATAGGACTTCAAGAGATGCTCTTACAAACGAATGGAGCACAAATACTTCTGTTCCCCGCCTGGCCCAAAGAATGGAACGTCCATTTCAAGCTCCACGCTCCGGGTAATACGACGGTAGAAGCAACTTTAAAAGACGGGAAAGTGACAGACCTAAAGGTATCACCAGAAAACAGAAAGAAAGACATTATTATAATGATAGAAAAATAGAAAAAATAAGCACGAATTACATAAATGAAAAAACTATGAATAAAAGACCGTTTTTAATTTTGTTCCTATTTCTGCTGCTATTCTCCTTCGGTGGGCAGGCAGCAGATACTTACCGTCCCGAAACATCGGTTGCCGGATTTATTCCGCTTCCCGATTGCGGGCGACAAGTATATAACTTCAATCCGGGATGGCGATTCTGCAAAGGCGATATCCGGGGGGCGGAAGCTGTAAATTTTGACGATCGTTCCTGGGAGGTCGTTTCTACTCCTCACACAGTAGAGTTGATGCCTGCCGAAGGTAGTGGTTGCCGCAATTATCAGGGCCCTGCGTGGTATCGCAAGTATTTCGTAGTTCCCACCGCAACGAAAGGACAGCGTGTACTCCTTCATTTTGAAGCGGCAATGGGAAAGCAAGTACTTTACCTGAACGGCAAACGTGTTCAGGAACATCTCGGAGGTTATCTGCCTTTCACACTGGACTTGACGGCAAACGGCGTACAAGCCGGAGACTCCTGCCTCCTTGCCGTCTATACCGACAACAGCAACGATAAATCATACCCTCCCGGAAAGCCACAATACACATTGGATTTTGCTTATCATGGAGGTATCTATCGTGATGTATGGATGATTGCCAAGTCTCCGGTCGCCATTACCGATGCCATCGACTCCCGGACAGTTGGCGGTGGCGGTGTATTTGTTCACTTCGACAAGATCAGCGAAAAGAGCGCACAAGTATACGTAGAAACAGAGATTCAGAACAATAATACTCGTTCGGAATCCGTCACAGTAGAAACGACCCTTACAGATGCCGAAGGCAAGGTTATCAAACGTACGTCTAGCAAACTCTCTCTGAACTCCGGAGAAAAGAAATCAATCCGCCAGCAGATGGATGTGAGGAATCCGAAACTTTGGTCACCGGATGCACCATATCTATACAGAGTACAATCCCGTATAAAGAAAGGAAACCGTTCCATCGACGGAGGAACTACCCGTATCGGTATCCGCCTGGCGGAATTTCGTGGCAAAGAGGGCTTTTGGCTGAATGGAAAACCTTTCGGACAATTAGTTGGAGCCAATCGTCATCAGGATTTCGCATACGTAGGCAATGCTCTTCCCAATTCACAGCAATGGCGTGACGCAAAACGCCTGCGTGATGCAGGATGTACCATCATCCGTGTAGCGCATTATCCACAGGACCCATCCTTTATGGATGCCTGTGACGAACTCGGCATGTTTGTCATCGTCGCTACTCCGGGCTGGCAATACTGGAACAAAGACCCGAAATTCGGAGAACTGGTTCATCAGAATACCCGTGAAATGATTCGTCGTGATCGCAATCATCCTTCCGTGCTGATGTGGGAGCCTATTCTGAATGAGACCCGTTATCCACTCGACTTTGCACTGAAGGCACTTGAAATAACGAAGGAAGAATATCCATATCCGGGACGTCCGATAGCCGCTGCCGATGTGCATTCTGCCGGTGTAAAGGAACATTACGATGTAGTCTACGGCTGGCCGGGTGATGACGAAAAGGAGGACAAACCGGAACAATGCATCTTCACCCGTGAATTCGGAGAAAACGTAGATGACTGGTATGCCCACAACAACAATAATCGTGCAAGCCGCAGTTGGGGTGAACGTCCGTTGCTGATACAGGCACTTTCTCTGGCTACAAGTTATGATGAGATGTACCGCACTACCGGTCAGTTTATCGGTGGCACACAGTGGCATCCGTTCGATCACCAGCGTGGTTATCACCCCGATCCATACTGGGGAGGTATTTATGACGCTTTCCGTCAGAAAAAGTATGCGTATGAAATGTTCCGCAGCCAATCTCCGGCAAGCCTCCAACATCCGTTGGCAGAATGCGGACCGATGATATTCCTTGCTCATGAAATGTCACAGTTCTCCGATAAGGATGTCGTGATATTCAGCAACTGTGACTCCATCCGCCTTTCTATCTATGATGGGACAAAAACATGGACCAAACCTGTGGTACATGCCAAAGGTCACCTGCCGAACGCACCTGTTGTCTTTGAAAATGTATGGGATTTTTGGGAAGCACGCGGATACAGTTATACTCAAAAGAACTGGCAGAAGGTAAATATGGTTGCCGAAGGTATTATCGATGGGAAAGTTGTATGTACACAAAAGAAAATGCCTTCCCGGCGGTCTACCAAACTTCGCTTGTATGCAGATACTCAAAAAGTAAATCTGGTAGCGGATGGTTCGGATTTCATAGTGGTAGTTGCCGAAGTAACGGATGATAGCGGAAATGTACGTCGTCTGGCAAAGGAAAATATCGTATTCACGGTAGAAGGTGAAGGAGAAATCATTGGCGATGCAAGGATTGGCGCCAATCCCCGTGCCGTAGAATTCGGATCGGCTCCTCTACTGATCCGTTCCACACGAAAAGCCGGGAAGATTAGAGTGAAAGCCCACGTGCAATTTGAAGGAACTCAGGCTCCGACTGCAACTGAAATGGAATTTGAAAGTGTTCCTGCGGGACTTCCTTTCTGTTATGACGAGAAGTACTGTATTGGTCAGAAAACATCCTCATTAACTGTAAAAGCCGGTTCGTCCGAGAGTGCAACTGAAGGCAAAGTGCAACTGACGGAAGAAGAACGGCAACGGGTGTTGGATGAAGTGGAACGGCAACAGACTGAATTTGGAATAGAAAAGTAAATTTGAAAAACTTGACCGCAGATTTGTGCATGGCAAAACAAGGTTACCAATCTGGATTTATTATCTGCTAATTTGAATTTTACCCGAAAAATAGTATCTTTGATGCAAGATTCATTTCCACTAATATAATATACAATGAAGAAACACTTCTTTTTGATATTTATGTTTCTCTTGATAACGAGAATCTGTGCTTTTGCCTACCCTAACATGATCGTTGAACATTATACGGCTGAACGAGGCTTACCCAATAACATTGTCAATTGTACACTGAAAGGGCAGGACGGATTTGTATGGTTCGGCACCTGGTACGGACTATGCAGTTTCGACGGTACCAAATTCCGTTCCTATGATAATCATGACGGATTTTACTCAGCAGATATTCCTCCCCGTAAGATTCAGCGTATTGTAGAAGACCGGAACGGATACCTTTGGATCAAGACTATCGACCGCAAACTCTATCTATTTGATAAGAAACATGAAAGTTTCCACGCAGTGTATGACGATGTAAAAGAGTACTCTGAAAATATTCAGATTATCAAGATACAGACGACAGATGACGGAGACGTACTGCTGCTGACCAAAGATAAAAGCCTGCTGCGTGCAAATACAGACCAGAACGGTAAAATCACCATGAAGCAGTTGCACGATTCGCGTCCCAATGTCAACGTCTACGACTTACGCCTCAAGCATAATGTGTTTTGCGAAACTGCCGAGTTTATCAATTGGATCGGTATGGACTATCAGATTCTTTCATTAAGAAAAGGAGAGGCTCTGAAAGATAAGCCTGTCGACTTTATTCAAAAGAAAGTTTCTGCCAATCCGGACCAGTTCACTTGTGCTTCCTACAGTTCCAAATTCTTATGGCTGGGAGATAAGAACGGACATATTTATAGCGTCGATCCGCAAAATGGAGTAGTCAACCGTTACGAAATACCGGAAATTGATCAACCGATTTCCAATATACTGGTCACTGAATCAGGATTAATGTATATCACCACCGTTGATGGTGCGTATGAATATAACATCGGCTACAAACAACTGACCAAACTACCGTTCTCCATCGCAGGGAAAAAAGTAGGAATGATATTCAATGACAAGTATGACAAAATTTGGTTTCAGGAAGGTAATGAGGCATTGACGTACTATGATCCTCTGAACAAAAGCAATCATCGCTTTCCTTTCCCCAAACAAAATGCCATCGGTAACTTTGAAAAGCAGGATGCCGGTGAACAGGGTATGTTTTTCCTCACCCCCGGTGGAGAAATTCTGCTCTTCGACAGGGAGAAACTGGAAATGACCCGTATCAATCAACTGAAACCTTTTTCCGACGACCTTCCCGATCAGCTCTTCTTTCATCTGCTGCTGGATAAAGACGGTATTCTTTGGCTGGCATCTACAGGCAGCGGAGTATACAAAGTCAACTTTCCAAAGAAGCAATTTCAACTGCTGACAGAAGTTTCTCCTGTCCCTGTCGGGGCTGAAAAAGCGACCTCCTGGAATCAGGGGATACGTGCGCTTTATCAGGCAAAGAACGGGGATATCTGGGTAGGTACCCGTTGGCAGGCACTTTATCGTCTGGATAGCAACGGACAGATAAAGCAGGTTTTTACGGATCAGAATTATCTGATAGGCGCCGTATATCATATCATGGAAGATAAAGAAGGAAACTTATGGTTTTCCACTAAGGGAAACGGACTTGTCAAAGCCGAACCGGATATGAACTCACCGCACGGTCTGCGCTTTACCCGTTATAAAAATGATTCTAAGAATCCGAATACTATCAGTAACAATGATGTATATTTCACATATCAGGATAGTCAGGAGCGTATCTGGGTCGGTCTGTTGGGCGGCGGGCTGAACTTAATTTCCGAAGAAAATGGAACGCTTGTATTCAAGCATAAGTACAACGGACTGAAACAGTATCCCGCTTATGGTCTGTATATGGAAGTCCGCACAATGACGGAAGATGAAGATGGGCGTATCTGGGTAGGAACGATGGATGGTCTGATGTCTTTTGACGGACATTTTACGACTCCCGAACAGATTCAGTTTGAGACGTACCGACAAATCAGCGATCGTTCCAATGTGGCGGACAATGATATTTATGTATTATATAAAGACAGTAATTCACAAATTTGGGTGAGTGTATTCGGTGGAGGTCTGAATAAACTGGTCCGCTATGACAAAGAAAAACGTGAACCGATATTCAAGTCATATGGCATACGTGAAGGAATGAATAACGATGTGGTCAAGTCCATCGTGGAAGATAAAAACGGAAATTTGTGGTTTACTACCGAGATTGGCCTGTCCTGCTTTAATAAGGCGACAGAGCAGTTCCGTAACTACGACAAATACGATGGTTTCCTGAATGTTGAACTGGAAGAAGGCAGTGCGTTGCGTGCATTGAACGGAGACTTATGGCTTGGTTCGCGACAGGGGATTCTGACATTCTCTCCTGATAAACTGGAGACACAACATACCAACTATGACACCCGTATCGTAGACTTTAAAGTATCCAATCGTAATCTGCGAAGTTTGAACGACTGTCCGATTCAAAAGTCTATCACATACACCGATGCACTTCAATTGAAGTATAATCAGTCTATGTTCACAATCGAATTTGCCGCATTAAATTTCTACAATCAGAATCGCGTATCTTATCGTTACATACTCGAAGGGTATGAGAAGGAATGGCACTATAACGGCAAAAACCGTATTGCTTCTTATACCAATGTTCCTCCCGGAGACTACGTATTCCGTGTAGAAACGATGGATGAAGCTAATCCGGAACTTGTATCCACACGTACATTGGCTGTCACCATTCTCCCGCCATGGTGGCTGAGCTGGTGGGCTACTCTTATCTATGTAATCCTTGGCATTGCGGCCCTCTATTTCGGTCTGCGCCTGGCCTTCTTCATGATTAAGATGAAGAACGATATTTATATCGAACAGAAAGTCTCGGAAATGAAAATCAAGTTCTTCACCAATATTTCCCATGAGCTTCGTACTCCTCTGACACTGATAAAAGGGCCGATACAAGAACTGAAGGAAAGGGAAGAGCTGTCTCCGAAAGGATTGCAATATGTGGACCTGATGGAAAAAAATACAAATCAAATGTTACAACTGGTCAATCAGATTCTTGATTTCCGAAAGATTCAGAATGGCAAGATGCGCCTGCATGTATCATTGATCGATTTCAATGAAATGATAGCCTCCTTCCAAAAAGAATTCCGTGTACTTTCGGAGGAAAATGAAATCAGTTTCACCTTCCAGCTACCGGACGAACCGATTATGGTATGGGCAGATAAGGATAAATTGAGCATTGTTATCCGCAACGTCATATCGAATGCGTTCAAATTTACCCCTTCCGGTGGAAGTATTTATGTAACTACCGGATTGACGGATGACGGAAAATCCTGCTATGTACGAGTAGAAGACAACGGTGTCGGCATTCCGCAAAATAAGCTGAGTGAGATTTTCGAGCGTTTCTCACAAGGAGAGAATGCGAATAATCCACATTATCAGGGTACAGGCATCGGGTTGGCACTTTCCAAAGAAATAGTAAATCTGCATCACGGTATCATCCGTGCCGAAAGTCCGGAAGGGCAGGGGGCCGTGTTTATTGTAGAGCTATTATTGGGCAAGGATCATTATCGTCCGTCGGAAGTAGATTTCTATGTCAGCGATACGGAAACTGCTCCTGCCGCTACAGACAAGGAGATGGTTATCGATTCCGAAAAGGAACCGGAGGAGGAACTGGAAATTGACGCTTCATTACCGACTCTTCTGCTGGTAGAGGATAATAAAGACCTTTGCCAGTTAATAAAACTGCAATTGGAAGATAAATTCAACATCCATATAGCCAATAACGGCGTAGAAGGTCTGAAGAAAGTGCATCTGTATCACCCGGACATCGTAGTGACCGATCAGATGATGCCGGAAATGGATGGACTGGAAATGCTGCAATCTATCCGGAAGGATTTTCAGATCAGCCATATCCCTGTCATTATTCTGACAGCCAAGAACGACGAAGGTGCCAAGACCAAAGCGATCACTCTGGGGGCGAATGCATATATAACCAAGCCATTCAGCAAAGAGTATCTGTTGGCACGAATCGATCAGTTGCTTGGCGAACGGAAACTGTTCCGCGAACGTATCCGCCAGCAGATGGAGAACCAGACGACAACGGAAGAAGACAGCTACGAACAATATCTGGTAAAGAAAGATGTGCAGTTTCTTGAAAAGATACATCAGGTGATCGAGGAAAACATGGACGACAGTGATTTCAATATTGATACGATCGCATCCGGCATCGGACTGAGCCGTTCGGCATTCTTCAAAAAGCTGAAAAGCCTTACCGGACTGGCACCTGTCGATCTGGTAAAGGAGATTCGCCTGAATAAATCGATCGAACTGATTAAAAATACGGATTTGAGTGTTTCGGAAGTGGCGTTTGCTGTCGGATTCAAAGATTCAGGCTACTATAGCAAGTGTTTCCGCAAGAAATATAATCAGACTCCCCGTGAATATATGAATGAATGGCGGAAAGGATAGAAAGACCGATTACAAAATACTTTCTTAATCGTCTTTTTTAAAAACCTATTAAGATTCGGAAGAATGAACAAGATTAAGAAAGTATTATCAGTATGGATGTTGGTTGCCTGTGTACTACCTGTGGCAGCCCAATATCCGGTGATCCCCGACTCGGTAAAAGAAAGAGGAGCAAAACAAGAAGCAGAGTTCGAACAGAAATCCAATGCGGCATGGGAAAAAGCCTTGCCAACAGTTTTGGAAGAAGCAAAGTTAGGAAGACCTTACAAACCTTGGGCTTCCAAACCGGAGGATTTGATCAAAAGTAATATTCCGGCCTTCCCCGGTGCGGAAGGCGGTGGTATGTACACTCCCGGTGGTCGTGGAGGCAAAGTGATTGTGGTTACTTCCCTGGAAGATTCCGGCCCCGGCACATTCCGCGAAGCCTGTGAAACCGGTGGCGCACGTGTTATTGTATTTAATGTGTCAGGTATTATTCGCCTGAAAAGCCCGATCAGTGTACGTGCCCCTTATGTAACGATTGCGGGACAGACAGCACCGGGAGACGGTATCTGCGTGACCGGGCATTCTTTTCTGATCGATACTCATGATGTAGTGATTCGTCATATGCGTTTCCGTCGGGGGGCACAGGATGTTGCTTTCCGGGATGATGCAGTAGGAGGAAATGCAGTCGGCAATATTATAATAGACCACTGTTCGGCAAGCTGGGGACTGGATGAAAATATGTCTATCTATCGCCACGTCTACAACAGGGATGAAACCGGGCACGGACTGAAGTTGCCTACTGTGAACATTACCATTCAGAATTCGATATTCTCGGAAGCATTGGATACTTATAATCATGCGTTTGGCGCCACTATCGGAGGACATAATAGTATGTTCTGCCGTAATCTTTTCGCTTCCAATATCAGTCGTAACAGTTCGGTGGGTATGGACGGAGACTTTAACTTCGTAAACAATGTTGTTTTCAACTGGTGGAACCGTTCTATCGATGGAGGAGACAACAAGAGTTTTTATAATATAATCAATAACTATTTTAAGCCCGGTCCTATCACCCCGCTGGATAAACCTATTTCCTATCGTATATTGAAACCGGAAGCCGGACGCGATAAAAGCAAACCGATGTCCTTCGGAAAGGCTTATGTAAACGGTAACATCGTTCACGGAAATGCTAAAGTGACAAAAGATAACTGGAATGGCGGAGTTCAGCTTGCCAGTGAAGTGGATGAGGGAAAGTTCTTACCGCAAATCAGAGTGGACAAAGCATTCAAAATGTCGCCTGTAACGATTATGGATACCCAAAAAGCTTATAACTTTGTATTGGATAATGTAGGTGCTACTCTCCCGAAACGGGATGCGGTAGACGCTCGCGTCATCAAGACTGTACAAACAGGAAAAGCGATTTATGCGAAAGATGCTCCGGAATTTATCTCTCCTTACGTGAAAAGACGCTTGCCGGCAGACTCCTACAAACAAGGTATCATCACCGATATCCGTCAGGTGGGCGGACTTCCTGAATACAAAGGAGAAGCATATCTTGATTCGGATGGTGACGGTATGCCGGACGCATGGGAAATTGCCAACGGACTGAATCCGAACGATCCGACTGATGCAAAGGAGGACTGTAATGGAGACGGCTATACCAATATCGAGAAATATATCAATGGGGTGGATACAAAGAAGAAAGTAGACTGGACAGATCTGAAGAACAACTACGATACCTTGTCCAAACGGAAAAGTCTGTTTTAATCGTATGATTTGCTTATGGTCAAATGATCTTTCAGGATTGAATAATTAGAAAACAACGTTTATTGTAATGAATATACAATTAAGAACTATCCTTTTAGGATTATTGAGCATAGGGTTTGCGCAGGGATATGCGCAAACCTTTGCTTTACAGGTTAAGGATGACCGGATCACTTACTTGAATGACGAACAGGGAAACCGGATTCTTGATTTCTCGTACTGTGGCTACAAGGGCTCCGAACAGGATATTCCTTCTGTCCGCAATGCCGTGTTTGTACCTTGGACAGCAGGAGATAATACATCACGTATTCAACGCGCCATTGACTATGTCGCCTCATTAGTACCTGATGCTTCCGGTTTCAGGGGAGCCGTGTTATTGGATCAGGGAGAATTTTCTTTATCCGGAAGCCTTCGTATAAATGCCTCCGGCATCGTACTGCGCGGAGTGGATAAAGAGAAAACGATACTTCTAAAAAAAGGAGTAGACAGAGGTGCCCTTATCTACATGGAAGGGACAGACGATCTGAAGAAACAGGATACATTGCAGGTACTCTCGAAATATGTTCCGGTAAATGCGAGGACATTGGAAGTTGCTTCAGGTACTTCGTTGAGAAAGGGAGATCGGATACTGGTGAACCGTCCGTCCGGCAAAGAATGGATTGCTTCGTTAGGATGTGATATCTTTGGAGGAGGAATCAGTGCACTGGGCTGGAAAGAAGGAGATATGGATCTTACCTGGGATAGAACCGTGACAGAAGTAAACGGTAATCAGATAACGTTGGACGCTCCGCTGACAGTGGCGCTGGATGCCAAATACGGTACTTCTTCCGTGATTACTTATCAGTGGAACGGGCGCATCCGGGAGTGCGGAGTAGAAAATATGACTCTGATTTCCGACTATGACAAACGGTACCCTAAAGATGAAGATCATTGCTGGACAGGTATTTCTATCGAAGATGCGGAAGATTGCTGGGTACGCAGGGTGAGCTTTAAACACTTTGCAGGAAGTGCAATCCTTGTTCAGCGTACCGGTTCCCAAATCACAGTTGAGGACTGTATCTCACGAGAACCTGTTTCTGAAATCGGAGGAATGCGCCGCTGTACTTTCTATACCTTAGGACAACAGACACTTTTCCAGCGCTGCTATTCGGAACAGGGTATTCATGACTTTGCAGCCGGATATTGTGCTGCCGGACCGAATGCTTTCGTACAATGTGATTCGTATGAATCTTTAGGTTTCAGCGGATCTATTGATGCATGGGCATGTGGCCTATTGTTTGACGTGGTTAATATAGACGGGCATAATCTGAGTTTCAAGAATCTGGGACAGGACAAGAACGGAGCGGGATGGAATACGGCAAATAGTCTGTTCTGGCAATGTACCGCTGCCGAAATAGACTGTTATGCTCCGGCAAAGGATGCCATGAACCGTGCGTACGGATGCTGGGCACAGTTCTCCGGTGACGGCGAATGGGCACAATCAAACAATCATGTGCAGCCCCGAAGCATTTTCTATGCTCAATTAGAAGATCGTTTGCAGAAGAAATGTGCAGAACGTGCCCGTATCCTGCCAAGAAATACAAGCGCCACCAGCAGTCCGACCGTTGAAGTTGCTATGGAACTGGCCAAAGAGGCTTACAATCCCCGCCTGACATTGGAACACTGGATTGAACAAGGAGCCTTTGCTCCTTCAATAGCTATGTCCGGAGTAAAATCAATCGATGATATTAAAGAAAAGAAGATAACTCCGAACAAGACATCGGCACAACCGGAAGTAACTATTGCAAACGGACGTATCCAGATGAACAGTACTTTGTTGGTAGGAAGTAGCCATACCACCCCTTGGTGGAATGGAAAACTTAAAACCAACTTTCTGAAAAAAGCAAGCCCTGCCATCACCCGCTTTGTTCCCGGACGTGAAGGATTAGGACTGACAGATCGCATCGATTCCGTAATCGGCTATATGAAACAAAAGAACATATTGGTATTTGACCAAAACTACGGACTTTGGTATGATCGCCGCCGGGATGATCATGAACGAGTGCGCCGTCGTGACGGAGATGTATGGGGGCCTTTCTACGAACAACCTTTCGGACGTAGCGGTCAGGGTACTGCCTGGGAAGGACTGAGCAAATATGATCTGAATCGCCCTAATGCATGGTATTGGTCGCGATTGAAAGAGTTTGCCGAAAAAGGAAATAAAGACGGACTATTGCTATTCCATGAGAACTATTTCCAGCACAATATCCTGGAAGCAGGTGCGCACTGGGTAGATTGTCCGTGGAGAAGCACCAACAATATCAACCAGACCGGATTTCCGGAACCTGCTCCGTTTGCAGGAGACAAACGAATCTTTGTTGCAGATATGTTTTATGACATCACTCATCCGGTTCGCCGTGAGTTACACAGACAATACATCCGCCAGTGTCTGAACAACTTTGCAGATAACCCGAATGTCATTCAGCTGACAAGTGCCGAATTTACAGGTCCACTACATTTTGTACAGTTTTGGCTGGACGTGATTGCCGAATGGGAAACTGAAACCGGAAAGAAGGCCAAAGTAGCATTAAGTACCACAAAAGATGTACAGGACGCCATCCTTGCCGATCCGAAGCGTGCAGCTGTGGTGGATATTATTAATATCCGCTACTGGCACTATAAAACAGATGGAATCTTTGCACCGGAAGGAGGGAAGAATATGGCTCCCCGCCAACACATGCGTAAGATGAAAGTCGGAAAGGTTACTTTCACCGAAGCCTACAAGGCTGTCCACGAATATCGTCAGAAGTTCCCGGAGAAAGCCGTAACCTTCTACGCACAGAATTATCCGGCTATGGGATGGGCTGTATTCATGGCCGGCGGTTCATGTCCTGTAATTCCGTGCACAGATAAAGCATTCCTGAAGGATGCAGCGGCTATGGAAGTGGAAGAAACCGATACCGACAACTATAAGAAAATGGTAAAATCTGATATCGGCAGTATCATTTATTCCAAGTCCGGAACAGAAATTCCTGTTCAATTATCGTCCGGAAAGTATATCTTAAAGTACATACATCCCGGTTCAGGGATGATGAGTGTTATAGATAAATCATTGAAAATTAATGGGGTATACAAATTAAAGGTACCGGATAAAAAAGAAGGTATTTATTGGTTCCATAAACTCTGAAACAAAAAATCCCGCTGATGACTGATCAGCGGGATTTTTCCATTTTATAGGTAATTTCTAACAAAAGAGTGTTATAAAACATGATACTTATTTTTTCAACCTACAAACCAGATTTTACCGGTGGTTGAGGTCAGTTCTGCTTAGCTTTGCAACATCAAATCAATCGAATTAATGCTATGATGGAACAGACTAATAATTCAACCGACACTTTACTCGCTTCTTTTCAAGCGGGAAATATGGCAGCTTTTTCGCAGCTATATGATTTGCACATCAACATTCTTTTTAATTACGGATTGAAGTTGACCATTGATAAAGAGTTACTGAAAGATTGCATCCACGATATTTTCGTTAAGCTCTACACTAAAAAGGATGAATTAGGAACTATTGATAATTTGAAGTCTTATTTGTTCATCTCATTAAAGAACAAACTCTGCGATGAACTCCGCAAACGTATGTATATGTCTGATACAGCCATAGAAGATGTAAATGCAGTAGCTCCCACAGATGTAGAAGATGACTATATGGAAGAAGAGCAACGCAAAAATGAGTTCTCGCTGGTGAAGCGTCTACTGGACCAGCTTTCTCCCCGGCAGCGTGAAGCACTAACATTATATTATATAGAAGAAAAGAAGTACGAGGATATCTGTGAGATTATGAACATGAACTATCAGTCTGTACGCAACCTGATGCACCGTGGATTGACAAAATTGCGTAGTCTGGCAAGTTAATTTTAGTAAAAAGGATATTTAGTTGAGTACATACACAGAGTAACAGCGTCCTATCTATGTAAACGCTTAAAAAGGATGCGATATGTGCTCTAAGGTAAAGGATTTTTTGACGGATGATGATTTCATCAATTATGCACTGGGTGTAACTCCGGAAGCAGCCTCCCAATGGGAAACTTATTTCAGGGAACACCCGGAACAGATAGCAGATGCAGAAGAAGCTAAGGCCGTATTATTGGCTCCGGCAGATGTTGCCTGCGACTTTTCACTGGTTGAAAACCAAGATTTAAAGGATAGAATTGTTAGTAGTATAAAAGATTTTTCGAACATTTTGTAGTTAGATTAGATAGAAGTTAGGTTAGTTAAGGTTAGTAAAAAGATTGATGCAGTCTTTCACAGACACTTGAATGATCAAGTACTGTGAGAGACTGCGTTTTATATATCTACAATTTGTTTTCTTCCTGAATATCGAATGCTTTGCAGAAACTGACGATAAGTACGATACAACCTCCCAATATACCTGTAATCATGTAAGCAATACGAATATCAAATGCCTGTGTAATAGCGCCTATTAGCAAAGGAGCGATCAGCGAACCAATAAAACTGATACTCGACAGGATAGTGAGCGCAATGCTGACGGGCGTCTTTGACTTGGCCCCTACAAAGCTATATAAAGTAGGTACGATACATGAGATACCTAGTCCGACCAGCATAAAGCCTAAGGAATTGATGATCACTTTCATTCCCAGTGAGTCAAACGCATTGCCCAACAATGCGGAAATGAAGAAGCCGATACAAATAAGGCTGCCTGCCAGTTGCAGTACTTTTTTCTTTCCCCAAAGCTGGTATGCATAATTCGTCAGGAATCGTCCCGTAGCCATCATGACCATAAATACAAGGAAGCCGATTTGCAATGATTTAGGCACATGGACAACCGATTCAAAATAAACAGCACTCCAGTCGAACATAGCACTCTCTACGATGAGCGCGAATAATCCGACTAAACCTAATTGTAAAAGGAGTATTTCCGGCTTTTGAAATAACAGACGGAATCCATTCGGAGCTTTATCAGCCGCTTTGTCTGTTGTCTCAAAGCCCGGCTTCGGATGTTCGCATATAGGAAGCGTTGTTTCTTGCAGATATTTTCGTCCTGCCAATACTATGATAAGGATAATAGCGGCTATTAGCATATAATGCCAAACAGGAGAGGTGCCCGTCAGAATCATCACGAAGCCGATAAGTGCTCCGGTACAGGCTCCCAAGCTCCATCCTCCATGAAAAGTTGCCATGATTGTCTTACCATACAAACGCTCCACTTCGATCCCTTGCGTATTGAACGATATATCGCACAAGTTCCAGAACACTCCGAAACAAAAAAGCAGGAATCCCAGCAAATAGACTTCATGAGCCAATCCGACACAAAGTAAGGACATGGCATATCCCAAAATGCTGACCTGTACCATTGTGCGACTCCCTAATTTAGATACAAGATAACCCGCCAAAGGAATTGCTACAAACTTGCCGACTGGTATCATAAATAAAATCAGACCCCAATAAAATGCATAATTGGCAGCAAATACATCTTTGAAATCCGGGATACGGCTTGCCCAGCTTGCCATACAGAGTCCTTGGGCAAAGAAGAAAGTCAGGATGGCAAAACGTATTTTCTCTTTCGGATATGTAAATTGGTTGTTCATGAGTCATTCTTTTTATGGAGGCAAAGGTATTTATTTTTTGTGTTTTACCTTTCCTGCTATTACTCTTTTTTGTACTTTTGCAGCCGATTTAAAAATATCACATACATGAAGACAAGCGAATCTTTATTATCTATAGGTAAATTCATAGCCGAATATTCAGCCCATCTAATGGGAGCGGGGGTACATACCTCCCGTGTTGTACGCAATTCCAAACGTATCGGAGAAGCTTTTGGCTTAGATGTCAAACTGGGCGTATTTCATAAAAATATCATTCTTACTATCATCGATAAGGAGACAAACGAAGCCTGCAACGAGGTTATAGATATTCCTGCACATCCCATCAGTTTTGAGCATAACTCCGAACTAAGCGCTTTGAGTTGGGAAGCAGTAGACAAACAGTTATCGTTGGAAGAACTGAAAGAGAAATACAAAAAGATAGTCTCTGCTCCGATGATACATCCTCTGTTCGTTTTGATATTGGTAGGCTTTGCCAATGCGTCATTCTGCAAACTGTTTGGCGGTGACTTAATCTCAATGGGAATCGTTTTCTCCGCCACTATTACAGGATTATACCTGAAACAGCAGATGCAAAAGAAGAAAATGAATCATTATATTATATTCATTGTTTCGGCCTTCGTCGCGTCGCTCTGTGCTTCTACCGCCTTGATTTTCGACACAACTTCCGAAATCGCACTGGCAACCAGCGTTCTATATCTTGTACCCGGTGTTCCTTTGATTAATGGAGTGATTGATGTTGTCGAAGGATACGTTTTGACAGGATTTGCCCGTTTGACAGAAGCCTCTTTGCTGATTGTCAGCATTGCCATCGGCCTTTCCTTTACATTATTAATGGTAAAAAACAGTTTAATTTGATATGGTAGCACTTGATATTCTTTCTGATGGTTTCTTTGCAGCGATAGCAGGTATCGGATTTGGAGCAATTTCCGATCCTCCGTTGCGTGCATTTAAAATGATTGCAATATTGGCGGCATTGGGACATGCGTGCCGTTTCTGTCTGATGACTTACTTGGGTGTAGATATTGCTACGGCTTCTTTATTCGGTGGATTAGTAATCGGGTTCGGCAGTTTATGGCTCGGAAAGCGGGTATATTGCCCGATGACGGTGCTGTATATTCCTGCGTTGCTCCCGATGATTCCGGGAAAGTTTGCGTACAACATGGTATTCTCTCTTATTATGTGTTTGCAGACAGCGAATAAACCGGAACTGCATGATAAGTATATAAAGATGCAGGAGATGTTCTTCTCCAACACTTTGGTGGCAAGTACAGTAATTTTCATGCTTGCAGTCGGAGCTACATTCCCGATGTTCCTGTTCCCGCACAGAGCCTTTTCTTTAACAAGACATTAATTAAACTACTTTTATGGAGATTTTTTGGAGAACAATTGCGTATTATAATTCAGCCACCTGGCTTTTGCAGATTATTGTCATTCTGATCGGTATTGTGCTGACCGCATTGCTGATCAGCAAACCACGTCCGTGGGTGAAGATGGGAATGAAGATTTATATGATAGGTCTTTATTCGTGGATTTCCATTGTCTATTACTTTATCTACTGCGAAGAACGCAGCTATAACGGGGTGATGGCGATGTTCTGGGGAGTGATGGCTATTATCTGGATATGGGATGCGATTACCGGATATACGACTTTCGAACGTACACACAAATATGATCTGCTATCTTATGTGTTGCTGGCCATGCCTTTCATTTATCCTATGGTGTCGTTGGCACGCGGGCTATCTTTCCCGGAAATGACTTCTCCAGTGATGCCTTGTTCTGTAGTGGTATTTACCATCGGACTGCTGTTGCTGTTTGCACACAAGGTAAATATGTTTTTGGTATTGTTCCTTTGCCACTGGTCATTGATCGGATTATCCAAGACTTACTTCTTCCAGATACCGGAAGATTTCCTTTTGGCAAGTGCGACTATTCCGGGACTCTATCTCTTCTTCAGAGAATATTTCCTGAATAATCTGCACGCAGATACCAAGCCCAAAGCTAAATATATTAACTGGTTATTGATAACAGTCTGTATCGGGCTGGCTATATTGTTGACGACTACTATGTTTTTGGAATTAGTTCCGAAGAACTGATTGCCGCACTATTACACGTTATTAGTTTCATGCCTTGAAACGATTAGTTTCATTGCTTGAAACCAACAGTTTCAAGGCATGAAACTTTTTTTTATCTGATAGCATAAAATATTCGGAGAGCATATTGCATCATATTATCCGGCAGCCAGCTCTTGCTTTTAGCAAACAGAACTTGCACCAACGGACCTACTTTAGTCCGGAAAGGAGGATTTTTACGCGCTACTATTTTACAGATTGCAGCACCCAGCTTGCGGGGATGGCATCCGTTACGCTCTTCTTTTTCAATAATCTTTAATGATCTCAGAAAACTGTCAGCATAATCTTCATTTTGTCCGGTCAGTTCAGAGATATTCCGGTTGTCGGTAAACCCGGTATTAAAATCTCCCGGCTGCACCAGGCAGACTTTAATATGAAACGGATGAACTTCCAGCGCCAAGGCCTCGCTGTATCCTTCTACTGCAAACTTGGATGCTGAATAAAATCCCTGATAGGGGATGCCCATCACTCCACCAATAGAGCTGATATTGATAATCTTTCCCCGACGTGCCTTGCGCATATAAGGGAGCACCGCTTTGCACATATTGACCACGCCAAAGAAATTTGTATTCATCTGCATGCTCACTTCTTCTTCGGTAGCCAACTCCAATGCTCCGCCAATTCCCATACCGGCATTATTAATCAGTACATCCATCCGTCCCTGCTCGGATATTATTTGTTCTACAGCCTGACGAACAGAAATACTATTCGTTACATCAACGACAAGCATTCGGACCTTACCTATATTCTCTGAAGGTTTCCGGCTCGTACCGTAAACGATATGACCTTGTTCTGATAACATTTGCGCAGTGATCTTTCCAAATCCGGAAGAAGCTCCGGTAATGAGTATGATTTGTGGTTGCATATTCTTTTATTTGCAGCAAAGATAAAGAGAATATCCGAAAATTCTGTTTTTGCCGAATAGTATTCTGATTAGACGGTTTCAGAAGCTTCCTCCTGCAAAACTTGGTTTTCTGCAAAAGATATCCTATCTTCGGGAAAAATAACGATATGAAAAGAATACTTATATTCAGCATAGTATGTCTGACTTCAATTATAGTGTCGCTGGGACAGTCAGTGGAAAGCACCATTCTTCCTCCTACGGGCTACACTCGTGAAGTATGCGATGAACATTCATTTGCCGCCTATCTGCGTCAACTCCCATTATTGCCCAAAGGGAGTAAGGTTTTACTTTACAACGGACAGGAGAAAAGGAATCAGGCAGCCGCATTCGCCGTAGTAGATATGGAAATAGGCAATCGCGATTTACAGCAATGTGCGG
This sequence comes from Bacteroides sp. AM23-12, assembly GCF_003434395.1. Taxonomy (NCBI): domain Bacteria; kingdom Pseudomonadati; phylum Bacteroidota; class Bacteroidia; order Bacteroidales; family Bacteroidaceae; genus Bacteroides; species Bacteroides sp. AM23-12. The sequence goes on from NZ_QTLF01000005.1 coordinate 173,520, forward strand.
ATGCAGTCATGCGCTTGCGGGCAGAATACCTATGGGCACAGAAAAGATACGGAGAAATCAAATTTAACTTTACCAATGGCTTTCCGGCAGAATATAAAAAATGGGCGGAAGGAAACCGTATCAAAGTAACTGGAAATAAGGTAGAATGGTATGCTGCAGGAGGCAAAGACTATTCATATAAGACTTTTCGTAAATACTTGAATATGGTATTTATGTATGCCGGCACTGCTTCTCTTTCAAAAGAGCTTCGTACGGTTCCTTATACTTCACTGCAAGCAGGAGATGTGTTTATCAAAGGAGGTTCACCGGGCCATGTCGTGATAGTAGTAGATGTGGCAATTCACCCGAAAACAAAAAAGAAAGTTTTTTTATTGGCGCAAAGTTATATGCCCGCCCAGCAAATACATATCCTCGTCAATCCTGCCAACCGAAATCTGTCACCTTGGTATGAACTGACAGATACAGACAGTGGCAGATTGTATACACCGGAGTGGACATTTGAAAAGAAAGAGCTGAAAAGGTTTTAGAAATTGCTTACCTGGCACCTTTCCTTCCGGGGTCCCCTCCTGTAGGTGGGAGGAGCATAAAGATACCTCTTCTCAACTATTTAGTATAACGGTCAACTCTTGCCGCCAATCAGCACCGTTTTCTGGTTGGAAGGTTTCGAAGCCAAGTTCTTTGCCTATGTGGATATTCGAACTTCCATCGTCAACGAAGAGCGTTTCGGAAGGTATGACATGACTGTCTTTTATCATAAAGTCGAATATTTCGGGAGCCGGTTTGGTATGTCCCAACTGGTAAGATAAATATAGTTTGTCGCAATAATCGTTCAGCGGTTTCCCTTCGGATGAAAACTCCGGACTGCATGCCCATGACATAACAAAAGGATTGGTATTACTCAAGAGATACACATGATATGATTTACGAAGTCCCAATATATAATCGAGCTTTCGCAAGTCCACTTCATTGAAAAAGCCTAACCACGCCTGTTTGGTTTCTTCCATCGTCAGTTTGCGACCGCACAGATCTCCCAATTGCTTCCGAAATTCATCGGCACTCAACTTTCCTTCTTCCAGTTCTTGGAAGATTCCGGTCTGATGGTATTTGTCCAAACGAGTATCGGCATCCGCCAATCCCAGTTTGATAAACGCCTGAACAGCTTTATCGCGATCAATGTCTACAATCACTCCGCCAAAATCAAATACAATGTTTTTAATCATGATATATACAATTTTTATTTGTTACAAAGATACGGCTAATCTTCTTAATAAACAGCCCGTCATCGCTTGATCTTTGTCAAAAAAAACATGAGGGCAATCTGCGATATGCATAATAATAGGAGCATAAATAATATAGTTACACTATCCTGCCGTGATGGTGTAACTATGATCACAGTATAGTGTCACTATGAGAGGAGGATAGTGACACCATTTTTTGTATGGTTTATAGAGGTGTATGTATCATATTATTTTTTATATTTGCAAATCCAATCGTTTGTATACAAAGATAAAAGCAGAGTTATGAATAATCTTCGAATCTTATTATACGTGGTTGTCCTTTCACTGGCTGCATGCCATCCGGAAGGGACTAATGTAAAACAGGGATTAGACAAAGCCGCACAGCTAATGGGGCAGGACCCGGATACAGCATCTATTATTCTCGAAAATATCCAGATCAACCAGATGAACGAAGCACAGCTGGCAGAATATAATCTGTTGTGTACCCAGCTGAATGAAGATAAAAATATCGCCCATACGTCTGATAAGCAAATCCGTCAGGCAGTTTCATACTTTGACCAACACGGCAATGAACTTCAGAAATCAAAGGCTTATTTTTATCTGGCATGCGTAGAGAGTGATCTTGACCAGAAAAAGGAAGCGGAGACCCACTTCAAGGAAGCAATAAAGCTTGCTGCTCTTACAGAGAAGTACGATTATGTAGCCAAGGTGTGCAGACGTTGCAGCCTTTATTATCAGAAATATGGTCATTTCGACGAAGCATTGGAAATGGAAAGAAAAGCCTATGCCAGCCAGCTAATGCTGAACGATCAGACAGGCGATACGAAGATTATTCTTTCTTCTGCATTGGGAGTCTTTGGTGTGATGTCCTTGTTACTCGGGCTGCTCTGGAAGAAGAATAAGTTTGTATATTCTCAACTGACTACTTTTAAAGATGAAATGTTGCGAAAAGAGGCAGAGTCGGATAAACTGATGTTGCAATGTAACTATCTGGAAGAAAAATATCAGTCGCTTCAACAGCATATTTATGAAAGTTCTCCGGTAGTATCGAAAGTCCGGCAAATAAAAGAACGGTCTGTTTCCCCTTCCAAGGTTGTTTCTTTTTCAGAGAAAGACTGGAGTGAATTATTAAGACTACAGGAAGGAGTATATGGACTTGTTTCCAAATTGAAAGAGATAAGTCCTAAACTTACAGAAGAAGATTTGAGAGTATGTGCTTTCCTGCGCGAAGGTATCCAGCCTGCTTGCTTTGCAGATCTAATGAAACTGACTGTAGAAACTCTTACCCGAAGAATATCCAGAATAAAAACGGAGAAACTTATGCTTGTAAGTTCCAAAGAATCACTGGAAGACTACATCAAATCATTGTAGTCCGCATTTGTCCGGAATTACCTGACAAAAAGCTTTGCTTTTCAACACCTTATAGAAATGGGATGTCCGTATCCGTCCGGCTAAAAATGCCTGTTTTATATCACTGTTCTATAACTTTGCAAACAAAAAAGTTACAGAACTATGAACTACTTATTATTTAAAAGATGGAATGATTTCAGTGGTTGGCTTGTCTTCCTGATAGCAGCTTTCGTATACGGAATGACAATCGAACCTACTGCCAGTTTTTGGGATTGTCCTGAGTTTATTTCATGCGCCGAAAAGTTACAGGTCGGACATCCGCCTGGTGCACCTTTTTATATGATGGTAGGTAATCTGTTTACACAGTTTGCCTCCGATCCCTCCCAGGTCTCACGTACAGTCAACTTTCTGAATGCACTGCTAAGTGCAGGATGTATCCTCTTTCTTTTTTGGAGTATCACTCGCCTGGTCAGATCTCTTCTGAAAGAAGAAAAAGAGAATCTGTCAGTAACCGACGTGATTATCATTCTCGGTTCCGGGTTGGTAGGAGCTTTGGCATATACTTTTAGTGATACTTTCTGGTTCAGCGCAGTAGAGGGAGAAGTATATGCTTTCTCTTCTTTTCTTACTGCCTTGGTTTTTTGGATGATTCTGCGCTGGCAGGATGAGTCGGACACCGTTTATGGTGACCGATGGATTATTCTGATTGCCTATATAATCGGACTCTCCATCGGAGTACATCTGCTCAATCTGCTTTGCATTCCGGCGATTGTACTGGTTTTCTATTATCAGAAATATCGAACGATTTCGCTTAAAGGAGCAATTGCGGCGATTGCTTTATCCGGTCTGCTTATTGTATTGATACTTTTTGTCTACATTCCCGGAATGGCGGATATTGGAGGATGGTTCGAACTACTCTTTGTCAACGCCTTGGGATTTCCTTTCCAAACAGGACTGATTGTCTTTCTGGCTATCACATTTTTCCTGCTCATAGCTGGTATCTATCGTTTCAAAAAACGATTAATCAATACAGCTTTATGGTGCATACTTATGCTTACCGTAGGTTATACCACCTATGCAGTGATATTGATTCGTGCCAATGCCAATACACCGCTCAATGAAAATGCTCCGGATAATATTTTCGCACTCAAAAGCTATTTGAACCGGGAGCAATACGAAAGCGCCCCTTTACTTTACGGCAAAACGTATGCCTCCGAACCGGAGTATGTGCCCGAAGGAGATTATTACAAGGTAAAAATGAAAACGGGTGGTGCTGTCTACAGACCGAATAGGGAAGAAGGGAAATATAAAGTGATTCGAAATAAAGAGGAAGTATGTTATACTCAAAATATGCTGTTTTCACGAATGTGGAATGATCGCATGGCTTCCTCCTACAAAAGCTGGTCGGGAGGAACGGACGGAGCTCCCACTCAAAAAGAGAATCTTACCTATTTCTTCACTTATCAGCTCAACTATATGTATTGGCGCTATTTTCTCTGGAATTTTGTCGGGCGTCAAAATGATATCCAGGGACATGGCGAACCGGAGCATGGAAACTGGATCACGGGGATTCCTCTGTTAGATAATCTAAGACTTGGTGACCAGCAACTTTTGCCCGAATCTTTGCGTCAGAATAAAGGGCATAACGTATTTTACGCTTTGCCGCTATTATTAGGATTAATCGGGATTTACTGGCAGTGGATGCGGGGAAAGAAGGGAATGCAGCAGTTTAGCGTCGTGTTTTTCCTTTTCTTCATGACAGGTCTGGCTATTGTGCTATATTTGAACCAGACTCCCGGTCAGCCCCGTGAACGGGATTATGCATACGCAGGTTCATTCTATGCTTTTGCTATTTGGATAGGAATGGGAGCTGCCGGATTGTGTGACGCACTTCGAAAAAAGAAGTCATCAGTACTTCATGTCGGCCTGTTAATGTTTCTCTGCCTGCTGATTCCGGTTCAGATGGCTAGTCAGACATGGGATGATCATGACCGGAGTAACCGTTTCACCTGCCGTGATTTTGGAGCCAATTATCTGATGACACTCCCCGACAAAGGAAATCCTATCATTTTCAGTAATGGAGATAATGATACTTTTCCCTTGTGGTATAATCAAGACACGGAAGGAGTACGCAGGGATGCCCGCATCTGCAATTTGAGTTATGCGCAAACAGATTGGTATATTTATCAGCAGCAATGCCCGTTGTATGATGCACCCGGATTACCCATTACCTGGAGTAAAGACCAATATCAGGAAGGAAAAAACGAATATGTAGCCATCCGACCGGAACTGAAAAAACAGATAGAAGAGCTTTATCAGAAACATCCGGAAGAAGCCCGTGATAGTTTCGGCAATGATCCGTTTGAGGTAAAAAACATCTTGAAGTACTGGGCATTATCGGAGAAACAGGACTTCCACGTAATCCCTACCGATACGATCAGTATCAGCATTGATAAAGATGCAGTACTCCGATCAGGCATTATGCTTCCCGACTCCATCCGTCATCTGAAAGGTGAAGATCTGAAAAATGCGATACCGGATAAGATCTATATTTCTCTGAAAGATATGCGTATTCTAACCAAGGTAGATATGCTGATGCTGGAAATGCTTGCCAACTGCAATTGGGAACGCCCATTGTACATGGCAATATCCGTCGGTGAGGTCAGCAAGCTGAAGTTTGATCATTATTTCGTTCAGGAAGGATTAGCTTTCCGTTTCACGCCTTTTGATTATAAAAAATGGGGAAATGTCAAAGGAGATAATAACTATGCGATAGATGTAGAGAGATTGTATGAAAATGTAATGAACAGATATAAGTATGGCGGACTGGACACTCCCGGACTCTATCTGGATGAAACCACCCTGCGAACCTGCTATTATCATCGAAGGCTTTTCGCCCAACTGGCAAAGGAACTGATCAGGCAGGGCGACAATACCCGAGCCAGAAAGGTACTTGCCTATGCAGAACAAGCTGTTCCGGCGTACAATGTCCCCGAGATCTATGAAAGCGGGTCATTCGACATAGCCAAAGCCTATGCTGCCCTAGGAGAAAAGACGAAAGCAATGCCTCTGTTAAAGTACCTGACAGCCGAATCGGAAGATTACATCAACTGGGCATTCTCATTAGGAGACAACAGGATCAATATGGTTCAGAGAGATTGCCTGTATAAGTTCTGGCAATGGAATCAGTATAATGAACTTGTAAAAGAGATTGATGAAGAGGAATACAGGCTAAGTAATCAGCGCTTTGAGGAGAAATATGCTTTATTCTCTCAAATCGTGGGACTTAGAAACTAAAATCCGGAAATATAAACTTGAAAACAATAAAACTATCAGAAGTATGAGAAATGCATTGAGTAAAATAAATTATATTATTCTATCGATTGGTTCGATATTGATTATTACAGGATATGTATTAATGAGCGGCGAGGGGAGTACCCCTGCCGCATATAATCCTGATATCTTCAGCAGACTTCGTATATGTTTTGCACCCATTATTTGTTTACTCGGTTATTTGCTGAATGTGGTTGGCATTATTTATATTACAAAAAAGAATAATTAGCAGGGATACATCTTAAATATTTTCAAAAGAATGCGTTTTTAAGCCAAATAATTACTTCTTTTGTCCTCACTAATAAAAATGAAAGTCGGACAACATGAGTAATAACATTGACATAAAAACGCTTGAAGCCTTCCAGGATGGAAATCACAAGGCTTTTGAAACAGTTTTTATAGCCTATTACAATAAAACAAAGACTTTCATCGACGGATATATAAAATCGGAATCGGATGCCGAAGAATTGACAGAAGACCTTTTTGTCAACCTTTGGATCAATCATGATTCAATTGATGCATCCAAGTCTTTTAGTTCTTATCTGCATACAATTGCCCGTAATTCGGCCATAAATTTCTTGAAACATAAGTATGTACATGACACTTATCTAAATAGTAGTCAGGAGATCGAATATAGTTCTACCTCCGAAGAAGATCTTATTGCTAAAGAGTTAGGCTTATTAATAGATGACATTGTCGGAAAAATGCCGGAACAGCGGAAAATGATCTATACATTAAGCCGTCAGGAAGGGTTGAGCAATGCTGAGATAGCAATACAGCTCAACACCACTAAAAGAAATGTCGAAAGTCAGTTAAGCCTCGCATTAAAGGAGATACGGAAAGCTATCTCGTGCTTTTTATTATCTTTTTTATAAAAACATCCACTTTTTCATTGAGCTTTTTGCCATCAGACTGTATATATAGTAAATACAGCAAAAATGGAAAAGAGTAATATTATCACCAGAATCATCAAAAAGTTCCTTTCCGGACGTTTTTCTGTTGAAACGGAGGAAAAGGTACAGCGATGGATTATGAAGGAAGAAAACGCGGAGGAGAAAGAAAAAGCCTCATTAGAGTATTGGAACGAACTGGATACGGAAGCCGATTCAAAAACATACAGTGCTTTAGAGCGGGTCAATTTAAGAACCGGATACAACAAAGAACATCTTGAAAATATTGTTTTATATCATAAGTTTGTCCGCATTGTAGCCGTCGTTATTCCCATATGCTTATTGGCAGGAGGATTGCTTTATTATATCCCTTCCGAAAACGAGCAGATAGAAATATCCACAGCCTATGGCGAACAAAAGCGCTTGGTTCTGCCGGATAGTTCCGAAGTATGGCTGAACGCTGGAAGTACAATTACCTATCCGAAAACTTTTACCAAAGAGAATCGTGTCGTAACCCTTGATGGTGAAGCCTATTTCTCAGTCAGAAAAGATGATGCAAAACCTTTCATAGTAGAAACATCGCAACTATCCGTCAAGGTACTTGGAACGAAGTTCAATGTAAAGGCATATGCTAATGATGCGAATATTACCACAACGTTGACTAGTGGAAAAGTGGAAGTGAGTACGCAATCCCGTCCTCCTCAAACTCTCAAGCCCAACGAACAACTCACCTATGATAAATCGACATCAGATATTGAGATATCGACAGTAGACACTGTTGACACGAACAGTTGGGTAAAAGGGAAAATAATCTTCACCAATGCTACTGCCGAAGAAATATTCAGAACGCTGGAACGACGTTATGATACTGTTATCGATCATTCTACCGATTTTTCTGCCTCTAGACGGTACACTGTCAAATTCCTGAAAGATGAGAATCTGGATGAAATGCTGAATATATTAGGAGATATAATCGGCTTTAGCTATCGGCAGAGTGGAAACAAAATAATAATAACCAAATAAAAAAAATAGCCTATGAACAAAAAGAACCGGGAAGCAGCTTGAGACCCTCTTCCCAGTTCTGAAATGTCTATCCTCATTTAAACCGCGAAGTAAAAACGAAGTATCAACGTACAAATATAAAATAATGAATCGAATTAATGCGAATAAAAAGCCAGATAAGATGATCATTCTTTTGTTTTTTTCTATTCTGTCATTGACGGCAATTTCCCAAAATGCAGAAAAGAAAATTACAATTCAAAATAAAAATATCTCTTTAAAAGAAGCCTTTGAGCAAATAGAACTACAAACAGACTATAGCATAGCTTACGAACAGTCAAACCTGAACCTGAAAAAGAGGCAAGTATTGTCGCTAAAGTCCGCAAGCATTGAGAAGGCACTAACACAAATATTGAAAGGTACCGGATACATATACAAAATAAAGAGATATCATATTATTATCTCTCTGCCGACACCAAAAACAGAAACAATCGGCGAAAAGACACAAAAACTAACGCAAACCATAAGAGGAATTGTAGTTGATTCCAAAACTAATGCTCCAATAGAGTATGCCTCTGTCTATGTCTTAGAGGAACCTTCCTTGAATAGCTCCACAGATAGTCTGGGAAACTTCAGAATCAGCAATGTTCCTATTGGACGCTACAATATTCAAGCGTCTTTTACGGGATATCACATAAGCATAATCAGTGAGGTATCCGTAACTTCATCCAAAGAAGTATATGTAGAAATTCCGATGGACGAGAATATCCAATATCTGGCAGAAGTCCTCGTGAAGCCGGAAATAAAGAAAAACCGGACGATCAATCCTATGGCTATCACAGGCGGCCGTATGATCAGCATGGAAGAAGCCGGCAGATTTGCCAACGGCTTCGATGACCCTGCACGATTAAGCGCCGCTTTCGCAGGAGTAGCGGGAGACATCGGCACCAATGCCATAGCCATTCGCGGAAACTCCCCGCAATTCACGCAATGGAGGCTGGAAGGAATTGAGATACCCAATCCGACTCATTTTGCCGATTTGTCGGGATTGGGCGGAGGTTTCCTGTCAGCTCTGAGTACACAGGTGATCGGAAATTCGGATTTTTACAACGGAGCTTTTCCCGCAGAATATAACAATGTATTATCGGGTGTTTTCGATATGCACCTGCGCAATGGAAATAATCAAAAGTACGAACACGCTTTTCAAGTCGGACTAATGGGTATCGATCTGTCATCAGAGGGCCCAATCAGTAAAAAGCGAGGAAGTTCTTATCTCGTTAACTATCGTTTTTCGACTACATCACTGGCTACCGGCAATGACCTGAATCTTAAATATCAGGATTTAGCATTCAAGCTAAACTTTCCGACCTCCAAAGTCGGCACCTTTTCTATTTGGGGATTAGGATTGATTGACAGAAACAAAGCTCCAATAGAAGAGCGTTCCAAATGGGAAACTCTGGGAGACCGACAAGCGGGAGAAAACAGACTCGAAAAAATGGTGGGAGGACTTGCACACAAGTATGTGATGAATGAAAACACGTATATCCGCTCTTCCCTGTCTACTACTTATTCCAAAGATCATACAGTGGTAGATCAACTAGCAGATGACAAACTTATCAGAGTAGGAGATATCCGGAACAGCAGGTGGGACTTCGTTTTTAATTCTTATCTGAATACGAAGTTCAGTCCGAGACATACTAACAGAACGGGGGTTACGATTACAAACCTTCACTATGATCTTGATTATCAGGTCAGCCGTTATTTCGGATTAAACAGACCTATGGAACAGATTTCAAAAGGTGATGGTGAAAGCACAGTCTTTTCGGCCTATAGCAGTTCGGTTATCAATCTGAATAATAACTGGGACACTAGCTTAGGAGTAACAGCCCAATATTTTACTTTGAACAATAACTTATCCATCGAACCGCGGGTTGCCCTAAAATGGAAAATAAATCCGAAACATTCTTTGGCGTTGGCCTATGGATTACATAGTCGCAGGGAAAAGCTGGATTATTATTTTGTAGAAAAGGTCGTCAACGGCAAGAACCAGTCAAATCGATATCTGGATTTTTCCCGGGCACATCATGTCGGGATGACATACGACTGGAATATCAATCAAAACCTGCATTTAAAGATAGAGCCTTATTTCCAATATTTATTTCGTATACCGGTTGAAAAGAACTCCTCCTTCTCGGTCATTAACCATGAGGAATTTTATTTGGACAGAATCTTGACCAACACCGGTCAAGGCAGAAATTATGGAATAGACATCACGCTGGAACAATATATGAAAAATGGCTTCTACTATATGATTACAGGTTCTTTGTTTAAATCGAAATATAGGGGAGGAGATAACGTTTGGCGTAATACAAGACTGGATAAGAACTATCTGCTGAACTTACTTGCCGGAAAAGAATGGATGGTCGGCAAACTTAAACAAAACGTACTGAGTCTCAACGGACGTTTATTCTTTCAGGGAGGGGAACGCTACACCCCCGTAAACGAAGAAAGAAGTCAGACAGAGCATGACATCGTTTTTGATGAAACGAAAGCATACAGCAAAAGATTCAATCCTTCCATAAACGGTGATGTTTCTGTCAGCTTCCGGATAAATAAGAAAAGAGTATCTCATGAGTTCTCATTGAAGATTCTGAATGTAGGTATGCGCACCGGAATGCACTTTTACCAATACAATGAAAAGACCTTTGAAATTGAAGAAAAAGAAGGAACAGGGTTAATTCCCAATATAAGTTATAAGATTTATTTCTAGACAAACTAAAATCCTAAATGTCTTAAAGTAATCATTATGCTCTGTCATTCAGACCTCCCGTTACCAAGGGAAATGTTCTGAATGACAGAAACTCTTATGTACAATGACTTTCGGTAATTATGATATAACAATCCAGAATTAAAAAAAATCCTAATCAGTAATATTGGTATAACTTTCTGTAATTTATATACTGCAAAAATCAATCACTCTGCTTAAATTTGCATCGGTTAAAAAGCATAAGATTCGATTCTGATGAAATTGAAAATAATTAAGATATAACTACTATAAATTGAAAATCTAATAAATTTATGTTGCGTACTATCAGACTTACAGCCGCAATCGTGTGTTTCACACTTATTACTCTGCTGTTCCTTGATTTCACAGGGACATTGCACACATGGTTCGGATGGCTGGCGAAAATTCAGTTTCTGCCGGCAGTATTAGCCTTGAACATAGGTGTCGTGCTATTCCTTATTGTGCTCACATTACTATTCGGGCGTATTTATTGTTCGGTCATTTGCCCGTTAGGAGTATTTCAGGATGCTGTTTCATGGTTCTCCGGCAAACAGAAAAAGAACCGCTTCCGTTATTCTCCGGCTTTAAAATGGCTGAGATATGGTGTATTGGCTGTATTCATCCTTGCCTTGGTTGCCGGACTGAATGCTTTTGTCGTTCTACTGGCACCTTACAGTGCATACGGCCGGATGGTTTCCAGTCTGCTGGCTCCGGTATGGCAATGGGGAAATAATCTCTTGGCATATTTTGCCGAACGGGCAGAAAGCTATGCTTTCTATGAAGTGGATGTCTGGATGAAAAGTCTTTCAACACTGATCATTGCTGTGATTACCCTTATTGTGCTTTTTGTTTTGGCATGGCGTAACGGACGTACTTATTGCAATACCATTTGTCCTGTTGGCACCGTATTGGGATTCATATCACGATACTCCATCTTCAAGCCTGTGATCGATACTTCCAAATGTAATAGCTGCGGATTGTGCGCACGTAATTGTAAAGCATCCTGTATTAATGCCAAAGCCCATGAAATTGATTATAGCCGTTGTGTCGCTTGTATGGATTGCCTGGGAAAATGTAAGCAAGGAGCTATTAAATATACCAGACGTATTCAAAAGAAAGAAGGGGGTAATACGGAAACGGTTAAAATAAAATCCGTGACCTCGGAACAGATTGACAATGCCCGTCGTAGTTTTCTTTCGGCATCGACTATTTTCGCTACTTCTACCATACTGAAAGCACAGGAGAAAAAGGTAGACGGAGGATTGGCAGCCATTGAAGACAAGAAGATTCCCAACCGGGAGAATCCGATTTATCCTCCCGGATCATTAAATGCACGCAACTTTGCCCAACATTGTACTGCCTGTCAGCTATGTGTCTCTGTTTGTCCTACTCAGGTATTACGTCCATCCGGTAATCTCGCAACTCTCATGCAGCCGGAAATGTCCTACGAGCGTGGTTATTGCCGTCCGGAGTGTGCCAAATGTGCGGAAGTATGCCCTACAGATGCCATTCATCTGACCAGCCTGGCAGAGAAATCCGCTATCCAAATCGGGCATGCTGTATGGATCAAGGAGAACTGCGTACCGCTGACTGATGGAATGGAATGCGGCAACTGTGCCCGCCATTGTCCGGCAGCCGCTATTCAGATGGTAGCTTCCGATCCCGAAATAGCGGACTCACCGAAGATTCCGGCAATCAATGTCGAACGGTGTATTGGTTGCGGTGCTTGCGAGAATCTTTGTCCATCCCGTCCTTTCAGTGCCATTTACGTGACCGGACATCAGATGCACAGAATTGTATGATTTAAATCAGAACAAGATTATGGAAGAAAAAAATAAGAAAGACATAAACAGAAGAGATTTTATCAAAATCGTAGGTATCAGTGCGGCTACATCGACAGCAATACTATACGGATGCTCGTCAAAAGGCACTTCTTCATCAAGCAGTGCATCGGCAGAAGGGGAAATTCCTACCGATAAAATGACTTACCGCACGTCTCCAACAACAGGCGACCGCGTGTCACTTTTAGGATACGGCTGTATGCGCTGGCCTCTCAAACCGGCTCCCGACGGTAAGGGTGAAGTGATCGATCAGGATGCAGTGAACGGATTAATCGATTACGCCATCGCTCATGGAGTAAACTATTTCGATACATCTCCGGCCTACGTACAAGGTTTTTCTGAGAAATCCACAGGAATTGCGCTAAGCCGTTATCCACGTGATAAATACTTCATTGCTACCAAACTATCCAACTTCTCTCCGGATACATGGTCACGCGAAGCTTCCCTCAAAATGTATCATAAATCTTTTGCAGACCTTCAGGTGGACTATATCGATTATATGCTGCTTCATGGCATCGGTATGGGTGGAATGGACGCCCTTAAAGGACGATATCTGGATAATGGAATGCTTGACTTTTTGATAAAAGAACGTGAAGCAGGTCGCATCCGCAATCTCGGATTCTCCTATCATGGCGACATCGAAGTATATGATTATCTGCTTTCCCGACACGATGAGATAAAGTGGGATTTCGTACAAATACAGCTTAACTATGTGGACTGGAAGCATGCGAAAGAGACAAATGCCCGGAATACCGATGCCGAATATCTGTATGGTGAGCTACATAAAAGGGGGATTCCATCCATTATCATGGAACCGCTTTTGGGAGGTCGCTTGTCTAAACTGAATGACAATCTGGTGGCACGCCTCAAACAACGCTGTCCGGAAAGTAGCGTAGCTTCATGGGCTTTCCGCTTTGCCGGAACGTTCCCCGATATATTGACTGTATTAAGCGGTATGACATATATGGAACATTTGCAGGATAACCTGCGTACTTATTCTCCATTGGAACCGCTGACTGACGAAGAAATGGATTTTCTGGAAGACACGGCACAGTTAATGCTGAAGTATCCTACCATCCCTTGCAATGACTGCAAATATTGTATGCCATGTCCGTATGGTCTGGATATTCCGGCTGTCTTATTACATTATAACCGTTGTGTCAATGAAGGCAATGTTCCTAAAAACGGACAGGATGAGAATTATGTCAAAGCCCGCCGGGCATTTCTTGTAGGATATGACCGCAGTGTACCTAAGCTCCGTCAGGCTAGTCATTGCATCGGATGTAATCAATGCGTACCTCACTGTCCTCAAAACATAGATATACCCAAAGAACTGCACCGGATAGACTAATTTGTAGAACAACTGAAACAAGGAACCTTATAATGGAAGAATTAATCAACTTATTACACTCGGGAGGATATTCCTGTGTGATTGCCAATGGAGACAACATACGCACCTTTACTCAACGTGGCGTAGCGGATTTATATGATTTGCTGACACAGGAACCGGATTTCCTGAAAGGAGCTTCGATAGCCGACAAAGTAGTAGGGAAGGGGGCTGCCGCCCTCATGATTTTGGGAGGTATCCGGGAACTTCATACAGACATCATCAGTTCGAAAGCGTTGGATTTATTACGAAGCTCGGATATAAAAGTCCATTTCGTACAAGAAGTACCTTTTATATGGAATCGTGATCACACAGGCTGGTGTCCGGTAGAAACGATGTGTAGCGAAGAAGAATCAGCAGAAGCCATATTGCCGCTGATTCGTGATTTCCTCGAAAAAATAAGAAGTGGTAAAAAGTTGCAGGAGAAATAAAAGCGCGAAACAGAATATGAAAACAAATACAGTTTGTTTGTTTTTGTTCGGCAGCCTGCTTTCCATTTCAGGAATGGCACAACCCGGAAAAGACAGCACACAAGTCAAAAGAAACTATACTATTGACGAAGTCGTAGTTACCGGAACACGGAACGAGACGGATATTCGTCACCTTCCCATGACTATTTCAGTAGTAGGAAGGCAACAAATAGAGAAAAGATATGAACCTTCACTTTTGCCGCTATTGACGGAACAGGTTCCCGGATTCTTTACTACCAGCCGTGGTATCATGGGATATGGTGTGTCCACAGGTGCGGCAGGTGGCATGAGTCTGCGTGGTATCGGAGGCAGCCCGACAGCAGGTTTATTGGTTTTGATCGATGGACATCCGCAATATATGGGATTGATGGGACATCCGATTGCGGATGCATATCAGTCTATGTTGACAGAGAAAGTGGAAGTCTTGCGCGGCCCTGCCTCTGTACTCTATGGCTCGAATGCAATGGGCGGAGTAATCAATATAGTCACCCGCAAACAGCAAGATGAGGGAGTAAGAACGAATATGCAGGTAGGGTATGGCTCATACAACACTTTGCAGACGGAATTTTCCAACCGTGTAAAGAAAGGACGTTTCAGCAGTATCGTTACCGGTTCTTACAATCGTACGGACGGACACCGCCCCGATATGGAGTTTGAACAATATGGAGGATACGCAAAATTAGGATATGATTTCAGCTCTTCCTGGAAATTCTGGGGAGATGTAAATGTAACCCATTTCAATGCTTCCAATCCGGGAACGATACAAGTTCCACTTATCGACAATGATTCGCGTATTACACGTGGTATGACCTCGCTTGCCTTGGAAAACCATTATGAGAAGACATCAGGAGCTTTGAGCTTTTTCTATAATTGGGGACGGCATAAAATCAATGACGGATATAAAACAGGAGAACAGCCGCAAACATCACACTTTAATTCTAAAGACAAGATGTTCGGCATTTCCTGGTATCAGAGCGCTACGTTCTTCACAGGCAATCGTTTGACGATAGGATTTGACTATCAGCACTTCGGAGGCAAATCATGGAACAAAGTCTTGGCTACCGGAGAGCGGAAACTGGGAGTAGACAAGCAAATGGATGAATTTGCAGGATATGTCGATTTCCGCCAAGATATAAATAGCTGGTTGTCATTGGATGCGGGTGTTCGTGTAGATCATCACTCTCATGTAGGTACTGAATGGATTCCACAGGGAGGACTGGCTTTTCATCTTCCCAAAAGCGCAGAACTCAAAGCGATGATGAGCAAAGGATATCGCAACCCTACCATTCGGGAGATGTATATGTTTGCTCCTGCCAATCCGGAACTGAACCCGGAGAAACTGGTCAGTTATGAACTTTCCTATTCTCAACGATTATTGGAAGGAGCCTTATATTACGGACTGAACCTGTATTATATTAACGGTGACAATATTATTATGAGCAATGGCTTGATACCTCCGCTGAACGTCAATTCCGGAGAAATAGAAAACTGGGGAATTGAAGCGAATATCGGTTATCGGTTTAATTCTCATTGGAATGTGAATGCCAACTATAGTTGGTTGCACATGGAAAACCCGGTTCTCGCCGCTCCTGAACACAAATTGTATGTCGGAGCAGACTATACCGCAGGTCGCTGGACTGTATCAACAGGAATTCAATATATTAAAGGACTTTACACTTCTGTAATCGTTAATAATAAAGGCACCAAGCAACAGGATAGTTTTGTTTTATGGAATCTGCGAGGAAGTTATCGTATTTGTAATTTTGCCAACATCTTTGTGAAAGGTGAAAACCTGTTGGCACAACGTTACGAAATAAATATAGGGTATCCCATGCCCAAGGCAACATTTATGGGTGGTATTAATTTGAATTTCTAAAAGAATAAAGATATGGAAACAACAGTAAAACTCTATTCACTGAATTACAGTAATGTGAAGACCTATTTAGCAACCTCGTTATTCATCGTTGGCAATATCCTTTTTCCCAGACTCTTTCATCTCATTCCACTAGGTGGATTAACCTGGCTGCCTATTTATTTCTTCACTCTGATCGGTGCTTACAAATATGGCTGGAAGGTCGGTTTGCTAACTGCTATCCTGTCTCCAGTCATAAATTCTTTGCTCTTTGGTATACCAGTGCCCGCAGTATTGCCTGCCATTCTATTGAAATCCGTATTATTAGCTATCGCCGCCGGATGGGCTGCGCAACGCTTCGGACGCATTTCTATCCCTGTATTAGCAGGAGTAGTCTTGTTTTATCAGATCATCGGCACATTGGGAGAGTGGATGTATATAGGAAATTTCTACAAAGCTGTTCAGGATTTCCGTATTGGGATTCCAGGAATGTGCCTGCAAGTATTAGGAGGTTATTTGTTTATTAAATACTTGATACGCAAATAATATTCCTATTTATTGAATAGATAAGAGGTAGCTTCTTCTACAAGGGAAAAGCTACCTCTTATCTATACTTATTTTATTTATCCGAATCGTCCTGAGAGGTATCATCTTCAATAATAGCGGAAGAAGTACCATATTCCTTAGCATACTGGCTTGGACTCATTTTATATTCTTTCTTGAATACTTGTCGGAAATATTTGGACTCTGAAAATCCACATAGTTCTGAAACTTCAGTAATATTATGCTTGCCTTCTTTTAGCAACTGTACAGCACGTTTCAAACGGACTGATTTTATAAGCTCTTGGGGAGAGAGATCTGTCAGTGCTTTCAGTTTACAATAAAAACTGGTGCGACTCATACCATGCAAATCATTGAGCACTTCAACGGAAAAAGCGGCATTATCAATATTATCCTCAATACTCTTCTTCACATCCGATATAAATTTCCAATCAAGGCTATTCATTCCATTCGCCAATGGTGTCATGACTTTGGTATCTTCTATTTCCAGATTGGCATATCTGCTACGCAACAGTGCACGGTTTGCCAATAAATTAGCAACACTTGCTTTCAGAATTCTTACGCTGAATGGTTTTACAATATATTCATCAGCGCCAATATGAAGCCCATCCAATATATTCTGCTCTTCTCCTAAAGCAGTGAGTAACAATACCGGAATATGAGATGTTTCTATATCATTTTTAATGGCAATACACAGTTCATCACCCCGCATTTCCGGCATCATAATGTCGGAAAGAATAAGCTCTGGCCAAAATTCTTTTGCAATGATCAATGCTTCCTTACCATTACCGCAAGCCTGCACATTATACATTGGTGATAATGAATTGACCAGATAAGCGCGTAGTTCATCATTATCCTCAACAATAAAAATACGTTGCAGATTCTCATCGTTTGTCTTTACAGCCGCTTCGGATATAATTGGAGCATCCAATACTGCTTCCTGTCTGCCGGGTTTCTCCGGATCTATCAGATTCGAATGACGGAAATGCTTATTACCCTTCGGGAAAACAATAGTGATAGTGGTACCTTGTTGTTCAATGCTCTCTATATTTATCTTACCACTATGAAGACTCACTAATTTTCCAACTAGTTTTAGTCCGATTCCACTACCGGTTATCTTTGCGTTAATAGCATTCGTACCCCGAAAGTGCATCTTAAGTAATTTGTTCTGTTCGTTTGCCGGAATGCCTATTCCCGTATCTTTGACTTCCAGCCTCCAGGATTCTTTAGTCTCAGAAACAAATATGCTGACCATTCCATTTTCAGGTGTATATTTCAACGCGTTGGATACCAGATTCTTTAAGATAGAATCCATCTTATCTTTATCGAACCATACATTCAGATAATTAAAGTCACTTTTGTATGTAAAGTCAATATGCTTGATGTTAGCATACGAACAAAAACTATTATAGATTTCATTCATATACGTATTCAGTTCATATTCGGAAATATGCAATTCAGAAGAATAAACATCAGCCCGCTCGAAATTAATTAAGTTAGTACTCAGCCGTAAAAGGGCATTTACATTTCTCAATGCCGTGTTTATACGCTGCGAACCGATCTCTGTCAATGTTTCCTCTTCAACAAATTCTTCTAAAGGAGCCTTTATCAAAGTAAGAGGAGTACGGATATCATGAGCAGTGTTTATAAAGAAATGTGTCTTTTCATCTGATATCTTTTTCTGCTTTTTCAGAATCATAATCCGGAAAGCAATACCGAATAGAAACGCAATCACAAGTATATAAATGAATATAGCCCATCCGCTAAACCATACAGGCTGCGCTATTATTATTTCGACCTGCCGTTCTTCGAAAACAATACTAGGCTCTTCTTTAGATATAGCACGCACATAAAGTTTATAGTTGCCAGGGCTTAAATTGGTGAAACGAATCAGACTATTACTGTTCAATTGCACCCATTCATTATATGAAGAACCTTCCAGTCTCCAATAATATACAGAATGGGAAGGAAAATCATAATTGATAGAAGAAACCCGGAATGAAAAGGTATTCTGACCGTATTTCAGCTTCAATACATCTGTTTTATCAATATCTTTCTCCAGAGGAGAGTCCTTATCCCCCGGATAAATAGGCTGATAAGAAATATGAAAATCGCTGAATATCATTTTTGAGTATTCATAATCCGGTAACTTGATGCCTGCGGGAAATTCAACAGCACCATCAACGCTTCCGAAAACAAAACTTTTATTTTTGCGTAAAACGCCGGAAGTAGCGTTGAAACAGGCCGACATCATTCCTTGCTCTCGGCTCCAGTTGTGGAATGATCTTTTCTCCGTAGAAAAGCTGGTGATTCCGCTTTCCGTACTCATCATTATCTGTCCATCCATTTCCGGAAGAATAGTATAGATATTATTGGAAACAAGTGCCGAATTATCGGCATAATAGTGTTCGAAACTCCTATTTTTAGGATTATATATAAGTACTCCCGAACCATTTGTACCGATGTACAGTGATCCATCATTTGCCTGATAAAGCGTATTGATATAAGTCGACTCCACAGGCATTAAAATATACTGATACTCACCAGAGTTTCGATCAAGCAGAAATAGTCCTGTGGCAGTTCCCACCCACATAGAATTGATATCCTTTTCCTCAATAGCTGTAACAGTATTTACTCCAGGATACAGACGGACAGTATTCTTTCTCGGATCAATACACTTTAGATTGTAATATCCTCCCGACCATATATACCCTTTTGAATCTTTAATCATATCCCGTATATATTTATCTGGTCGTATGTTGACAGAACTAAGCAGGAAAGGCGAGAAATACTCTACAGCCAATGTCTTCTTATTAATCTTATAAATGCCCGACGTATATCCTCCTGCCCAGATAATGCCCGGCGAAACTTCACACAAGGTGATGAAAATATGATTTTTGTCTTTCAGTTGCTTATCAAAAGAACTTAAGAAAGAATGCCATTGACCTGTTTTGGAATCATGGAAACTGATCCCATTGCTTGTTCCAAACCATAAGTCACCTTCACTATCTTCAATGACCGCATGAACCTGATCATTGACAATAGACTGTTTATTACCGATAGAATGTTTTATCCAATGATAATTCTTATAACGGGGATCGACTACCGTAATCCCTGCCGGATAATTGGCAAGCCAGATTCGTTTTTCTTTATCAATATAAATATCCGTAATGTTATTTCCATTCATTTCATTATAACTTTCATAGTTTGCTACAATGTATGGAGAAGTTTTACAGGTATTTACATCTATTTTGTGTACTCCCATTCCCTCTGTGGCAACTAAAAGTTCCTTTTCATTCAGCGGTCTGATATGAGTGATACTTACATCACCCAAAGCAGTATCTGGCTTGATAATTTGTTGAGTTGACATATCATAAGCAAAAGTACCATCACTGAAAGTACCAATAAAGAGCCTTTGAAGTTGTCGGTGATAATAAAGCCCGTTTATTTGCGTATAGACATTATCAAGCGTTTCAAAAGGAATAATATGCAAAGCTCCTTTATTTAACTGAGTATACCGGACCCCCATTTCTGTTGCCACAAAGAAATGAGTATCATCCGCCTGTTCTACTACTGTGATATTCTCATCCAATACATTAGGAAACTGTAAAGTCTGTGCTGTTTCCGTATTATACAACAAGATAGAATCATTGCTGCACAACCAAATATTACTGTTACGATCCAAATAACCGTAGCTGATAACATCAGTGGCTTCCGGCAATTTGTAAATCATCTTAAAACGGTCATATTTCTCTTCATACTGAAAGATACGTCCTTTTCTTCCAATCACCCATATTCCCCCTTTTTTATCTGCATACAGCCATCCGAGATCTATGTCCGAATTTAGCTCCCTGTTTGCTTCAATTAATTTATAGTGTTTTATATCCTGACCGTTGTATCGGTCCATACCTTCGTTGGTGAGAAACCACATATATCCCTGACGATCTTTCTGAATATTGTATATTCTCCGGTTACTTAAACCATCCTCTACTCCAATATATTTGTATGTTTGTCCATATGCCATCAACGGCAACAAAAATAAAAATAGTATAATATTCCTCATATAGATGTTTACATTTAAAGTAGTACTATAGCCTATCTCCAAATAATAGTTAACAAAATAAATAAAAAAGGACGAGATAATCAAGTAAAATGTTCAACAAAAAACATTTTATTTCCATAGTTAATTATTCGTTGGCTGAAATATTATAGTTTTGAGTAATTATTGTTTAAAATCTGCAACTAAAAGTATATCTGTCAACTGAGTTTTCGTTTATAAACCCATATACTTAATGCAAAATAAACAATCACCTGAATCCATAAAGTAATGTATTCAAGTTGGATATCAGCCATACTTGCCCCCATTGAGTTCAACTTCACAAAGGCAAGTGTAGCAGGTGCTGCCGGAAAAATATAATGAGCAGCTTTCCAATACCAAGGCATTAGCTCCATCGGATAGGAAACACCGGAAAGAAAAATCAGTCCTACCGAGAAAAATGCAATCATAAGCAATGGTGCTTCCGAATCAGTGAAATATCGGGAGGCTGCCAGCCCCAGAAAAGAAGTCGCCAGCAAGTAGGGGATCATCATCAATACAATATACAATCCGTTTCCAATATTGGGAATACTAAAGAAATGAGGAAGCAACCCTAATAGAAAGAATGAAAAAACAGCATACAAACTACAGTAGACAAACGTTTTCCCTGCTACAATACGTATAGCGACTGCCCAGCTTTTTCCGAAAGGAGTATAGGCAAGGATACCTTTTGTCATATGTTCTTCTCCGGTCAGCATACCTATGACCATCAGTAATGTCTGAAAAATAATAATGACCATAACGGCCGGAATCAGATAAGACCCATATCCTTCCGTATAGTTATAGAGTGCAGTTCCCGCTACATTTACAGGCTTTGCCATAGCTACCGCCAATAATCCCTGAGGAGGCAGAAAGACTGCTCCATCCGGACGATATTTGTCATTGATAGCCAGCATCACACGTGAAGAAGCTCCTTGTAAGGCTTCAAAATAGAGAAAAGCATCGGTAGTGGCATACAGAGAAAACACAGCTTCATCTCCACGAAATACCCGTTCCTCAAAATCATGAGGGAGATATAAAATACCTTGTACTTTTCCAGCTTTCATCCATTCCTTAGCTTCGTGATAATCCATAGCCTGATCATAAATTTCCGCTTGAGGCGTAGCATCCAGCCAGCGGATGAAATTACGGCTCAACTCGCTATGTGAGTTATCGACTACGGCAACCGGGACATCCGTTACAATATTGGGGGCATACATATAATTATAGAGTAATCCGTACACGAAGATTCCACCCATCAGTACCAGTAATACAGCATAGCTGGTACTGATAGCCCAATATTCACGTCGGATGATGAACGATAACTGTTGTAACTTATTTAATTTTTTCATATTTATGACTTTCTATGGCACGTTTCAGATGAGGAAGCAACACAAAAGCCAGCAACGGAAAGATACATAGTATCACAACCGATGGCCAAAGGTAGATAAAACCACTCCCTCCGTAGAGCATATTTTGCATCATTTCTGTAAAATGCCGGACAGGAAAAAGATAGGAGGCATCTCGTACCAAAGGATACATATTGGTCACCGGAAAAGTGACACCGGATAAAGTAGCTCCCAAAGAGCCGACCATGGAAACAATACTTATGATGAGAGAGATAGCCGGAAATAGCGAAAACAGGAATAATCCCAAGGCCTGCGTTGCCACGACAAAAAGCGCTGTCAGCATATTCATCAATAACCAGCTTCCTTGAAAAGGAATATGCAGAATGCCAAACATCACATAATTTGCCAGCCATCCTATCAGAATAAAGATAATAGTGTAGGGGAGTAGTTTTCCCAAAACAGCCGTTACCATATTTCCTTTGGCAACAAACAGCCATTCATCGGCAGTGCGAAATTTAATCTCAATTCCGACTGCATATACAGTAATGAGTAAAATCAATACCTGAAACAAGACGAAGAAAAACGGTTGGCTCAGATAAACCGAATAATCCAGACTTGGATTGTATATAGGGTGATTGCTGGCTTGTACGGGCAACAGGAATGTAGTGATCTTGTCTTGTTCCACTCCGAGAGCGACAGCTTGCATCACAATGGGAGAGAGCGACACAGGAGCCAGCGACGTTTCGAAAGCAGCCATCAATTCGCCGCCTACCGAAAGCAACGCATAATGATAATAATAGGAGAGAGTCGCATTCTTTCCCGAAATAGCATCTTGCTCAAATTTTGGAGGAATGGAGAGATAGCCATAAATTTCCTTCTTCTGTACGGCCTTTCGGGCAGCTTCCTCATTCACAAAATGCCTTGTCACTTTAAATGTTGGCACAGCAGATATATTTCGGGCGATTGCTCGTGAAGAGGCAGTATTGTCCTGATCGACAATACCGATGGGAATGTTTTCCATCTGCCCGTTGCCGAAGATAGTTGCCATGAAGAAAAGGGTAAATAGCGGCAGGATGATACACACACCAAAATAAAGGCATCGTGAAGTCATCCGTCGCCACTCCCTGAGCAGCACGGAACGAAAAGGAGAATATGTTTGTGATGAACTCATTCTATCATTCATTTAATGTCAGTAATACGGACATACCGGGGCGCAGGTCATCAACTTTCTGAGTGGGACGGGCATGAATCTCGAAGGTTCGTAAGTCATAACTTCCGGTCTGCTTCGTTGATTTCCAAGTAGCAAAACTTCCTAACGGACTGATATAATAGATTTTAAACTCAATACCTTTTTTATTAATAGCAGGCACATCCGCAACAAAGGTGCCCTCCATCTTAAATTGTGGCATCAAATCCTCACGTACATTGAGTACTACATGAATATCGTCCATGACAACCAGGTTCATAATAGGAGTTCCCGGCGCAACCAATTCCCCACGTTTAGGAAAGATGGTAGCTATCTGACCGTTTTCAGGTGCTGTCAGCCGGGCGTCGACCAATAGTGCCGAAACTTCTTCCACCGTACTTCTGGCAGCATTCACCATACTGGCGGCAGATTCTTTATCTTCTTTCTGTGCACCGTCTACCGCCATCTGATATTGTTCATAGGCTGCCCGTTCGGCTGCAACAGCAGCTTTATACATAGCTTCCACTTCATCTTTCCGCTGAGAAGTGACAACACTGTCTTTATATAAGGTAAGAATACGGTTATAAGTTGTTTTAGCCAGTGTAAGATCACTTTTTGTTTTGTTCCATAGTTGCAACGCGGTAGCAACAATCTGTCGACGGGTACCGGCATCTATTTTCTTATTCTGCTGTACGGCTACTTGCTCCAATGCATTCACCTGCTGATACTTGGCATGTATTTCGGGGCTGTTGATTACAACGAGAGTATCTCCTTGGCGTACCCAGTCACCTTCCTGAACCAAAAAGGTATCGATACGTCCGGGAAGTTTCCCGCTAATACGGATTTCTGTCGCTTCTGCCTGCCCTTGCAGGACGAGCGGTTGTTTGTGCATCAATATTATTCCCAGAGCAGTAAAAATACCGACTGCCAGCATAATAATGACGAATGCCCAAGAAAGGGTTCTACTAGTTGGTTTCATTGTTTGTTAGGGTTTAGGTTGATAGTTTACAAATTGTTCCGGTGTGCCACAGAGTGAAAGAAGATTCATCAATGCCACATCATATTCATAATATGCTGCCAGACGAGCCACTTTTACATTGGCAAGCATGGTTTCAGCATCAATCACTTCGGTAGAGGTTGCCATCCCTTCAGTAAAGGATTTCTTTCGGATACGTACCAGTTCTTCACTCAGTTCGATGGTCGCATTCAGTGCTTTTACATTATCCTGAGCTTTCTCCAGTTGTGTATAGAGTTTATCCACTCCGACAGCAAGGTCATCGCGTGCTTTCATCTTCCCTAATGCCAGTGTTTGCTGGGTTAGTTTTGATTGCCGGATCTTCTTCTCCCGATCCAGTCCGTCAAAGAGATTCCATGTAAAGCCGATTCCCACCATGGTACGCGGCAGTAAATTGCTTTGAATGCCATGCGAATAGAGGGTCTGTTTTCCAAAAAGGGCTATATTCGGCAAGTATCCACTTTGGGCAATCCGTACTTCCTGTTTGGCGATATGTTCTTGCAGCTGCAGTTGATTAAGCATATAGTTTCCACTGTTGACCGACATATCAAAAAGCATTTTGGGTGGTAACGAATCATTCATGAAAAGGGGAGAAGTAGGAACGATATTCTCATCCGTATCTTTTTTATTCAACAAAACTTTCAAGGCACTCTGCACCACTGTTTCTTCCTTTCGTGCAGCTTCCAATGCCCGTTTTGCTTCATCCATATTCACTTGGGCAAACAGTCGTCCTGCTTTGTCTATCATTCCGGCAGCTTCCAGTTTCAAAGCATTTTCATAATGCTTCTGCAGACCTTTATATGTTTCTTCACGTACCGCTATGACCTGTTGTGCCAACCGCAGACCATAATAACTTTCTGCCAACAGGTTTTGCTGGCTTGCAGCAGTCTGTGCACGATTCTCTCGCGCCAGATCCACCATTGTCCGACCAATATTTGTTGCACGAAATCTTTTTCCTCCGGAAAAGAGCACCCATTCTGCCGACAGATCAACAGTCGTCAAGTTTCTCGGAGTTAGTGGAAAGACAAGAGTATTGGCTCCTATTTTATCCAGAACAGCTGAGATTATCTGGTCATCCGGAATAATTGAATGTACAAAGTCTTTTGCCGGATCAGTAAACTGAGACAATGGCTGCTTCACTTCTATCTTCTCGGACATATGCACAAATGCACCTGTAGACTGCAAGGTAGGATACCAAAAAGCATTGAGCTTATCACGTTCTGCCTTGGCAATCTCTATCCCCTTATCAGCTATCTTCAAGCTCTGATTTCCCTGATTAAGCAGGTGCAACGATTCTTCGAAACTTAACGGTGTCTGTGCATTTGTCTGAATGACGAAAAAACACAAAGCCCATAGTACAAAAAGTATCTTATTTTTTTTCATGCTGGTTAGGTTAAATCTAAAATTGAGACTTTCTAACAGATGAGAGGACGGGTTTGTTCACTTTGGCAAACAGAGAAAGAATCTTAAAAAAATGTTCTATATTTAAGATTACACAAAGAATAGCCCCATACATATTTCATCAAACAGCAGAAATTATGCATAAAAACGCGTAATAATATAAAGAATTTCAATATGTTTTTGCATATATATTATCGGATTATACAGAAAAAGAACGTTATTTGAGCTATTTCCTTTTTAAAGGAACGATTACTTGGTTTTAAACCAACGGGACGTTGGTCGGTGAGGAACGTTCTGCTCCTTTAAAAGGAACGAATAAAACACAAGTAAAACAGGTCATTTGTTTTGGATACGACTAATATCTCAATCATTTTAATCTTTCAGATTGAATCAGTTAGCAGCCATTCTATTAACTTATTGTTAGTATAGGCAGATAAAATCACGCATATTGATAAGAATTAAATCCAATAATATTAAGTTTTGAAAATATCTGATTAGAAATCCAGAGAATTTTATCGAATCATTTTATTTCTATCTGTATATTTTAAATTGTACAGCAATCGAATATACGATTTTTCATATCCGATTCTTTTTTTCATCTGGAATAGAAATTATATTATAGATTTTCCTCTGCTAAAATTTGAAGAAATTTATTTGAGATATAAAAATTATGTTTACCTTTGCATCAACATTTCATAAGGCTTTTATGAAAGATACAAGTTGCGGTAGTAGCTCAGTTGGTAGAGCATTAGCTTCCCAAGCTAAGGGTCACGAGTTCGAGTCTCGCTTACCGCTCCATTATAAAACAGGTAGTCAGACAATGACTATCTGTTTTTATATTTTTACAAGAGTTCTTTTAACTCATTTTCTTGATATTTTATGTATCAGATAAATACGATAAAGTCCTAGAAAAGTGACTATAATAGTAACTATAAATAGGTAAATCAGTCACATAAGGCGGTATAAAGAAAATAATGCAAGAAGAATAGGGCAGTTCGTTCCTTTTTCGTATTTTTGCACCCTGTTTTAACATCCAAGAAAACTTAAATAGAAAAATATAATGGCAAAAGAACTGAAAGACCTTACCAAACGTAGCGAAAACTACTCACAGTGGTATAACGATTTGGTGGTAAAAGCTGATTTGGCAGAACAGTCTGCCGTACGCGGATGTATGGTGATTAAGCCTTACGGATACGCAATTTGGGAAAAGATGCAACGTCAACTGGACGATATGTTCAAGGAAACAGGGCACGTGAATGCTTATTTCCCGTTATTAATTCCAAAATCATTCCTGAGCCGCGAAGCAGAACACGTAGAAGGTTTCGCTAAAGAATGTGCCGTAGTGACTCATTACCGTTTGAAAAATGCAGAAGACGGCTCTGGCGTAGTAGTAGACCCTGCTGCCAAATTGGAAGAGGAACTGATTATTCGCCCTACATCAGAAACAATCATCTGGAATACATATAAAAACTGGATTCAGTCTTATCGTGACCTGCCTATTCTTTGTAATCAGTGGGCAAACGTTTTCCGTTGGGAAATGCGTACCCGTCTTTTCCTGCGTACTGCCGAATTCCTGTGGCAGGAAGGACATACCGCTCATGCTACACGCGAAGAGGCAGAGGAAGAAGCGATCAGAATGCTGAATGTATACAGCGAATTTGCTGAGAAATACATGGCTGTTCCGGTAGTGAAAGGTGTAAAATCCGCTAACGAACGTTTTGCCGGTGCACTTGATACTTATACCATCGAAGCTATGATGCAGGATGGAAAAGCATTGCAAAGCGGTACATCTCATTTCCTCGGACAGAACTTTGCCAAGGCATTTGATGTTCAGTTTGTAAATAAGGAAAATAAGATGGAATATGTATGGGCAACTTCATGGGGTGTTTCTACCCGTTTGATGGGTGCTCTGATTATGACTCACTCCGATGATAACGGTCTGGTATTACCTCCACATCTAGCTCCGATTCAGGTAGTAATCGTTCCTATCTATAAGAACGACGAGCAACTGAAACAAATCGACGCGAAAGTGGAAGGCATTGTTGCCAAACTGAAAGCACTGGGCATTTCTGTGAAATATGACAATGCGGACAACAAACGTCCGGGCTTCAAATTCGCAGATTATGAATTGAAAGGTGTCCCTGTTCGTCTGGTGATGGGAGGACGTGACCTCGAAAACAATACAATGGAAGTAATGCGCCGTGATACACTGGAAAAAGAAACTGTGACTTGCGATGGCATCGAAACATACGTTCAAAAACTGCTCGAAGAAATTCAGGCAAATATCTACAAAAAAGCATTGGATTACCGCAATTCTAAAATCACGACAGTAGATACTTACGAAGAATTTAAAGAGAAAATCGAAGAAGGCGGCTTTATCCTGGCTCATTGGGACGGAACAACCGAGACTGAAGAAAAGATTAAAGAGGATACAAAAGCAACGATTCGTTGTATCCCATTCGATTCGTACGTTGAAGGTGATAAAGAACCGGGAAAATGTATGGTAACGGGCAAACCTTCTGCTTGCCGTGTCGTTTTTGCACGTTCTTATTAAAAACACATATCTATTTCAATAGTAAAAGAGTCAGATTTTCAAAATTGAGAATCTGACTCTTTTTTTATCCATTTCAGTTTTATTTCAGAAATATCCCTTTTCTTTGTAGACAGTAATAAAGAAAGGAGAAGATTTTATGAAGATATTAATTGTAGAAGATGAACCCTCTTTAAGAGAATTGATCCAACGTTCGTTGGAAAAAGAACGTTATGTCGTAGAAACGGCTGGAGACTTCAACAGTGCATTATACAAAATAGAAGATTACGACTATGATTGTGTCTTACTGGATATTATGCTGCCGGACGGGAGCGGTCTTGACCTTCTCGAACGTTTGAAAGCTCTCCACAAACGGGAAAATGTGATTATTATCTCTGCCAAAGATTCGCTGGAAGACAAAGTACTGGGACTGGAATTAGGAGCTGACGATTATTTGCCGAAACCATTTCATCTGGCAGAATTAAATGCACGGATCAAAAGTGTGATCCGTCGGAATCAACATGATGGAGAAATCTATATCCGTCAGGGAAATGTAAGGATAGAACCCGACAAATACCGGGTGTTTGTCAACGAACAGGAGCTGGAACTGAACAGAAAAGAATATGATATCCTGCTTTATTTCATAAATCGTCCCGGCCGTCTGGTCAATAAAAACACACTGGCAGAATCGGTATGGGGAGACCACATCGATCAAGTGGATAACTTTGACTTCATTTATGCACAAATCAAAAATCTTCGCAAAAAATTGAAGGATGCAGAAGCAAATATTGAAATCAAGGCCGTTTATGGATTCGGCTATAAACTGATTGTAGAATAATCGAAACCAGAAAGGATCATCCATGAAACTTATATATTATATCATTTTTCGCATCACCCTCGCCCTGACTCTTATCCTGACTGTCTGGGCAGTCTTTTTCTATGTTACAATGATTGACGAAGTCAACGATGAAGTGGATGATTCACTGGAAGACTATTCGGAAACAATCATTATCCGCGCATTGGCAGGAGAGGAGCTTCCCTCCAAAAATAATGGTTCCAATAATCAATATTATCTGAAAGAAATAACCAAAGAATATGCAAAGAGCCGGGAAGATATCCAATATAAAGACTCCATGGTATACATTGTAGAAAAAGAGGAAACAGAACCGGCACGTATCCTGACCACTATCTTTAAAGATGACGAAGACCGTTATTACGAATTGACCGTATCCACTCCCAGCATCGAAAAAGATGATTTGAAAAGTGCGATTCAAGTCTGGATTATTTTCCTGTATGTAGCTCTGTTACTTTGTATCATCATCATATCCGTATGGGTATTTTATCGTAATATGCGACCACTGTATATACTACTTCATTGGTTGGACAGCTATCAGACCGGAAAGAAAAACAAACCTCTGAAAAACGATACACGGATCACGGAATTCCGCAAACTGAATGATGCGGCCACCCGTTACGTAGAGCGGACAGAACAAATGTTCGAACAGCAGAAGCAGTTCATTGGAAACGCCTCACATGAAATTCAGACACCGCTTGCCATCTGCCGCAATCGGTTGGAAATGCTGATGGAAGACGATTCTTTGTCCGAGAAACAGCTTGAAGAGTTGATGAAAACCCATCAGACACTGGAATATATCACCAAACTAAACAAATCCCTGTTGCTACTATCAAAAATAGATAACGGTCAGTTCACTGACACCAAAGAGGTAGACTTAAACGTACTCCTCAGGCAATATCTGGAAGACTATAAAGAAGTCTACAGCTACAAGAACATAGAAGTAAGTATAACAGAACAGGCTAATTTCCATATAACCATGAACGAATCTCTGGCTATTGCTTTACTAACAAACCTGTTAAAGAACGCGTTTGTACATAACGTAGACGAAGGACATATCCGGATTATCATAACCAAACATAGCATCACCTTCCGAAATTCCGGAGAGAAGCAACCATTGGATGAGACTCACATCTTTGAACGTTTCTATCAAGGGCACAAGAAAGAAGGATCTACCGGATTAGGATTGGCAATAACCGATTCCATCTGTCGTCTGCAACAGCTGAACTTGCGATATTACTTCGAACAAGGAGAACATTGTTTCGAAATCTCCAGTAAGAACCAGAGATAAAACAATTAATAAAACATCTGCCATCCAGAGCAAGACAATGTGCTGGATGGCAGAATTAATAGGGTACTACCTAAGATTACACCTTATGACAGTACCTGATTTGGATTCCGCATATATGATTATCGGGATCGGATTTCCCTTCTCATAAACATAATATACGAGATTGCAAAGCAGATAACAGTCGCTGCAATCAGCCCCGTGAGCTGTGGCCAAACAACAAGCAGACTCTGTCCCAACGGCAGCGGACTCGGAATAGCCCCTTGTACCTGTTCCATCGTAAGCGGTCCGATACTTCTGACAGAAGGCATCAGCAGCGTTGTAGTAGCTTCATTAAACAATTCACTGGGTGCCAGACGCATTAATCCAAGAATAAATTTCTGATAACTGATAATCTGATAAGGAGACGCCATCTGCGACGGACTTAATCCTTTTGCCACCAAATTGACAATCATCGTATAGAATACGCTGAAAAACAGCCAAACGGCTACGGAAGCCAGCGCAGAAGTAGCAGCCTGACGGAAACGGAGTGAGAATAAGATGGCCAGGTTCAACCAAAAGGCTACATAAAAGATACTCGTTATAAGAAAGAAAACGATTCTCCAGAATTCTTCAGCCGTAGGAGGAATGCCAATGGCAATCAATCCGAATCCCATCACCAAAAAGCCCAGTACAAACAGCATAATACCTATCACGATCAAAGCAGCCACAAACTTCGCATTAATGATACAATCACGATGAATGGGCTGAGACAGCATACGGCTCAATGTCCCCTTATTCTGCTCCGAATTGACAGCATCGAATCCCAAAGCAATTCCTAATAAAGGACCTAAAAAGTTAATAAACAGCACAAAGGAGGGGAGAGTCCCATCCGAAGCTGTGAATAACTTCAAGAAGAGGAACGAACTGTCCGGATCATCCGGTTTGATAGCCGCACCGATATTAGTAAGCGCCGTGTATAGCGATCCCATACAAGTAAGTGCTATGATACCGATCAGAATAAGAAAACGCCAGCTTTTGACATGATCGGATATTTCCTTATGTACGATAACCCAAAAAGGATGATTGACTTTACTCATGCCCTTCGCCTCCTTCCTCAAAATAATGGTTATAAATATCAGACAATTCCTGTTTCTTTTCTTTCAGCTCTGCCATATCAATCAGAGCAAGTATTTTGCCGTTACTGAACAATCCTACTCTGTCACATACTTTCTGTGCCTGGTCCAGATGGTGGGAAGAAAACAAAACCGTCAGCCCTTCCTCTTTGCTCAGCCAGCGAATCAGTTCAATAAACTCCTGAACACCCGCAGGGTCAATTCCCGAAGTCGGCTCATCCAGAATAATGATTTCGGGATTCTTAATAAGCACATCGGCCAGACCAAGACGTTGTCTCATACCGCGGGAATACTTTCCGGTTTTCTTTTTCAGCTGATCTTCAAGCCCTACGCGCTTCATCAGCTCCAGTGCTTTTACTTTCGCCTCCTTGTCAGGGATACCGTTCAGCCGTGCCGTATACATCAGATTTTCCAGACCTGTCATGTCATCATAGAATCCCACATCTTCGGGCAGATAGCCGATTTTCCTTTTCACTTCAATAGGATGAGTGGTAGAATTAATTCCACAAATCTCGACAATTCCCGATGTGGGCTCCGTTAATCCCAGCATCATCAAAATAGTAGTTGACTTTCCGGCACCGTTCGGACCCAGCAAACCGAAGATTTCTCCTTTCCGGATACTCAGGCGAATATGATCTACAGCAGTAAATTTACCGTATTGTTTGGTTAATTCGGTAAGTACGATCACTTGTTCGCCCATAATTTACCTCCTTCCATATTTACGGAACAGATAGTAGACAACACCGATAGTAGCCAGAATAATCAGAACACCTACCCATCCCCAAATCATCGGAGTCTTTACGGCAATTCTGAACTGCGCATCTGCATTCACTTCCGGAGTTTTGGCCATCATCGTAGTTACATAATCACCCGGAAGCGCTTTCTTAGATGCTTTCAAGATGGCTACAACAGTAGCCGTTTCTCCGGCTTTCAGCATTTCTATCTTTGACGGTTCGAAAGCTACATCCCAGTCAACCGGCTTGTTGGCAGACAGTTGGATATCTTTCAATAAAGAAGAACCTGTATTTTTAATTTCCAGTTCGATTCGTTTGGTATCACCGGCAGTCACATCAGAACTTAATAATCCTCTCGGGGTGGTCAGTTCCATCTGATAA
The DNA here is from genome assembly GCF_003434395.1 of Bacteroides sp. AM23-12. NCBI lineage: Bacteria > Pseudomonadati > Bacteroidota > Bacteroidia > Bacteroidales > Bacteroidaceae > Bacteroides > Bacteroides sp. AM23-12. The sequence continues at coordinate 206,153 of NZ_QTLF01000005.1, forward strand.
GAACCGGTGACAACTACTTCCAGTTCCAGTTCGGCCGAAGTATTGCCTGTAGCGGCACGTACGGGAATTTTATAACTGCCAGCTTCCACATTGGCAGGAGGAGTGATGTCTATACTTACATTCTGGCTGCTGTTGGCTTCTACTTGTGCGGAAGTTGCCTGCTTATAATTAGGTTTGAAAATAACATTCCAGCCTCTGGGTGCTTTAGCCATCAACGCATATAGTTGCTGATCGGCAGTCTGATTCTTCAATGTGGCATTAAAAGTGAAAGTTGATTTGGAATTTCCCTGCATATTGGGCTGGTCGGTGGTAAACTCCGTCTGATAAGTACCTTGTTGTGCCACAACGACATTCAAAGGGAGTTGCGTTTCTCCGGCAGACACTACAAAATGGTAGCTGCCTCTGCTTACTTTTAAAGGAACATCTACTTTTAAATTAAAAGTCTTCTTTTCTTTAGGGAGTACGGCCAACTGACTGAGATTCCAACCACCGGATTTCATTTCATGTTTCCAGCTGCTTGATAGGGCACTGACGGAAAGATTGGCATTCACCAACTTGTCTGTGTTGTTAATCAGGTCGATGCTGTAGTCAATAGACGCCCCCGGTGAAACGGAGATTTTAGTGTAAGGTGTGTACAAAATCACGCTTTTAGGTATAGAGTCGTTAGCGTGTGTGTTACTCATGGGGAGTATTCCCAGCAAAACAGTTAATAATAAAAAACAATTTGTTCTCATAGTCATACGAAAGTTCTTATGGTTGATTTAATATGAATATTGTCAAATTTGTGCCTGCAAAAATAAGCGATGAATTTATTAGTTGCTGTTAAAAGAAACAAAAGAATACAATAAGAAAGATTTCCTTTGTTTTTTTCGGATTTTGCCCAAAATTCCCAAATCTTTTCAGATTCTCCTCTCATCTTTGCATTATAAATTAAATGATAACAGTAAAACCAATTAAAAAAACAATGATTATGAAAAAGTTAGTATTCTTATTAGTATGCTTGTTCACTTTACAGACAGTAGCACGTGCAGATGACGATAAACCTATCCAGGTGACTCAAATGCCACAATTAGCACAACAGTTTATCAAACAGCATTTCTCTGACAGCAAAGTGGCACTGGCAAAAATGGAAAGTGACTTCCTTTACAAAAGCTATGAAGTGATTTTTACGAATGGTAACAAAGTGGAATTTGACAAGAAGGGAAACTGGGAGGAAGTAGATTGCAAGCACACCTCCGTACCTGTTGCCATTATTCCTGCCGCCATCCAGAAATATGTAACAACTAATTATCCGGATGCAAAAGTGCTGAAGATAGAACGTGATAAAAAAGATTACGAAGTAAAACTATCCAACCGTACAGAACTGAAATTTGACCTGAAGTTTAATCTGATTGATATTGATAATTAACTTTCTTAAAATCTATGACAACAATGAAACTCAAAATTTATACACTACTGATAGCATTCTGTGCAGCATGGAGCCTGCACAGCTGCGATAACGATGACGATGAATCAATCGCTGTTCCTACCGCATTGCAAGAAGCATTCTCGACCAAGTATCCTAACGTCAAGAACGTAAAGTGGGAAACAAAGGCAGGATATTATGTAGCGGACTTCTATGATGGATATGAGGCATCCGCATGGTTCACAACGGATGGCAACTGGCATATGACTGAAACGGATATCCCGTACACCGCATTGCCCGATCCGGTAAAGAGTGCATTCGAAGCAAGTGACTATAAGACATGGAGAAGAGACGATGTGGATAAACTTGAGCGGCAAGGCATCGAAACAGTCTACGTTATTGAGGTGGAAAACCAGAATCAGGAAGTCGATCTGTATTATTCTGTTGATGGAGTGCTGATTAAAAGCATTGCAGACACAGACGCTCATGAAAACGAGCACCTTCCGACCACTCAACTGCCCGCTGCCATGAAGACTTTCATTGATGGGAAATATGCAGGAGCAAGAATCATGGAAGTAGACGTGGAAGATGACAAAAACGACTGGGATTTTGGATTTACGGAAGTAGATATCATCCATTTCGACAGTGGCCTGAACCGCAACGTTTCAAAAGAAGTACTATTTGATAAAGGCGGAGAGTGGTATTCTACCTCATGGGAGGTACGGAGAAACGAACTGCCCGCCGCAGTGACCAATATCATCAGCGTTGAGTATGCAGAGTATCAGATGGATGATGCCGAATACTTTGAGATGGCAACAGGAACATCCTATTATCAAATTGAACTGGAAGGAAATAATTCTCCGGATATAGATATTAAAGTAACCACAGACGGTACGATTCTCAAATAAAATAAAATAGTGACACTATCGGTTATGGTATAGTGTCACTATTTATTTTTATTCCTGTGCCCGCTTTCTCTTTAGCTCCGACTTAGCTTTATCATCGGCAATGCTGTCTGTCTGCTGCTGTTGCACCTTTTCGGCTTCTTCACGTTTCCGCTTGCTGCGCAGTTTCCATTTATTCCAGAAGAAAAGGTCACTCCATTTATTGAAATCCTTCTTATACATGATACCGACTCCCTGCGTAGTAAGGTTTGTCTTTGTGTAGTAACGGTCATTTGTTTCATTATAAGCCTTCAGACGAATATCTCCCGAACGGTTGATCAGCCATTCAGCTTCGAAGTCGCCTATAAAGTTGGTATTCGCCATCGGATTGTCCCGATAGCCGAAATTACCATTAACCAACAGGCGGTTGTTCAGCAACTGACCGGACAGGATACCTTCTACTTCCATATCCGTCCATCCCTTATCACCCGTGCTCAGATTGGTACCGATATTCCAGTTATTAGTCTCAAAAACCTGAGACAAGGCATTATTCAACTGACCGGACAGGGTAGAAGAGAGTACCGATGACATCACGTTCGAGTTCTGATTGTTCCGTGCAGCATCTTCCGTATAGAACTTACCGATACCCAGCAGATAAAGAATCTGCATATTCATCTGCTCTTCCGTACTGATATAATTGCGCACCAACGTCTGAATTTCATCTCTTTCATTCGGAAGCTCGATACCCAGCTTAATGGTCGGCCGCAGTAAAATCCCGCTCAGATTCATGATACAGTTTACCCGTACATTAGTCTGCTGGGCAATGGAGGAAACATCCGGATTCAAGTCGTTCAATGAAGCGGAATTCACCGTGTATGAAGCCTGAATATCCATATTCGCATCCAAAGGAGCACCGTTGAAAGTAATCGTACTTCCATCTTTGATGATAAAATCTTTGCGAATCACTTCCTGCAAACTGAACTTATATATTCCCTGACTGATCCGGTAATTACCGAACATCTTCACATCCCCTTTATTATAAAACTCCGTGCGTATGTTTCCTGTTCCCTTCGCACTGATGTAGTCTCCGGCTATAGGGTCCATAATAATTTTCATGGTGGCATCGGGTGTAGCATCTACTAGAATATTCAAACGAATATCTGTCTGATGCTCTTCTTCGTCCGCCTGACGCTTCTGTTGCATCTGCTCAAAATAGGAATTTACCCGAATGGAATCCTGAATGTTTCGACGGGGCGTTTTATCTACAAACTTTATAAACTGGGTGCTGGCAGCCGACGCCACATTTCCGTTGATATAGGTGAATACCGTATTCCGGTTGGTCGTCATGGCGAGATTTACGTCCAGTCCCTGTATCGCATTCCCTGCAAGCAACGCATTTCCCGTAGCATATACCGTTCCAAAGAATGGCATATCCGTCGATTCCTTCGTATTCATCAAGAGCATATTATTAGCCTGTATCTCAAAACGGTAATTTATATTCTTGAAATGCTGGAAACGCAGATACCCGTTCAAGGTTCCCGAATGCCCTTCCATATCGGCAATATGCATATTATTGAATTTCAATCCGGTAGGAGCCAAATGAATCGTATCTCTAACGGCAAAGTGGGTATTCAGAATATCAAACTTCATGGAAGCATCCGTCATAACAGCCCCATCCAGATTCAATCCCTTGAACTTTCCGTAAAAATGTACTTTTCCTGTTCCCCGTCCTTTTATATCCTGTGCTATTGATTTCATATAAAATTCGAGGAACTTCAAGTTCAGTTCATGGGCATCGATATTCAGATCGAGTCCGCTTTCCGGTTTCAACGGGTAGATCATACCGATGACTCGCGATGGTGACGGTGATATATCCTGAATGGAAGCATCCAGATAGATTCCTCTTTTCTCATTATCCCAGGCGCCATATACGTTCAAATCACCTAAACGGCCCTGATTGAGCGAGAAGTTCTTGACGAAGAGGCGGGTATTCATCACAGGTTTCTTGAACACGCTGCTGGCATATGCTGTTCCCGTAGCATCTCCTTCAAAGTTTACGTCATCGGATATGTTTGCAATATCAAATACGTATCCCATATTAATGTCTTTCAGGTCCACTTTTACGGTATCTGCCGGATTGTCGGAAAGCCGCCCATTGATACGCACATAACGGTCATGATGGCTGAAATAGAAATTATTCACATCCACCTTGCCCGAGTCCACCACTACCTGCGAAGGATGTATCTGCCAAAGTGTATCATTCAAGATAACGTCTGTCTGTTTCACATCCACCATCGCTTTCAGCAAAGGCTTTTCACCTGCTGTACGCAGGAATTGTGCAACAGCCGCCAACTTTCCGCTATAAGTTGCTATGGCATTATTTCCCCAGTTCAGAGTCGTGCTGACTTTATCTTCTTTGGCCTGTGCTTCCAGAGAAAGATTCACGGCTCCATTCTTTTTCAGACTGGTCAGCCGCACCTTCGCACTGATATGGTCCGAAGGATTCTCGCACAAGATCATACCCGACTCGATAAAGTTGTTTTTATATTGCAGGCGGGGGAAGTAGCCTTCCACACGTAGCCGCTGCAAGGCATCATTAAAATACCCTTTCAACGTAGAATGTGTATATACAGTCAACGGAACATCAAATATCGTAGATAAAATGTCCGTATTATATATATGTACATCAAACGCAAAATTATTGTTCGTCTCTATCGGTTTCTTCGGAGGCAATATCAAGGACGGCACATACCGACGCATGATATTGAAAATACTTGCCGGTAAAGTATGGTACTGGAATTTTCCCGCTATGTTTGCCGTCAGAAATTCAGAAGTCAGTTTAAGCTGATTTTCATTATCCTGCCGGGTAGCCCGTACATTCATGTTCTTCATGAAATATTCCTTGTCCGGTGCCCTGAACTCCAGACTGTCCACATTGATTTCTCCAATCATCTCGTCAATGGAACCTCCGGTAAAATTAGCTTTTACCTTCAGAGAGAACTCCGCATCCTGGTAATCAGGTGTAAGATTTAAATCATTAGGACGGAACTTGTCGACAACGGCAAGGAAATTGAAAGTAGGAACCTTGGATGTCACATTCACATCTCCGTTCAGATAAATAGACCCATTCGGATCATCCAGCGCTATCTTTCCGTTAAATCCGCCTTGCTTGTATTCGCCGTCCAGCGTAATATTCTCATATTTATATCTGCTATATTCCACAGATGCGATCAATCCCTTCAACTCTACAGCAGGAAGCTGTTTTTCGATATGCCGTCCATGTACATCAAGATTAAAGGTGATTTCCCCAAATTTCTCATTATTCAATAACTTGCCCAGTTCAAACTCTTCTGTTTTGACAGCACCGGAATAAGCAAACAGCCCCTTAGCCTTATCGGAACTTAACTTTAAGTCGGTTTTTACATTACCAAGCCCTGTACGAAGCTGTCCGTAAGTAACCAGATCGGTGAAGTATCCGGAAATCTCTCCACGGAAATCAATATCCCCCAAACGTTCCAGAAGGGGAGGTACACCATTGTAATTGCTGCTCAGATTACGCACCAAAAAACCGACACCACGATTGTTGGCGGAAAGTTCGGAAAGCTTCCCGTACACATACGCATCCTGCGGACTCGATAGTTCCTGAAGCGATACATCCCCCGATAGCCGGAACTGGCGGTCGTCGGCCGTAATCTCCAGATGAGAGCAGGTGAGCTGGTCGACCGTTCCCTTCACCTGCATATCCAGCGTTATCGGTTCCTTGAAATGCGCCAATACAGGAACAAAAGGGGAAATATCTTTCAGAGTAATCTGCGAGGGTAACGTACGGAAAGAAAAGTGGACCTTCTCCGAGAACTGATCAAAAGCCTTCAGACTGTCATACACCAAATGAATAGTATCCATCTTCAGTGAAGTTTCGGGCAACTCAATGGCAAAATTCTCTATATTAGTCCGTTTATCATTGGCAACCAATTTCAGACTCATCTTCTTTAAAGAGAATCCGGAAGCCTTTTCATCGAAGCTCAGACGCTTGATACCAAGATTCAAAGAATCCCTGCTCATCGCCTTCAATGAAATATTGGCTATAATATTCTGAAGCTGGACATGCTTGGCATTAAACTTTCCGGGAGTCTTTTCCTCTGACAATACATGATAAGCCATCCTTCCCCGACGAATCAAAACGGAATTGATACGCAAATCCAGCGAACTTTCCTTTTTTACAGTGTCCTTGGAAGCAAAAGCATCCAATACGAACTTAAAATTCGGAGGAGAGTCGGGAGTCTCTTTATTCAGATTGATGGTAAAGCCGAATAACTGGACACTGCTAATGGAAATCTTTCCCTTAAAGAAAGGAAGGATATCAAACTTAGCCGATAAGCGGGTTACTTTGAGCATTTCCTTGCCGCTCTGGTCGTCAAGCAGCACATCATCAATGATAATACGGTTTAATAGACCGATATTTATTTTGCCGATAGTCAGGCGTGTATTCAGCACCTCGGACAATTCCTTGGCGATAAACACACTCATTGCTCGCTGAACATTTGGAATATTCAGCAAAACAATAGTTCCGATATATACTCCCAGTACAATACCAACTACCCAGCGTACAGTCTTTTTCAGCGTTCTGATAAGCGATAACTTTTATTTAGCGAACAAAAATATAAAATAGTTCGTTATGAATCGTAGTTTTATCATTACTTTTGCACCGTTTAATAGTTTAAAAACATATGAGTGCAATAATATTAGGAATTGAATCCTCCTGTGATGATACGTCGGCAGCCGTAATCAAGGATGGTTATCTGCTGTCAAATGTGGTATCAAGTCAAGCCGTACACGAAGCATACGGCGGAGTAGTACCCGAATTAGCTTCACGGGCACATCAACAAAATATCGTTCCGGTGGTACACGAAGCACTGAAACGGGCAGGGGTTACCAAAGAAGAACTGAGTGCGGTAGCTTTCACACGTGGACCGGGATTGATGGGATCTTTACTTGTAGGCGTCTCTTTCGCCAAAGGATTCGCACGTTCACTCGGTATTCCTTTGATAGATGTTAATCATCTGACAGGACATGTCTTAGCTCATTTTATTAAAGCAGAAGGAGAAGATAATATCCAACCGAAATTCCCGTTCCTTTGCCTGTTGGTATCCGGAGGAAACTCACAGATTATATTGGTAAAAGCCTATAATGATATGGAAATTCTCGGTCAGACGATTGATGACGCTGCCGGAGAAGCAATCGATAAATGTTCTAAAGTGATGGGTCTCGGATATCCGGGCGGACCGATCATTGACAAACTGGCACGTCAAGGCAATCCGAAAGCGTTTACTTTCAGCAAACCGCATATTCCGGGGCTGGACTACAGCTTCAGCGGACTGAAAACTTCTTTCCTATACTCCTTGCGTGACTGGATGAAAGACGATCCCGATTTCATCGAGCATCATAAAGTGGATTTGGCCGCCTCTCTGGAAGCAACTGTTGTAGGCATTCTGATGGACAAACTGCGGAAAGCTGCCAAAGAATATAAAATAAAAGAAGTAGCCGTAGCCGGAGGAGTCTCTGCCAATAACGGATTGCGTAACTCTTTCCGAGAACACGCTGAAAAGTATGGCTGGAATATTTTTATTCCTAAATTCAGCTATACGACCGACAATGCAGCCATGATTGCCATTACCGGATACTTCAAGTATCTGGATAAAGACTTCTGCTCCATTGATCTTCCGGCTTATTCCCGTGTCACATTATAAAACAGTTTTTTACCGTCATCGTCACTTTATATAATAAACTATTGTCATAGAATAATTTAAGTAGTGACGATTAAAGTGACGGCAATAACAATAGTGACGGCAAACGCCGAAAAAATGTCACCGACCCAATAGGCGGTGGCATAAAGAAGCCTTGCTGAAAACAAAATGCACCTATATATAATAGGGAGACAAAGGAGGATTAATGATATAAGAAGCCTTCATTAAGAATCTTTGTTTATAGCATTCCTTCGTTCCACGTGCGTAAGCCGTCCAGTTCACATACGTGATCCATTCGGCTCACGCACATGAACCGAATGGATCACGTATATGGAACGAAAAAATGAAGTAAACCTAATGACTTAACATAGCGTATATACCTTATTAATATAGGTAGCATATTCTATTAACTAACGCAGGAAAAAGATGTTTGCTGAAGTTATTACCATTGGTGACGAGCTGCTGATAGGGCAGGTAGTCGATACAAATTCTGCCTGGATGGGGCAGGAATTAAATAAGATAGGTATCGAAGTTCTACGCATTGTTTCGATCCGTGATCGGGAAGAAGAGATCATGGAAGCAGTAAATAATGCGATGAAAAGGGTGAATATCGTTCTGGTAACCGGAGGACTCGGTCCCACAAAAGACGATATCACCAAACAAACTCTCTGTAAATACTTCCATACCGAACTGATATTCAGCGAAGAAGTATTTGAGAACGTAAAGCGGGTGCTTGCCGGGAAAATACCGATGAATGCGCTGAATAAGAGTCAGGCAATGGTTCCCAAAGATTGCACGGTCATCAACAATCCGGTAGGAAGCGCTTCTGCCAGCTGGTTTGAGAAAGACAATAAAGTGCTCGTATCCATGCCGGGTGTTCCGCAGGAAATGACTGCCGTTATGACTGAGTCCGTATTGCCCAAGCTACGTGAGAAGTTTCAAACGGATGTAATCATGCACCGGACCTTTCTAGTACAACATTACCCCGAATCCATACTCGCTGAGAAGCTGGAACCGTGGGAGACAGCCTTGCCGGAAAGCATCAAATTGGCATATCTGCCCAAACTTGGAATCATCCGCCTGCGACTAACCGGACGGGGACAGAACAAGATAGAAGTGGAAAGCGCACTGAACGACGAGCAGGCTAAGCTGGAAGCGATACTGGGCGATGATATTTTCAGCGAAGAAGATATCCCACTGGAGGTAATCGTAGGCGAACTACTGAAAAAGAAGAATTTAACCGTTTCCACCGCAGAAAGTTGCACCGGAGGAAGTATTGCGGCACGTCTGACGTCCATTGCCGGAAGTTCGGAATACTTTAATGGAGGAATAGTGGCATATTCTAACGAAGTGAAGATGAATCTGCTCCATGTTTCACCGGAAACACTGGAAGTGTATGGCGCTGTCAGTGAGCAGACTGTGATCGAAATGGTAAAAGGAGCGATGAAAGCGCTGAAAACCGACTGCGCTGTCGCAACTTCAGGAATTGCCGGTCCCGGAGGTGGAACACCGGAGAAACCGGTAGGCACTGTCTGGATCGCTGCTGGTTATAAAAATGAAATTCGTACTTACAGGCAGGAAACGAACCGCGGAAGAGCCATGAATATTGAAAGAGCGGGCAATAATGCGCTATTAATTCTTCGTGATTTGCTCAAATAAGGAAAAATTGGTGTCTGGAAGTGAATTATTTTAAGAAATCCTTGTTTTATACGGATAAAAGTGCTTACTTTGCGTCCTGTTTGAAATAAGTATAGATATAAAACTATAAAAATAAGATAGAAATGTCGAAGATTTGTCAAATTACCGGAAAGAAAGCCATGATTGGCAACAATGTTTCACACTCAAAGAGAAGAACAAAAAGAACCTTTGATTTGAACTTGTTTAACAAAAAGTTCTATTATGTAGAACAAGACTGTTGGATCAGCCTTAGCCTTTGTGCTAACGGTCTGCGTATCATCAACAAAAAAGGACTGGACGCTGCACTGAACGATGCAGTAGCTAAAGGTTTCTGTGATTGGAAAAGCATTAAAGTAATCGGCTAAACGTAGAGGAGAAAACTTACAATGGCAAAGAAAGCAAAAGGTAACAGAGTACAGGTGATTCTGGAATGTACAGAACACAAAGAGAGTGGAATGCCGGGAACATCTCGCTATATCACAACTAAGAACAGAAAGAATACAACTGAAAGACTTGAGTTGAAGAAATACAACCCGATTCTGAAGAGAGTAACAGTACATAAGGAAATTAAATAATAATAGTATAACCCATGGCAAAGAAAACAGTAGCAAGTTTGCACGAAGGTTCTAAAGAAGGTCGTGCTTACACCAAGGTTATCAAAATGGTGAAATCTCCGAAAACTGGAGCTTACGTTTTTGATGAACAAATGGTTGCAAACGAAAAAGTACAAGACTTTTTCAAAAAATAATCAGAATAGCATAAAACGCTATAAACACAAAATCCCCTCATTGGCAAACAGTGAGGGGATTTTTTATTGCTTCTTTTTTTTACTTTTCCAATCCTTTGTTATATCTTTGTAGCATAATGTATTATACAAATAACTGTAGATATGGGATTTTTTAGTTTTTTTTCAAAGGAAAAGAAGGAAACTTTAGATAAAGGATTATCTAAAACCAAAGAGAGCGTATTCAGTAAAATCGCTCGTGCCGTGGCTGGTAAGTCGAAAGTAGACGACGAAGTATTGGATAATCTGGAAGAAGTTTTGATCACATCTGACGTGGGGGTAGAGACAACTTTGAATATTATCAAACGTATCGAAAAACGGGCCGCTGCAGACAAATATGTGAATACTCAAGAGTTGAATCACATACTGCGTGATGAAATTGCTGCCCTTTTGACCGAGAATAATTCAGATGACGTAGCAGACTTTGATGTACCTATCAAGAAAAAGCCTTATGTAATGATGGTAGTGGGAGTAAACGGGGTAGGTAAAACAACAACAATCGGGAAATTAGCTTATCAATTCAAGAAAGCGGGCAAATCTGTTTATTTGGGTGCCGCCGATACATTCCGTGCAGCTGCCGTAGAGCAGTTGATGATCTGGGGTGAACGCGTAGGTGTGCCTGTTGTAAAACAGAAAATGGGTGCGGACCCTGCATCTGTCGCTTTCGATACACTGAGTTCTGCTGTTGCCAACAATGCGGATGTAGTGATTATCGATACGGCCGGCCGCTTACACAATAAAGTAGGCTTGATGAATGAGCTTACCAAGATAAAGAACGTCATGAAGAAGGTAGTACCCAATGCACCGGATGAAGTCCTGCTGGTATTGGATGGTTCTACCGGACAGAATGCTTTCGAGCAAGCCAAGCAATTTACATTGGCTACGGAGGTGACTGCAATGGCTATCACCAAGTTGGACGGAACCGCCAAAGGCGGAGTAGTGATCGGCATCTCCGACCAGTTCAAGATTCCTGTAAAATACATTGGATTGGGTGAAGGCATGGAAGATTTGCAAGTCTTCCGCAAAAATGAATTTGTTGATTCCCTGTTTGGAGAGAATGCATGAAAAGAAAGAGAATAGATATTATTACTTTAGGTTGTTCTAAAAATTTAGTAGACTCGGAGCAGTTGATGCGTCAGCTGGAAGAAGCAGGATACAGCGTAACTCATGATACAGAAAATCCGGAAGGGGAGATAGCGGTAATCAACACCTGCGGTTTCATCGGTGACGCGAAAGAAGAGTCTATCAATATGATTCTGGAATTTGCAGAAAGAAAAGAAGAAGGCGACTTGAAGAAACTGTTTGTAATGGGCTGTCTTTCCGAGCGTTATTTACAAGAACTGGCCATTGAAATACCACAGGTAGACAAGTTCTACGGCAAATTCAACTGGAAAGAACTCTTGCAGGACTTGGGAAAAACGTACCATGAGGAATTGTATATTGAGCGTACTTTGACCACTCCCAAGCATTATGCTTATCTGAAGATTTCAGAAGGATGTGACCGCAAGTGCTCTTATTGTGCTATTCCCATTATTACAGGACGCCATATATCCAAGTCGATGGAAGAAATACTGGATGAAGTCCGGTATCTGGTATCGCAAGGGGTAAAGGAGTTTCAGGTGATCGCTCAGGAATTGACGTATTACGGAGTCGATCTGTATAAAAAGCAAATGCTACCCGAATTGATCGAACGTATCTCGGAAATTCCGGGTGTAGAGTGGATTCGTCTGCATTATGCGTATCCGGCACATTTTCCAACGGATTTATTTCGGGTGATGCGGGAACGCGATAATGTCTGCAAATATATGGATATAGCCTTGCAGCATATCAGTGACAACATGTTGAAACTGATGCGTCGGCAAGTAAGCAAAGAAGATACGTACAAGCTGATCGAACAGTTCCGTAAAGAAGTACCGGGTATCCATCTGCGCACTACGCTGATGGTAGGACATCCCGGAGAAACGGAAGAAGACTTTGAAGAGCTGAAAGAATTTGTACGCAAGGCGCGTTTCGACAGGATGGGGGCTTTCGCTTATTCTGAAGAAGAGGGTACTTATGCTGCCCAGCAATATGAAGACTCTATACCACAGGAGGTTAAACAAGCCCGACTGGACGAGCTAATGGATATCCAGCAAGGTATTTCAGCAGAATTGAGCGCTGCAAAAATTGGTCAGCAGATGAAAGTCATCATCGACCGGATCGAGGGAGATTATTATATCGGACGTACGGAATTTGATTCACCGGAGGTAGACCCAGAAGTATTGATCAGTGTTTCCAGAAAAGAACTTGAAGTCGGACAATTCTATCAGGTAGAAGTAACCGATGCGGACGATTTTGATTTATATGCAAAGATATTAAACAAGTATGAATAATAAGGAATTTACATCGGAACTGGCAGACAGACTGGGGTATACTATCAAAGACACTTCTGAACTGATAAGTTCTTTATTGTCTGACATGACACAGGAACTGGAAGACGGGAATGCGATTGCAATACAGGGCTTTGGTTCTTTTGAAGTGAAGAAAAAAGCGGAGCGCATTTCGATCAATCCGTCCACGAAGCAACGTATGCTGGTTCCTCCTAAATTGGTATTGACGTACAGACCCAGCAATACACTGAAAGACAAGTTTAAATAATATATATTTCCCATTATGAATGAAAGACTGACAATTCAAGACCTTATCGACTTATTGGCGGCTAAACATAGCATGACCAAGAAGGATGCCGAAGCATTCGTCAAAGAGTTTTTTCTCTTGATAGAACAAGCCCTGGAGAATGAGAAGACTGTGAAAATCAAAGGATTGGGGACTTTCAAACTTGTGGATGTAGATAGTCGGGAAAGCGTTAATGTCAACACAGGGGAACGTTTCCAGATAAAAGGTCATACCAAAGTATCGTTTACTCCGGACACCAATCTGAGAGATACAATAAATAAGCCTTTTGCACATTTTGAAACGGTAGTATTAAATGAAGGTACGGTATTGGAAGATACCCCTATGGAAGAATCCGATGAGGAGGAAGGTGCGGTTTCTGATACAGAGACTGAAATGATCGACTCTGAAATAGCAGGAAATGAAAATGCCGGTGGAGATATTCAGGAAGAAATACAACTGGAAGAACCTGTAATCGAAGAGCAGCCGACTGCTGAAGCAGTAGCTGTGGCTGAAGTTCCTGAAACTGACGCGAATGAAACCGGTCAACCTGAAACAGAACCGGAACTAATTGCAACAGAAGAACCAGAAGCTGAAGAATTGCCGGAAGTGAAAATTGAACCGAAACCGGAATCTGTATCTGAGGAAGCCCCAGGAGAAGAGCCTGTAGAGGAATCTTCGGAAACTGTTTTGGAACCTGACTTCAGTCCGGTGACAGAGGAACCTGCTAAGGAACAATCGGAAGAAACAATTATAGAAGAGCAGAAACCAGAGACTGAAACAACAGAAGAGGAGGAAGAGAAAACGGTTATTACAGAAAAAGCGGAAGTTACTGCAGAGCAAATTATAGCCCAAGAGCTTCATAAAGCAAATATGGAGCCTGTCACTCTCCAAGAACAGCCGGAAATAGAACAACCGAAAGCCACCTATACTGATAAAGACAGTGATAAAAAGGAAAAATCAGCTATTCCTTATTTAATAGCAACTATTATTATAGTCTTACTACTGTGCGGAGGAGCTATCCTGTTTATTTATTATCCGGATTTGTTCTCATCTTCGTCTGATAAGAATGTGGTTGATATACCGGAAGTTACTCAACCTGTGCAGCCGGAAGCACAGCTTTCAGATACAATTGCACACAAGGATACTGTGGTGGAAGCAGTCCAACCGCAACCTGTTGTCAAGAAGGAACCGACAGCGGAACCTGTCAAAGCAGAAAGTAAACCTGCCCAACAACAACCAACAGCTTCGGCATATTCGGATTCCGCATCCTACAAGATAACCGGTACCAAAACAAAATACACAATTAAAGAAGGAGAGACTTTAACGAAAGTTTCATTACGCTTTTACGGTACAAAAGCCATGTGGCCATATATCGTAAAACATAACCCGAAAGTAATCAAGAACCCCGATAACGTACCATACGGTACGACAATCGAGATACCGGAACTTACAAAAGAATAAAAACAAAAAACACCTATTCACCCGGCTCATACAGCAATGTATAGCCGGGTGAAATGTTACGTAAGTACAAAAGCGTATGAAAGTACCTTAATCTAAAGATTTCGCATTGTTTTTTAATAAAAATTAGTTGCAATCGTTAATTATATGGCGTACTTTTGGGAGCGAATTTAGAAGCCTTACACACTGGTAAGTCTTACACCTTAATTAATGAGAATTAAATAATAAAATATTAAGTATTTATGGCTGAATCAATTGATATCCGCGAACTGAATGAGCGGATTGAAAGACAAAGTGCTTTCGTTACCAATCTTACGACAGGTATGGACCAAATCATTGTTGGTCAGAAACATTTGGTTGAATCACTGCTTATCGGATTGCTTTCCGACGGACATGTTCTTTTAGAAGGTGTACCCGGTCTGGCAAAAACTTTGGCTATCAAAACACTCGCTTCCCTGATCGACGCGAAATATAGCCGTATTCAGTTCACTCCCGACTTATTGCCGGCCGATGTTATTGGTACAATGGTTTACAGTCAGAAAGATGAATCTTTCAAAGTACAAAGAGGACCTATCTTTGCCAACTTCGTATTGGCGGATGAAATAAACCGTGCTCCGGCCAAAGTACAGAGTGCCTTGCTGGAAGCCATGCAGGAACGTCAGGTTACTATTGGTAAGGAAACATTCATGTTGCCGGAACCTTTCTTAGTATTGGCCACTCAGAACCCGATTGAACAAGAAGGTACTTACCCGCTTCCTGAAGCACAGGTAGACCGTTTCATGCTGAAAGTAGTGATTGACTATCCGAAGCTGGAAGAAGAAAAACTGATTATCCGTCAGAATATCAACGGTGAGAAGTTCAATGTGAAACCTATCCTGAAAGCAGAAGAAATTATCGAAGCCCGCAAGGTGGTTCGCCAGGTTTATCTGGATGAGAAAATAGAACGTTATATTGTAGATATTGTATTTGCTACTCGTTTCCCCGAGAAATACGATCTCAAAGAACTGAAAGACATGATCGGATTTGGTGGCTCACCGCGTGCTTCTATCAATCTGGCGCTAGCTGCCCGCACATACGCTTTCATCAAACGCCGCGGCTATGTAATCCCGGAAGATGTACGTGCTGTTGCGCATGATGTTCTTCGTCACCGTATTGGACTGACATACGAGGCGGAAGCCAACAACATGACTTCGGACGAAATCATCAGCAAGATTCTGAACAAGGTTGAAGTGCCCTAATCTGCCGTAATATTACAATGCAGTAAAAGGTAGTCAAGTGTATTTTACTTAACTACCTGACTACTTACTACTTTAACTACTGTATAAATGGAAACAAGTGAAATATTAAAAAAAGTTCGTCAGATTGAAATCAAGACACGAGGACTGTCTAACAATATCTTTGCAGGCCAATACCATTCGGCTTTCAAAGGTAGAGGTATGTCGTTCTCTGAAGTCCGTGAGTATCAGTTCGGCGACGATATACGCGACATCGACTGGAATGTGACGGCACGATTCAACAAACCTTATGTGAAGGTGTTTGAAGAAGAGCGCGAACTGACAGTGATGTTGATGGTCGATGTTTCCGGAAGTTTGGAATTTGGTACGGTTAAACAACTGAAGAAGGATATGGTAACGGAAATTGCAGCTACTCTTGCATTTTCTGCTATACAAAACAACGATAAAATTGGTGTGATCTTCTTTTCAGACCGGATAGAAAAGTTTATTCCTCCTAAAAAGGGACGTAAACACATTCTATATATTATCCGCGAACTGATTGACTTCCAACCGGAAAGCCGTCGTACCAATATTCGTCTCGCATTGGAGTATCTGACTAATGTAATGAAAAGACGCTGTACAGCGTTTATTCTATCTGACTTCATCGATCAGGATAACTTTAAAAACGCTCTGACTATTGCCAACCGAAAGCATGACGTAGTGGCATTGCAGGTTTACGATAGGAGAGTGAGTGATCTTCCTCCGGTGGGACTGATGCGAATAAAAGATGCGGAAACCGGCCATGAACAATGGATCGATACTTCTTCCAAAGCTGTACGCCGGGCACACCGTGACTGGTGGATAAACAAACAGACCGAACTGAACGACACATTTACCAAAAGTAATGTTGACTCCGTATCTGTGAGAACCGACCAGGATTACGTAAAGGCATTGCTGAATTTATTTGCCAAACGAAATTAATGGAATCAAAGATGAATAGAAATATTATTCTGATAGCATTGTTATGTCTGCTTTCTATAGGTAGAACTGTGGCACAGTCTGTTACAGTGGAAGCTAAGATAGATTCGTTGCAGATATTAATTGGCGAACAGGCGAAAGTACAATTACAAGTAGCGATGGACGCCAAACAACGTGCTGTTTTTCCTGCTTATACCGATACACTGGTGCGAGGGGTAGAAATTATAGAAACCGCCAAACCGGATACACAATTTCTGAATGATCGCCAACGAATGCTGATTACTCAGGAATACATTGTTACCTCGTTTGACTCAGCTCTCTATTATCTTCCGCCGATGCCTGTCACTGTGGATGGCAAAGAATATAGATCGAAAGCTCTGGCATTGAAAGTATATTCTATGCCAGTTGACACATTGCATCCAGACCAGTTCTTCGGACAGAAAACGGTGATGAAAGCGCCTTTCGCATGGGAAGACTGGTATGGGCTGATCGGTTGCTCATTTCTTGCATTGCCTTTACTCGGCTTATTGATCTATCTGATCATTCGTATACGTGATAACAAACCGATTATCCGTAAGATAAAAGTAGAACCTAAGTTGCCGCCACATCAGGCTGCTATGAAGGAAATCGAACGTATCAAGAATGAGAAAGTATGGCAGAAAGGACAGCCGAAGGCATATTATACGGAATTGACAGATACTCTTCGTACTTATATTAAAGATCGTTTCGGATTCAATGCACTAGAGATGACTTCTTCTGAAATCATCGATAAGTTATTGGAAATGAATGATAAAGAGGCAATATCAGATTTGAAGGAACTCTTCCAGACAGCTGATTTAGTAAAATTTGCCAAGCATGATCCGCAAATGAATGAAAATGATGCGAATTTGATTAATGCAATCGACTTTATCAACGAAACAAAGCAACCGGAAGAGGAGAATCAGAAACCGCAACCAACGGAAATCACAATTATCGAGAAACGTTCTCTGCGTACTAAAATATTATTAATCTGCGGTATTGTATTCTTGTCAGCAGCATTAATAGGTACTTTTGTATATATAGGTATGCAGCTTTATGATCTCTTTGCATAATGTGGTGTGAATACTAAATAGTAAACTGTTAAATCGAAAATAAAATGGTTTTTGCCAATATTGAATATCTGTTTTTGCTATTATTGCTTATACCTTATATTGTATGGTATATCTTGAAGCGAAAGAAAACTGAAGCTACCCTTCAGATTTCGGATGCACGGGTATATGCGCATACTCCTAAAAGTTATAAGAATTATTTGCTACATGCTCCATTTATACTGCGCGTCATTGCATTGGCTTTGATTATTGTGGTATTAGCGCGTCCGCAAAGCACTAATAAGTGGCAAAACAGCGAAATAGAGGGAATTGATATTATGCTGGCTATCGACGTGTCTACCAGTATGCTGGCGGAAGACTTGAAGCCAAACAGACTGGAAGCTGCTAAAGATGTAGCAGCCGAATTTATTAACGGACGCCCGAATGATAATATTGGTATCACTCTGTTTGCCGGAGAAACATTCACTCAATGCCCGCTGACTGTGGACCATGCTGTATTGCTGGATATGATTCATAATATCAAATGTGGCCTTATTGAAGATGGTACAGCTGTTGGTATGGGAGTTGCAAATGCTGTAACCCGCCTGAAAGACAGTAAAGCGAAATCAAAAGTTATCATCTTATTGACGGATGGTACCAATAATAAAGGAGATATTTCGCCATTGACAGCCGCTGAGATTGCCAAAAGTTTCGGTATCCGTGTGTATACCATCGGAGTGGGTACGAATGGAATGGCTCCATATCCTTATCCGGTCGGTAATACAGTACAGTATATCAATATGCCGGTGGAAATCGATGAGAAAACACTGACTCAGATTGCCGGTACTACCGATGGTAACTATTTCAGAGCTACGAGCAACTCGAAACTGAAAGAGGTATATGAAGAAATTGACAAGCTGGAGAAAACAAAGTTGAACGTAAAAGAGTATAGCAAACGGGAAGAAAACTATCGCTGGTTTGCACTGGCTGCTTTCCTTTGTGTACTACTGGAAGTTTTATTGCGTAATTCAATACTCAAGAAAATTCCGTAGGAATGTTTCGTCAATCGTGATTTGTAACGTAAAATAGGAAGAAGATGTTTCGATTTGAAGAACCTGCATATTTATATTTATTGCTGCTATTACCGTTTTTAGCAGCTTTCTACTTGTATTCCAATTACAGGAGACGGAGAAATATCCGACGTTTTGGAGATCCGGAATTGTTAGCGCAATTAATGCCGGATGTATCTAAATATCGACCGGATGTGAAATTTTGGCTCATCTTTGCCGCTATCGGCTTATTCTCAGTATTGCTGGCTCGTCCGCAATTTGGTTCCAAGCAGGAAACGGTGAAACGTAAAGGGGTGGAAGTGATTATAGCTCTGGATATATCTAATTCTATGCTGGCGCAGGATGTGCAGCCCAGCCGTTTGGAAAAAGCCAAGAGATTAATATCCAGATTGGTAGATGAATTAGATAACGACAAAGTCGGTATGATCGTATTTGCCGGAGATGCTTTTACCCAGCTACCGATCACGAGCGATTATATTTCCGCCAAAATGTTTTTGGAATCTATCAGCCCATCGCTGATTTCCAAGCAGGGTACAGCAATCGGAGAGGCAATCAACCTGGCAACCCGCAGTTTTACTCCGCAAGAAGGAGTGGGACGTGCTATCATTGTCATCACGGATGGTGAGAATCATGAAGGTGGCGCTGTAGAAGCTGCTAAAGCTGCTGCCGAAAAAGGGATTCAGGTAAGTGTGCTGGGAGTAGGTATGCCCGAAGGTGCTCCTATTCCTGTAGAAGGTACCAATGATTATCGCCGTGACCGCGAAGGTAATGTAATTGTAACCCGTCTGAATGAGGGCATGTGTCAAGAAATAGCCAAAGACGGAAAGGGTATCTATGTACGGGTAGATAATTCTAATTCTGCTCAAAAGGCTATCAGTCAGGAAATAAGTAAGATGGCTAAGTCTGATGTGGAATCGAAAATATATACGGATTTCAACGAACAGTTTCAGGCTATTGCATGGATCATTTTACTATTGTTACTAGCTGAGATGTTAATTTTGGATCGTAAGAATCCATTATTCAAAAACGTTCATCTTTTCTCTAATAAGAAGTAAGCTATGCGTATGTTAAAAATGAAATATATCCTGTTCGCTGCTTTTCTGTTATTGGCTGTTGGTGTTTCGGCACAGAAAGCAGAGCGTGACTATATCCGCAAAGGAAATCGTCTGTTCAATGATAGTGTATTCGTAGATGCAGAGGTTAATTACCGCAAGGCTTTGGAAGTTAATCCTAAATCTGCTGTATCCATGTACAATTTGGGAAATACGCTCTCACAGCAACAAAAGTTTCAGGAAGCCATGGAGCAATATGATTCTGCCAGCAAAATAGAAAAGGATAAAATGAAATTGGCACACATTTACCATAATATGGGGGTGCTTTTTCAAGCTGGTAAAGATTATGCAAAAGCTGTGGATGCCTACAAAATGTCGTTGCGCAACAATCCTGCAGATCATGAAACACGGTATAACCTGGCACTCGCTCAAAAGATGCTGAAAGACCAACAGAATCAGCAGGATCAAGATCAAAATCAGGATCAGAATAAAGATCAGCAGCAGAAACAAGACCAGAAACAGGACCAAAACAAAGATAAACAGAACGATCAGAAGAAAGACGATCAAAAGGATCAGCAACAACCGCCGAAGCCTGAAAAACAAGATAATCAGATGTCAAAGGAAAATGCTGAGCAGTTACTTAATTCTGTAATGCAAGATGAGAAAGACGTACAGGACAAAGTGAAGAAACAACAGAAGGTTATTCAGGGCGGTCGTCTAGAAAAAGATTGGTAATAATAAAAAGTTGATGATATAAATTTCATAAGCAATGAAAAAACTGATTGTTATATTGATGGCATTGATAGCATATAGCACCCAAGCGCTTGCCGACAAGGTGTCATTCACTGCTTCCGCTCCCGATGTAGTGGTGGTAGGGGATCAATTCAGGCTATCTTATACAGTAACCACACAAAAAGTTAAAGACTTTCAGGCACCGTCTATCAAAGGATTCGACGTCCTGATGGGGCCAAGCCGTTCTCAGCAAAGCAGTACACAGATAATGAATGGTAATGTCACCTCTACAAGTAGTATTACATTCACTTATATATTGATGGCAAATACTGCCGGTGAATATACAATCCCCGGAGCTTCTATTGTAGCTGATGGCAACCAGATGGTTTCAAACTCCGTAAAGGTGAAGGTTTTGCCACAAGACCAGGCTGGTAATGGAGGACAAAATGACGGTAGCTCATCTGCACGCTCTTCATCTGGTACAAGTGTATCTAATCAGGATTTGTTTATCACGGCAACTGCCAGTAAAACGAATGTATACGAGCAGGAAGCATTTGTCTTGACCTATAAAATATACACCAGAGAGCATGACTTGCAATTAAATAATGCCAAACTGCCTGACTTTAAAGGATTTCATTCTCAAGAAATTGAAATGAATGCAAATGCAAGATGGACACAGGAGCATTATAAAGGACGTAACTATAATACGACAATCTATCGCCAATTTGTATTATTTCCCCAGCAACCGGGTAAGTTATTTATAGAACCGGCACAGTTCCAGATGACGGTAGGTAAAGCTGTACAATCTGACGATCCTTTTGATGCATTTTTCAATGGTGGAAGCAATGTAGTTAAAGTACCGAAATCTATCGTTACTCCTAAAATAGCAATTAATGTCAATCCGCTTCCTGCTGGTAAACCTGCAAACTTTTCAGGTGGAGTGGGAGAGTTCAACATTTCTTCTTCCATCAATAGCAAGGAGCTGAAAACTAATGATGCTATCACTATCAAGTTAGTCATCTCCGGAACTGGAAACCTGAAACTGATTTCTAATCCGGAAATTAAATTTCCAGATGACTTTGAAGTATATGATCCAAAGGTGGACAACCAAGTCAGATTAACTCAGGAAGGTCTAACAGGAAATAAAGTTATTGAGTATCTGGCTATTCCAAGACATGCTGGCAATTATAAAATTCCGGGGGTATCTTTCAGCTATTTCGATATCCGTTCAAAATCTTACAAAACGTTGAAAACGGAAGACTATGTAATCAATGTTGAGAAAGGTGCAGGAAATGCTGATCAGGTGATTGCCAATTTCACCAATAAAGAAGACTTGAAAGTATTGGGTGAAGATATCCGTTACATTAAGCAAAATGAAGTTACTCTCCAACCTAAGGGTAGTTTCTTCTATGGCTCAATGACCTATTGGCTGTTCTATATCATTCCTGCTCTAGCCTTCATCATCTTCTTTATCATCTACCGTAAACAAGCCGCTGCAAATGCCAATGTTGCTAAGATGAAAACAAAGAAAGCTAATAAGGTAGCAACCAAACGCATGAAACTAGCCGGTAAGTTGCTCTCTGAAAACAAGAAAGATGCCTTCTATGATGAAGTACTGAAAGCATTGTGGGGATATATCAGCGACAAACTTAGTATTCCGGTTTCCCGTTTGTCGAAAGACAATATTGAAGAGAAGCTGAGAAACCATGGAGTAAGTGAAGAACTAATTAAAGAATTCCTAAATGCATTGAATGATTGTGAATTTGCCCGTTTCGCTCCAGGTGATGAAAATCAGGCAATGGATAAAGTTTATTCTTCTTCAATAGAAGTGATAAGCAGAATGGAAAATTCAATAAAACATTAACCCAGAAGAGATTGTGTCATGAAAAAAATATTGTTTTTTATATTATTATCAATGTCAGTCACTTGTTTCGGACAAGGAACTCAAAGCATTGATTCTATACAAACAACCGAAGCTGATTCTATCCATGCGGGTTCACATACATTTTCTGATACGAAGTTGGAAGATGTAACAAAAGCCGAAGGAGATTCCGCATATATAAAAGATGATTATGCAACTGCTATCCAAATATATGAATCCTTATTAAAAAATGGGGAATCTGCAGATGTGTACTATAATTTAGGAAACAGTTACTACAAAGCTGGAGAAATAGCAAAAGCCGTACTCAACTACGAACGTGCTTTGCTTATGAAACCAGGAAACAGCGACATCCGTGCCAATCTGGAAGTAGCACGCGCTAAAACAATAGATAAAGTAGAACCTGTTCCGGAAGTTTTCTTTGTATCATGGGCCAAAGCCTTGATAAACAGTATGAGTGTAGACGCATGGGCTACATGGGGAATTGTCTCCTTTATTCTATTTATCATCGCTCTTTACTTCTTTATTTTCTCCAAGCAGATTATACTGAAAAAAGGAGGATTTATATCAGGTATCGTTTTCTTAATTGTTGTAATATGCTCTAATCTTTTTGCTTCAGAGCAAAAAGAACGTTTAGTAAATAGAAGCGAAGCGATCGTCATGAATCCTAGTGTAACAGTTCGCAGCACTCCGAGTGAAAGTGGAACAAGTTTGTTCATCCTTCATGAGGGACGTAAGGTCAGTATCAAAGATAACTCAATGAAAGAATGGAAAGAAATTCGCTTGGAAGACGGCAAAGTAGGATGGGTGCCGGCTTCCGCTATTGAAGTGATATAAAATTCGTAAACAGAATTTAGGAATTTAGGAAAAAAGATAAGCAAATAATTTGTTTTATCTTTTTTTTTGCTTAAGTTTATAGCGTGATAAAAAATTAAATACAATATAGTATTAACCATTAAATTTATGAGACATGAGAACAATAACATTTAATGAACTTCGCAAGATTAAAGATTCATTGCCTAGCGGTAGCATGCATAGAATAGCAGACGAACTTGGTTTGCACGTAGATACAGTGCGCAACTTCTTCGGAGGCCACAATTTCAAGGAAGGAAAAAGTGTCGGAATACATCTTGAGCCCGGTCCGGATGGCGGGCTTGTAATGCTGGATGACACAACTGTTCTCGACCGGGCTCTAAAAATTTTAGATGAAATAAACATGAGTATGCAAAAAGAACAAGCTACCGAACCTATGCAAATTTAAAATATAAAACAAGAATCCCAATTGCCCAAACAATTGGGATTTCTTATTTGTTCACCTTCAAAAACAGATTATTATGGAAGATAAATTAGTAACCTTAGCTATTCTGACTTATACAAAAGCTCAGATTCTAAAGAATGTCCTCGAAAATGAAGGAATAGAAACATACATTCATAACGTAAATCAAATACAACCTGTTGTATCTTCAGGAGTACGTCTACGAATTAAAGAAAGTGATCTACCACGTGCATTAAAAATAACGGAAAGTTCTACCTGGTTATCTGAAAGTATAGTGGGAGAGAAGACACCTAAGGTAGATAATAAATCGAACAAAATTTTAATACCTGTCGACTTCTCCAGTTATTCGATGAAAGCGTGTGAATTTGGCTTTAATTTGGCTAAAACTGAGAATTCTGAAGTGATTCTATTACATGTTTACTTTACACCGATATACGCTTCGTCATTACCATATGGCGATGTATTCAATTATCAGATCGGAGATGAAGAATCTGTTAAAACAATCATCCAACAGGTCCATTCAGATCTCAACGCACTATCTGATAAGATAAAGGAAAAAGTTGCATCTGGAGAATTTCCGGATATCAAATATAGTTGCATTTTGCGAGAAGGAATTCCAGAAGAAGAAATTTTAAGATATGCCAAGGAGCAGCGTCCTAAGGTTATCATTATGGGAACGCGTGGAAAAAGCCAGAAAGACATTGACTTAATTGGCAGTGTAACAGCTGAAATTATTGATCGAAGCCGCACAGCAGTATTAGCAATTCCGGAAAATACTCCATTCAAAGAATTCAATGAAGTAAAACGTATTGCTTTCTTAACCAATTTTGATCAGAGAGACTTGATTGCTTTTGAAGCATTTTTCAACACTTGGAAATCTTTCCATTTTTCAGTCTCATTAATACATCTGGCTGAATCCAAAGATACTTGGAATGAAATTAAACTTGCAGGTATCAAAGACTATTTCCAAAAACAATATCCCGGGCTTGAAATTCATTATGATGTGGTAATGAATGATAATCTATTAAAAGGACTTGATCAATATATCAAAGATAATCAAATTGATATAATAACATTAACTTCCTATAAGAGAAATATATTTGCACGATTATTTAACCCAAGTATCGCTCGTAAGATGATTTTCCATTCCGATACGCCATTGCTTGTTATTAACGGATGATGGAGAAAGAACGAAAATAAACTGTTTACGTTCAGGGAATAATTATCATTATGTTTAATAGAAAAATAGATAATACTTATAACTAATTTCTCTCTCTTCTCTCTCTAAAACCAAAAGAGGCATTCCAAATGAATTGGTTATAGCCTCTTTTTCATTTTCTCACAAAAAGAAATTCATCATTATATATTTTGATAAAAAAAAATCAGAATCATCATTCAAGCTTCTTTATTTGTAAAAACAAAAAAGACTATCCTAATTTAAATTTTGGGATAGTCTTTTTATAAAAACTGAATATAATTATTTCATCATCTTATCGATTTCTTCAAATTCAGGACCCATGTTCAGATTATAGTAAACACGGTAAAGACCCTGTAACCACAAATCTTTCTGATCAGGTTTCAAAGCTCTGGCTTTTTCGTAGAATGGCTTAGCTTCTTCATAGAATTTCTTCACTGTAGCTTGTGCCTCTGCATATTTCGGATCATTGATATCTGTTGTAGCTTTATCAGCATAATCCTGAGCCTTCATCAAATACACTAATCCTACATTAGAATATGCCTCTGCATATTCAGGATCTGCAGCAATAGCTTTCTTGTAGAACTCAATAGCTTTATCATATTCTTTCATATTATGATAAAGATACGCTTTCACATAAAGATACAACTTGTTATTAGCATCAGTAGACAACATTCTATCAGCAAATTCCATTGCTTTAGAAGCTTGGTTAGAGCTAGTATAGTAATCTACCAAATTCGCAAAGAAATAATCATTTCCAGGGAATTTTAAAATACCTTCTTCCAATGATTTAACCCATGCTGCAGTATCACCTTTAGCTTTATATGCATCTGCCATCAATTGCATTGCAAACTTACCGCCATCTTTGTCATCCAAAGCAGCAGGAGCATATTTAATAATTGCATCTTTATCTCCTACTCTGTCAGCAGCCAATGTTGCGTAATATGCTATTTGTGCCAAAAGAGTATCTGTTTTAGCCAAATTTTGCTCTGCCAACATAGGATAAGAAGCTGATTCTACGTATGTTGCAAAGAATTGCAAAGCTTCCTTATTCTTATCAAGGTTAAAGAATTGAATACCACCGTTAATTAAGTTAGGACGTTCAACCAATATAGTTGAAGCATTTGCTTTTCTATATTTGTTTTTAATTTTACCTTTTTCATTAGGTACTTGAGCTAGATCATCACATTTAGTATAATACTCAAACATTTTTAAAATGCTGTTGTATGCCTTCAATGTGTCAAACGGCTGTTTCAGAACACCCTTCTTATCACGTTCTTCTTCAATAAAACGTTTCTGAATAAATCCAGCAACGTCCCATGTGTCAGGAAGATCCTTGGTCTCAGGGTTCTTAATGGCTTCATTAATCAGCTTTTCAGCTTGATTAAAATTCGGTTTTACATCACTGGCAATGCTTTTGGCTTCTTTTACATTCTTCATTTGAGCGAATGATAAGCTTACGGCCATCAATAAAACCATTGAAAATAATACTCTTTTCATGATTGTTGTTTGATTAATTATTAATATTATGTCTATTCCTCAATTTCGTTGTTATTTTCATTAACATCTGTAGCAGTATCTGCATTGTCAACATCCTGATCAGTAGTCAGATCACTGACAATAGTACCTTCTGCTTCTTCTGCGGGAACTTCATCCTCAAGACTTTCTGTCATTACTTTACATACAGAACCAATCTGATCGTTACGTTTTTCAAGATTAATCAGACGAACACCTTGAGTAGCACGTCCCATAATACGGACATCAGCAACTTTCAGACGGATAGTTATTCCGGATTTATTGATAATCATTAAGTCGTTCTCATCAGTCACTGACTTAATTGTTACCAACTTACCTGTTTTTTCAGTAATATTCATGGTCTTTACACCCTTACCACCGCGATTAGTCTTACGATAATCTTCAATTTCAGAGCGTTTACCATATCCCTGTTCAGAAACAACCATTACGGATTCTGTTTCCAAATCTTTTATACATATCATTCCTATTACTTCATCCTGACCATCATTATCCAATGTAATACCACGTACACCTGTAGCCGTACGTCCCATTACACGAACTGCAGCTTCATGGAAACGAATAGCCCGACCATTACGATTAGCAATAATGATTTCATTATTACCATTCGTCATTCGAACTTCAATTACACTGTCATCCTCACGAATTGTAATAGCATTTACACCATTCTGACGCGGGCGTGAATATTGTTCAAGCAATGTCTTCTTGATAACACCTTTCTTCGTACAGAATAATACGTAATGACTATTGATATATTCAGTGTCATCCAGGCTCTTAACACGCAAATATGCAGTAACACTGTCATCAGAGTCAATATTTAACAGGTTTTGTATAGCACGTCCTTTGGAATTCTTCGTTCCTTCTGGTATCTCATAAACTTTCAGCCAATAACATTTACCTTTTTGTGTAAAGAACATCATGGTATTGTGCATAGTAGCCGGATATATATGCTCTACAAAGTCCGCATCACGAGTTTCTGTTCCCTTAGAGCCTACCCCACCACGATTCTGCGCACGGAATTCTGTTAATGGCGTACGTTTGATATATCCCATATGAGATATTGTGATAATCATCTGATCATCAGCATAGAAGTCCTCCGGATTAAACTCTTCGGAAGAATAAACGATTTCAGAACGACGTTCGTCACCATATTTCGCTTTAACTTCCAATAATTCATCTTTCATCACCTTACGACATACCTCATCATCAGCCAAAATGCTTTCCAAATAAGCAATCTGTTTCATGATTTCTTCGTATTCAGCATGAAGCTGATCCTGCATCAGACCAGTCAACTGACGCAAACGCATCTCTACAATTGCACGTGACTGTATTTCTGTCAGATTAAAACGTTCTATCAAACCTGCAATAGCATCATTTGGAGTCTTAGCTGCACGAATAATACGAATAACTTCATCAATATTATCAGAAGCAATGATTAAACCTTCAAGGATATGTGCACGTTCCTTTGCTTTACGCAGATCGAACTGAGTACGGCGGATAACTACTTCGTGCCTGTGCTCTACGAAGTATTTAATCATATCTCTCAGATTCAATGTCTTAGGACGTCCGTGAACCAATGCAACATTATTCACACCGAAGGAAGTCTGTAAGGCTGTCATCTTATACAGCTTATTCAGCACTACACTTGCATTAGCATCACGTTTTACATCGATAACGATACGCATACCGTCACGGTCAGACTCGTCGTTTGCATTCGAGATACCTTCTATTCTCTTATCGTTAACAAGATCAGCAATATATTTGATCAGTTCAGCCTTATTAACATTATAAGGGATCTCAGTCACTACGATTTTATCATGTGTCTGTCCGGTTTCAATTTCCGCTTTTGCACGCATTACTACACGTCCACGACCTGTCAGATATCCTTCACGTACTCCGCTGATACCATATATATAACCACCTGTAGGGAAATCTGGAGCTTTGACATAAGTCATCAGTTCCTCTACTGTGATTTCCTGATTATCAATATATGCTTCACAAGCATCAATTACTTCCGAAAGATTATGAGGAGGCATATTAGTTGCCATACCTACCGCAATACCGGAAGCACCATTAACCAAAAGATTAGGAATACGGGTCGGCATCACCTTCGGCTCTGTCAACGTATTATCAAAGTTAGGTTCGAAGTCTACAGTTTCCTTATACAGGTCATCCATCATCGCTTCACCTAACTTGTTTAGACGAGCCTCCGTATAACGCATGGCAGCGGGGCTATCACCATCTACAGAACCAAAGTTACCTTGGCCATCTACTAAAGGATAACGCATTGCCCATTCCTGAGCCATACGCACCATAGCATAATAAACTGAAGAGTCTCCATGCGGATGGTACTTACCCAGTACTTCACCCACAATTCTTGCAGATTTTTTATAAGGTTTGTCTGAAGTATTACCCAATTCCATCATTCCGTATAAAATTCTACGGTGAACGGGCTTAAATCCATCTCTAACATCCGGAAGGGCACGTGAAACAATGACCGACATGGAGTAGTCAATGTACGATGACTTCATTTCCTCCTCGATGTTAATCTTTATAATTCTGTCTTGTTCAAGCATTTAAAATGATTATTAATTATACATTGTATGGTCTGTGAAAAACCACGCTAAAGTACTACTTTTCCACGATATACGAAAGTTTTTCCGAAGAAAGTTTTTTTCTGCTTGAAGGACAGTCTGTTTGTCTATATTTAGTTATTAAAATTAAAAATTTCAAGGAACGGATTGACTTCTAACCATTAATATTAGAAAAAGAAATGAGAAAAAGAATAAATACTACCATTAAGGAGACTATATCTGTGAAAAACAGGGAGTGGTATTTGTTATACCTTATATATATAATACAAAGCATTGTTTTTATGGCACGCCATTTGTAGATATAAGAAATAAAGCAAATATGCAATACAAACTTGATTAAATGCGTATATTTGCCAGTAAATAACCCCTTAGAAGAAAAGGAAAAAGTATGAATAATCAATTCTCACAAAGAGTTTCCGACATTATCGTCTATAGCAAGGAAGAAGCTAACCGGTTGAGGAGTAGGCATATCGGACCTGAGCACCTACTTCTGGGATTGCTTCGTGACGGTGAAGGAAAAGCTATCGAGATATTGTCAAAACTCAACACCAATTTAGCTGCAGTAAAGCAGCAGATTGAAGCTCGGCTGAAGACAGAAGCTGATGATATGCTATTGCCTGATGCAGAGATACCGTTGTCTAATGACGCGGCAAAAATATTAAAAATGTGTATTTTAGAAGCACGTGGAATGAGAAGTAATATAGCTGATACAGAGCATGTTTTGTTAGCGATCCTAAGAGAAAGAAACAATATGGCTGCTTCCGTGCTCGAAGCTAATGACGTTAATTACGTGAAAGTGTTGGAACAAGCCACATTGCAACCGGATGTAAATTCCGGCATGGGATTCCCGGAAGACGATGATGATGAAGAAATGTCTTCTCCCCGATCTGGTGGAAGCGGTTCTGAAGAACGCCAGCAACAGGCGCAAACAGCTTCAAAAAAACCGGCTAATGACACGCCTGTACTTGACAATTTCGGTACAGATATGACAAAAGCGGCAGAAGAAGGACGTTTGGACCCTGTAGTAGGCAGAGAAAAGGAAATTGAACGCTTGGCTCAAATCCTAAGTCGCCGTAAAAAGAACAATCCGATTCTGATCGGTGAACCTGGTGTAGGAAAATCAGCAATCGTTGAAGGACTTGCTTTGAGAATTATTCAAAAGAAAGTCTCACGCATCTTGTTTGATAAGCGAGTAGTAGCTCTTGACATGACCGCAGTTGTGGCAGGAACAAAATATCGTGGTCAGTTTGAAGAGCGTATTCGTTCCATTCTCAACGAGTTACAAAGGAATCCGAATGTAATCCTGTTCATTGATGAGATCCATACAATTGTAGGTGCAGGTTCTGCAGCCGGTTCAATGGATGCAGCCAATATGCTGAAACCTGCATTGGCACGCGGCGAAATACAATGTATTGGTGCTACTACCCTTGATGAATACCGTAAGAATATAGAAAAAGACGGCGCTTTGGAACGTCGTTTCCAAAAAGTTATGGTGGAACCCACTACTGCTGCCGAAACTCTTCAGATTCTGCGTAACATCAAGGATAAATATGAAGATCATCATAACGTGAACTATACAGATGAAGCATTGGAAGCTTGTGTCAAGTTGACAGACCGTTATATTACGGACCGTAACTTCCCCGATAAAGCTATTGACGCTTTGGATGAAGCAGGATCACGTGTACATCTGACCAACGTCAATGTACCCAAGGAAATCGAAGAGCAGGAAAAACTCATCGAAGAAGCTAAAAGCAAGAAAAATGAAGCTGTGAAATCGCAGAATTTTGAACTCGCTGCCAGTTTCCGAGATAAGGAAAAAGAGCTCACGCTTCAGCTGGACGAAATGAAACGAGAATGGGAAAACAGTCTGAAAGAGAATAGACAGACTGTTGATGCAGAGGAAATTGCCAATGTTATTTCTATGATGTCCGGCATTCCGGTACAGCGTATGGCACAAGCCGAAGGAATCAAGCTGGCTGGCATGAAGGAGGATCTGCAATCGAAAGTAATCGCACAGGATCCGGCGATAGAGAAACTGGTCAAGGCTATTTTAAGAAGCCGTGTGGGATTGAAGGATCCCAATAAGCCCATTGGAACCTTTATGTTCTTAGGTCCGACTGGTGTAGGTAAAACCCATTTAGCCAAAGAATTGGCAAAATATATGTTCGGGTCTTCCGATGCACTGATTCGTATAGACATGAGCGAATTTATGGAAAAATTCACTGTCTCACGTCTGGTTGGAGCTCCTCCGGGATATGTAGGATATGAAGAAGGCGGACAATTAACTGAAAAAGTACGTCGCAAACCTTATTCTATCGTCTTGCTTGATGAGATCGAAAAAGCACATCCGGATGTGTTCAATCTCCTTCTTCAAGTGATGGACGAAGGCCGTCTGACTGACAGTTATGGCAGAATGGTTGATTTTAAAAATACAGTTGTTATCATGACTTCCAATATTGGTACCCGCCAGTTAAAGGAGTTTGGACGTGGTGTAGGCTTTGCTACACAAAGCCGTCTGGATGACAAAGAGTTCTCGCGAAGTGTTATACAAAAAGCATTAAATAAATCATTCGCGCCCGAATTTATCAACCGTGTCGATGAAATCATAACATTTGACCAACTCTCTTTGGAAGCTATCACGAAAATCATTGATATTGAGCTAAAGGGACTATATGATCGTATTGAATCTATTGGATATAAGCTAGTTATTGATGATGAAGCTAAAAGATTCGTGGCCGAAAAAGGATACGATGTGCAATTCGGAGCCCGCCCTTTAAAACGAGCTATTCAAACCCATTTGGAGGATGGACTGTCAGAACTCATTATAACTTCTTCTCTGAAAGAAAAAGATGTCATTCAAGTCTCTCTGAATAAAGAGAAAGGTGAATTGGAGATGAAAGTTATTGCATCTTGAAAGAAGATTACTTAAATAAGATAAGTCATAAAATATGCCAGAATGTCAGACCTTAGGGTCTGGCATTTTTTTTGTCTCTATCTGAACAAATATCAATTAAAAACATTCTAATAAATAAACCAAAAAAATATACGTTATTATGCAAAAAGGTAATATTGGGGTTACAACAGAGAACATTTTCCCTATCATCAAAAAGTTCTTGTACAGTGACCATGAAATTTTTCTTCGCGAATTAGTGTCTAATGCAGTAGATGCCACTCAGAAACTAAATACCCTTGCTTCCATTGGGGAGTTTAAAGGTGAACTGGGCGATCTGACAATTCACGTTGAATTAGGTAAAGACACTATTACTATCTCCGACCGTGGTATTGGCCTGACTGCAGAAGAAATAGAAAAGTACATCAATCAGATTGCATTTTCAGGAGCGAATGATTTTCTGGAAAAATACAAAGATGATGCAAATGCAATCATCGGACATTTCGGTTTAGGCTTCTATTCTGCCTTTATGGTTGCAAAAAAGGTTGAAATTATCACCAAATCCTACAGAGACGAAGCACAAGCTATAAAATGGACTTGCGATGGTAGCCCTGAATTCACTATTGAAGAAGTAGATAAGGCAGATCGTGGTTCAGATATCATCTTATATATCGATGACGATTGCAAAGAATTCCTCGAAGAAGCACGTGTTTCTGAGCTTCTGAAGAAATATTGCAGCTTCCTTCCTGTCCCCATTGCATTCGGGAAGAAGAAAGAATGGAAAGATGGAAAACAGGTAGAAACCACTGAAGACAATATTATTAACGACACTACTCCTTTGTGGACTCGTAAGCCGAGCGAACTGTCGGACGAGGATTATAAGTCGTTCTATACCAAGTTGTACCCGATGTCAGACGAGCCATTATTTTGGATTCATCTGAATGTGGATTATCCGTTCCATCTGACTGGTATCCTCTACTTCCCGAAAGTAAAGAGCAATATTGAGCTGAATAAAAATAAGATTCAGTTATATTGCAACCAAGTATATGTAACGGATTCCGTAGAAGGAATTGTACCGGACTTCCTGACTTTATTACATGGAGTTATTGATTCCCCGGATATTCCATTGAATGTATCCCGTTCTTATTTGCAAAGCGACTCGAATGTGAAGAAGATTTCTACCTATATCACGAAGAAAGTTTCCGACCGCCTGCAATCGATTTTCAAGAACGACCGCAAACAGTTTGAAGAGAAGTGGAATGATTTGAAAATATTTATCAATTACGGCATGCTTACTCAAGAGGATTTCTATGAGAAAGCGCAAAAATTCGCCCTTTTCACCGATACAGATAACAAACATTATACATTTGAAGAGTATCAGACCCTTATTAAAGATAATCAGACAGACAAAGATGGAAATCTGATCTATTTGTATGCTAATAATAAAGATGAACAATTCAGTTATATCGAGGCTGCCACCAACAAGGGATACAATGTTCTGCTTATGGATGGTCAATTAGATGTAGCTATGGTAAGTATGCTGGAACAGAAGTTTGAGAAATCTCGCTTCACCCGTGTAGACAGCGATGTGATCGACAACCTTATCATCAAAGAAGACAAGAAAAACGAGACACTGGAAGGAGAAAAGCAAGAAGCTATCACAACTGCTTTCAAGAGCCAGTTACCCAAAATGGATAAAGTTGAGTTCAATGTAATGACACAGGCATTGGGAGACAATTCAGCTCCGGTGATGATTACTCAAAGCGAGTATATGCGTCGTATGAAGGAAATGGCAAATATTCAGGCCGGAATGAGCTTCTATGGGGAGATGCCGGATATGTTCAATCTGGTTCTGAACTCCGACCATAAGCTTATCAAGCAAGTGCTTGACGAAGAAGAAGCAGCTTGTCACCCTGAAGTAGCTCCTATACAAACAGAGATGAATAGTGTCAGCAAGCGTCGCAACGAACTAAAAGACAGCCAAAAGGACAAGAAGGAAGAAGATATTCCTACTGCGGAGAAAGATGAACTGAATGAGCTGGATAAAAAATGGGATGAACTGAAAAATAAAAAAGAAGGCATCTTTGCAGGATATGCCAGCAACAACAAGGTAATCCGTCAACTCATCGACCTGGCTTTATTGCAGAACAATATGCTAAAAGGTGAAGCTCTGAACAACTTCGTGAAGCGCAGTATTGAGCTGATTTAATACCGCCCCTTTATTTATAACATAAATCAATGAAAGAGCATTCAACACTAAAACGTGTTGCAATGCTCTTTTTTCATCATAAAACGAACGCTAAAATATCGATAAATTGGAAAGTATTGCATATATTTGAACACTAAATGATAAATACTTCAATTGTTTGATTTGGGTTATGAGAAAAATACTTTTAGTGTTAATTGCTATATGGTTATTCATGCCGACTGTCTGCGCCCAAAAAGTAGGTCTTGTCTTAAGTGGTGGCGGTGCCAAAGGATTGACACACATCGGCATCATTCGCGCCTTAGAAGAAAATAACATTCCTATCGATTATATTACAGGAACTTCCATGGGGGCCATTATCGGCTCTCTTTATGCGATGGGGTATTCTCCTGATGATATGGAAGAATTATTGAAGTCAGAGGACTTTAAAAGATGGTATTCAGGACAAATAGAAGAGAAATACGTATACCACTTCAAGAAAAATGTCCCGACACCAGAGTTTTTTAATATCCGTTTCTCATTCAAAGACTCATTAAAAAACTTCAAACCACAATTTCTGCCCACAAGCGTAGTAAATCCCATACAGATGAATCTGGTTTTTGTAGATTTGTATGCACGCGCTACAGCTTCGTGTAAAGGCGATTTCGACAAGTTATTCGTTCCTTTCCGATGCATAGCTTCTGATGTCTACAATAAAAAGCAACTCGTAATGAGAAACGGAGATTTGGGAGATGCCGTCCGAGCTTCCATGAGCTTTCCCTTTATGTTTAAGCCTATAGAGATTGACAATGTGCTGGCATATGACGGAGGAATCTACAATAATTTCCCAACAGACGTTATGAGAGACGATTTTCATCCGGATATTATAATTGGAAGTGTGGTATCTACAAACCCCACCAAACCCAAGGAAAATGACCTCATGAGCCAGATAGAAAACATGGTCATGCAAAAAACCGATTATTCTATTCCGGATTCAATGGGTATTCTGATGACATTCAAATATGACAATGTCAGCTTGATGGATTTCCAGCGAATAGATGAATTGCATGATATCGGATATAACCGAACCATAAGCATGATGGATTCTATAAAAAGCCGTATACAAAGGAGGGTTAATTTGGATAATATACGTTTGAGAAGAATGGTATACCGAAGCAACTATCCGGAATTACGCTTTAAAAACATCATTATTGATGGAGCCAATCCCCAACAACAGGCATATATTAAAAAAGAATTTCATAGCTCTGACAATAAGGAATTCACTTACGAAAACTTGAAAGAAGGCTATTTCCGGCTGCTTTCAGACAACATGATTTCCGAGATCATCCCGCATGCCGTATACAATCCGGAGGATGAAACATATGACCTGCATTTAAAAGTCAAACTGGAGAATAATTTTGCCGTACGATTAGGTGGGAATATTTCCACATCCAACTCGAACCAAATTTATCTCGGTCTCAGCTATCAGGATTTAAATTACTATGCGAAAGAATTTCTTTTTGACGGTCAACTCGGGAAAGTCTATAATAATGCGCAATTCATGGCTAAGATCGACTTTTCTACTGCGATCCCGACCTCTTACCGCTTTATCGCATCTATTACTACTTTCGACTATTTTAAGAAAGACAAGTTATTTTCCAGGAATGACAAGCCAGCATTTAATCAGAAAGACGAACGCTTCCTTAAACTTCAGGTCGGACTACCTTTTCTTTTAAGCAAACGAGCTGAGTTTGGAATAGGGATCGCCAGAATAGAAGACAAATATTTCCAGAGAAATATCATCGATTTTGAGAAAGACAGATTCGACAGAAGCCGTTATGATTTATTCGGCGGCTCTATCAGCTTCAATGGAAGTACGCTTAATTCACGGCAATACCCGACACAAGGCTACAAAGAAGCTCTTGTTGCACAGATATTCATGGGACGGGAAAGATTCTATCCCGGTGAAGAGACCAAAGGAGTTCAAATAAATAAAGAACACCATTCCTGGCTGCAATTATCATATATGAAAGAAAAATACCATACAATGAGCGAACACTGGGTTTTGGGATGGTATTTAAAAGCTTTGTACGCTTCCAAGAACTTTTCCGAGAATTATACGGCGACTATGATGCAAGCAGGTGAGTTTTCACCTACTCTACATAGCAAACTCACCTATAATGAAGCTTTCCGCGCCAATCAATTTGTGGGAGCCGGCATTCGTCCCATCTATCGCCTCAATCAAATGTTCCATCTGCGAGGTGAATTTTATGGTTTTATGCCTATATATCCGATTGAAAGAAACTCATTAAATAAGGCATATTATGGAAAAGCCTTCTCTAAATTCGAATATTTAGGAGAAATTTCTGTTGTGTGTCAATTACCGTTCGGAGACATCTCTGCTTATGTAAATCATTATAGCTCACCGAGAAGGGAGTGGAATGTCGGGTTAAGTATCGGTTTCCAACTGTTTAATTACCGTTTCATCGAATAATTTTCTACAAAAAAAAGTCGCCGAATGCTTGCTAATTCGGGAAAAGTACGTATCTTTGCACCCGTTAAAACGAAACAATGGTCGCGTAGCTCAACTGAATAGAGTAGCTGACTACGGATCAGCCGGTTACAGGTTTGAATCCTGTCGCGATCACTTTTTTCGGAAAAACAGAATGGCCGCGTAGCTCAACTGAATAGAGTAGCTGACTACGGATCAGCCGGTTACAGGTTTGAATCCTGTCGCGGTCACTTCTACCAACATTTAACAAGGTCGCGTAGCTCAACTGAATAGAGTAGCTGACTACGGATCAGCCGGTTACAGGTTTGAATCCTGTCGCGATCACCAAAATCCTCTGCATTTTTTGTGGAGGATTTTGTTTTTTACCCCATTCCATCGAAGAAATCCGGCATCACGAGAAAGAAAATTAAACGGTCGTTTTACCACAAATGACTGCAACTTTTGCATAAATCAAGCGGTTGTGTTATCTAAATCGAGCGGTCATTTCGGCCCAGTCCGATATTTTAAATCAAACGACCGTATAATTATGTACAATCAATAGGATGTTTTATAAAAACACTTTAATAGTTATTTTCAAACATCAAGAAGTTTATTTTCAAACATTGGGAAGTTTAAAGAGTGCATGGCAACATAT
Source organism: Bacteroides sp. AM23-12 (assembly GCF_003434395.1). Taxonomy (NCBI): domain Bacteria; kingdom Pseudomonadati; phylum Bacteroidota; class Bacteroidia; order Bacteroidales; family Bacteroidaceae; genus Bacteroides; species Bacteroides sp. AM23-12. The sequence goes on from NZ_QTLF01000005.1 coordinate 243,571, forward strand.
GTTGAAACATGCACTTTCATCTTCACCTTTTGCTCGAAAGCACTATAAACAAGTGGATACAGGATGAAGGAAAAGCGTTTCACTTTTATACTACATTAGGTTATCAAATATGCTATTAGGTTATCGGATTTTGCTATTAGCTAATCAAATTATGCTAATAGCAAAAAAATAGAAAGAACTAAAAAATCCCCCTTCACCTTGTATCTGCCTGTTCATGGGAGACATGACAAAAAGGTGAAGGAGGAATACCTATTTATAAAATGTATGGAGAATCGATACTTCTCAGTATATCAGATCAGCATTTAATATTCAGTTCGTTCAAGACTTTACGTATTGCCTCAAATGTCGTAATTCGAGTCGGAACCAACGGCAATCGAAGTTTATTTTCAATCATCCCCATTGCATTCAGCATAGATTTTACTCCTGCCGGATTTCCATCCACAAACAAAAGATCAAATAGCTCAGTAAATCGATGATGAATAGTGAGTGCATTAGCAAAATCACCTTGAAGCGCCAAACGTGTCATACGACTGAATTCACGCGGGAAAGCATTGCCGATTACAGAGATCACTCCAACAGCTCCCAAGGTTATTAATGGAAAAGTAATACCATCATCACCGGAAATAACATTGAAATTATCCGGTTTATTCTTGATAATGTCATCCATTTGAGTAATATTACCGGAAGCTTCTTTAATAGCGATTACATTACTAAAATTACGGGCAATGCGCAAGGTTGTCTCAGCAGTCATATTTACTCCTGTACGCCCCGGCACATTATATAGCACGATAGGAAGTTCCGTAGCTTCCGATATGGCTTTATAATGCTGATAAATTCCCTCTTGCGATGGCTTATTATAATATGGCACTACAGACAATATAGCGTCAACTCCTGTAAAATCGTCATTTTTCAATGTTTCTACTATTGCGCGTGTATTGTTACCGCCTACACCCAGCAAAATAGGAATTCTTCCGTTAACGCGGTCAATCACCATCTTTTTGATGGTTTTCTTCTCTTCCTCGGTAAGAGTCGGTGTTTCGGCTGTAGTCCCCAGCACACACAAGAAATCCGCATTATTCTGCAATAGATAGTCTACCAAACGCATCAACGCATCATAATCAACGCTTTCATCCTCTTTGAAAGGAGTAATCAGTGCTACCCCCATTCCTTTCAATTTAGTCTGTATCATGAGTTTTAATTATAATCTCTAATTTTATTAGGCGCAAAAGTACGAATATTTTTCATATCTTACGATATAAGTTTCAGAAATTCGTCCTCGCTTAGTATGGTTACTCCAAGTTTTTTTGCTTTTTCCAGTTTGGCTGGCCCCATATTGTCACCGGCAAGGATAAAACTGGTCTTAGCAGAGATACTTCCCACATTCTTACCGCCATTTTTCTCAATAAGGTCTTTATATTCGTCCCGTGAATGATGCGTAAATACGCCGCTGATCACAATAGACTGACCGGCTAATTTATCCGTATATCCACTCATATCTTCTTCTGTACGATAGAGCTGTAACCCAGCCTCTTTTAACCTGCCAACTAACTCTCGGTTAGACTCATTTGAGAAATACAGAAGAATGCTTCGCGCTATTTTTTCCCCGATTTCATCGATACTTATCAGCTTTTCAAGGTCAGCCTGTTGCAGCTCGTCAATGTCTCCGAACGACTTGGCTATTTTCTTTGCTACCGTCTCGCCAACAAACCGAATTCCCAAAGCAAAGATGACGCGTTCAAAAGGAACTGTCTTACTCTGCTCAATCCCCGTAATAATATTCTCAGCAGATTTTTCTCCCATACGATCCAACCCTTTGATATCATCGGCTTTCAATTCATACAAATCCGCCGTATTATGAATCAATCCTAAACGATAGAACATATCCACCGTTTCAGGACCCAACCCATCAATATTCATGGCTTTCCGACTAATAAAATGCTCTATTCTACCTTTAATCTGAGGGGGACATGCAGTTTCATTAGGACAATAATGGGCAGCTTCGCCTTCATATCTAATTAATTTGCTGCCACATTCGGGGCAATTGGTAATAAACCTGACCTTCTCACCAAGCATAAAGCTACGGGCATCTTTATCCACTCCTGTAATTTTAGGAATGATCTCGCCACCTTTTTCTACATAAACCATATCTCCGATATGCAAATCAAGCCCTTCAATAATATCCGCATTATGCAATGAAGCACGTTTGACAATCGTTCCGGATAGCTGAACAGCATCTAAGTTGGCAACAGGAGTTACAGCGCCTGTTCTGCCTACCTGATAAGTTACCATATTCAATCGTGTCAATGCACGTTCTGCCTGAAATTTATAGGCAATTGCCCATCTGGGTGATTTCGCCGTAAAACCAAGATTCTTTTGTTGTCTCAGACTATTTACCTTCAAGACGATTCCATCAGTAGCTACAGGCAGATTCTTTCGTTCTACATCCCAATGATTGATAAATTCAAAAACCTCTTCCAACGTCTGGCATTTACGCGTCAAATCAGAGATTTTAAATCCCCATTTTGCGGCTTCCTGAAGATTTTCATAATGTCCGTCACAAGGCAGATTATCTCCCAAAAGATAATATAAATACGCATCCAGCTTGCGAGAAGCTACAATAGAAGAATTCTGAAGCTTCAATGTTCCTGAGGCTGCATTTCTCGGATTAGCGAAAAGTGGCTCCTCACGTGCTTCTTTTTCGCGGTTCAACTCCTCAAATACTTCCCAGGGCATAAGAATTTCCCCACGAATCTCAAAAGAAGAAGGATAATTGTCACCATGGAGCACAAGTGGAATAGAACGGATTGTCTTTACATTATCTGTCACATCATCGCCCTTTTCTCCATCTCCGCGTGTAACGGCACGAACCAGTTTTCCATCTTCGTAGGTCAGAGAAATGGAAGTACCATCATATTTCATCTCACAGCAAATCTCAAAATCCTCATTCAACGCTTTTCGTACACGCTCATAAAAATCTGTAACTTCGCTTTCAGAGTATGTATTTGCCAAAGACAACATAGGGTATTTATGCGCAACCTGCGTGAAATTCTTGCTAATGTCACTGCCGACACGCATAGTGGGCGAATTTTCATCTTTATATTCCGGATGTGCCAGCTCCAGATCCTGGAGTTCACGCATCTTATCATCAAACTCCTTATCTGAAATTTCGGGAGCATTCAAAACGTAATAATTATAGTTATGCCGATGAAGTTCAGCACGCAATTCCTCTATTTTTTCCTTTATATCCATATTTCTTCGATTGTTTAAGGCAAAAATACAGGTTTATCTTTGAATATTTGTACTTTTGCGAAAAATTATAAAGATTATGCGTATTGACATTATAACAGTTTTACCCGAGATGATTGAAGGCTTCTTCAATTGTTCCATCATGAAACGAGCTCAGGATAAGGGACTTGCAGAAATACATATCCACAATCTGCGCGATTATACCGAAGACAAATATCGTCGTGTCGATGATTATCCTTTTGGCGGATTCGCCGGCATGGTCATGAAGATAGAGCCTATCGAACGCTGCATTAACGCTCTGAAGGCTGAACGCGACTATGATGAAGTGATTTTTACGACCCCCGACGGAGAACAGTTCAATCAGCCAATGGCCAACAGCCTTTCTTTGGCCCAAAACCTGATTATCCTTTGCGGACATTTCAAAGGTATTGATTATCGTATCCGTGAACACCTGATCACCAAAGAAATCAGTATCGGAGATTATGTGCTGACAGGAGGCGAACTGGCAGCAGCAGTCATGGCGGACGCAATTGTCCGTATCATCCCCGGAGTGATTTCAGATGAACAGTCGGCACTTTCTGATTCTTTTCAGGATAATCTGTTGGCGGCACCTGTATATACTCGTCCTGCCGACTATAAAGGCTGGAAAGTACCCGATATTTTGTTATCCGGGCATGAAGCAAAAATAAAAGAATGGGAGCTACAGCAATCTTTAGAACGAACCAAAAAACTTCGCCCTGACTTACTGGAAGACTAAAAATATATGTAAATAAAAACGACGGTGAAAAATATGAGAATTTTCACCGTCGTTTTTATTTATGTTCTATAAGAAAGACAAATCTGTTATTTTACTCTTCGCACTGGGAATCTCTTTTCATCTATCATTCCGGTACTGATTTTATTCAGTATACTTAAAAAGTAAAATAGCATTTTTCTTTCGTATTATATGCGAAGGGTTATTGTATGTTTTCAATTATACCTCAAGCGCACCAATAATTTCTTTTACTGACTTACATCCGTGTCTTTCCAAGTAATTATTTATACCATCTTCAACTTTGATTGTAACAGCCGGATCTATAAAATTTGCCGTACCAATCTGGATCGCAGAAGCACCGGCAAGCATGAACTCAACAGCATCTTTCCAGTTCATAATACCTCCCAAGCCTATGACAGGAATATTTACCGCCTTTGCAACTTGCCAAACCATACGCAAGGCAATCGGTTTCACAGCAGCACCGGACATTCCTCCTGTCACAGTTGACAGAATAGGACGTTTACGTTCCGCATCAATAGCCATTCCCAGCAATGTATTGATTAATGATACACTATCCGCACCACTTTCTTCTGCTGCACGGGCAATTTCTGTGATATCAGTAACGTTCGGAGAGAGTTTAACTATAAGTGTCTTTTTGTAAGCTGCACGTACCGCTTTTACTACTTCAGAAGCACCTTTTGCTGACACACCAAAAGCCATACCTCCTTGCTTTACATTAGGGCACGAGATATTTAGTTCTATAGCAGGAATTTTGTCAAGTTCATTAATGATCTCTGCAGTTTTCACATAATCCTCAATAGCAGACCCCGACACGTTTACAATCATATTCGTTTGAATGTCTCTTATACGAGGATATATCTGTTCCACAAAGTAGTCAACTCCCTTATTTTGCAGTCCTACAGCGTTTAACATACCGGAAGGAGTCTCTGCCATACGAGGATATGGGTTACCTTCACGTTTGTGAAGAGTAGTTCCTTTTACAATAATACCGCCTATTCGCGCTATATCAATGAAATCCGAGAACTCTTCACCATATCCAAATGTACCAGATGCAGTCATCACCGGGTTCTTCATCTGCAATTCACCAATGTTTACACTTAAATCTGCCATAGTAGTTTATTTATATTAAAAACAGGACCTTCTTTACATACACACAAATGTCCTTCTGTCGTATTTTCCACACAACAGAGACATGCTCCAATTCCACAAGCCATTGTATTTTCCAAAGAAACTTCACATTCTATCTGATTACTTTTGGCATATTTTGCCACAGCCATCATCATCGGTTTAGGACCACAAGTATAAATCTGCTCAAAATGTACCTGATTTAATATAGAATGCTGGGTGACGTATCCTTTTTCTCCGTGACTTCCGTCTTCTGTAGTAGTATATACCTCTCCATATTTAACAAATTCTTCCAGCTGCAACAAGTCTTTATTGCTACGAGCCCCTAAAAGGAAGGTAGGTTTATGACCATTTTTCGCCAATTGTTCACCTAAATATAACATAGGGGCTGTTCCGACACCTCCGCCCACAAGCAAAAGCTTATCAGAAGGCTTTTGAGGCATTGTATAGCCATTCCCCAAAGGAAGTACTACGTTGATCACATCGCCCGAATTTACTTCTGCTAAACGTCTTGTTCCGTCTCCAATCAACTGAATAAGGAACCACACTTCGTTTTGTCGCTTGTCTACAAAATTAATAGAAATAGGACGGCGTAAAAATGTAGTAGATGAACCGTCCACCCGAAGTTCGGCAAACTGCCCCGGCAACATCTCGGGCAGCAATGACTGAGAAGTCAATTTCAGCAATACATAGTTTGCATTCAATCTGATATTCTCAGTAACTGTCAGATCTAAAATAAATTTCTTCATGTATGGATATAAAAGTATAAATTCGTATTCCGGTGCAAAGATACAGGAATTTGCTCAAACCACCGATTTTACCTCTCATTTTTCAGGTCGAAAGGTTTCATAAGTATTATCATCAAAGAATATTCTTATTTCAGTGATTTTTCTGGCAGGCTTTTCTATGTACCTAATCTCCTGTTTTACAATCTCTTTAGGTGCATTTTCGGCTGTTCTTAATGCCATTTCCTTGCGATTTTCCGGATTAATCGTCTCTTTGGACGGATTTACAGGATTCTCATCAAACAAAGAAGGCTGATAATCTCCATTGGAAGAAACTGCAGAAGCATCTTCTGCAGATGCTATCATTTCGCCTTTACCATAAAGCAACCATTCAAGATTTACATAATTATAGGTCTGATGTACCTTCATTACAACCTCCAAGCTTGGTTTATTCCGATCATTCAAAATATGCGAGAGAGTAGATTGCTGGACTCCAATTGTCTCAGCAAAAACTCTTGGAGGAACTTTTTCTCTCTCCATTATCATTCTAATTCTGTCTTTTATCTCCATACAGCTTCTTTCTTGTTACAATTGTATGTATTAAACGTTGGTTTCACAAAAATACTAATAACCACTACGGATATACAAAGGTAAATATTACAAATCACAAATGCAAATTACAAGTACAAAAATAACAATATTACAAATGTGTGATTATTATCACAATTAGACTAATATGTTTGTAAAACACAAAATAAAGCATAAATTACAATGATATTTTAGATTTAACAAAACAATATATTATATTGATTTACAACATTATATATACAGATAATAAATAAGTAAATACAATATTCACAAAAATATGCTTCACTCAAACAGTAATTTTAGAGCTATAATTCAATATTAGAGTATATTTATATGGTATACAATGACATAACATATAAAAAACAAATTGTTAACCACTCTCCTATTACATTTATAAACTGTATATTACTACTGTAAAACAATCAGTATACTTTTGTGATTCAGTCAGCTTGATCACATTTGTAATCTATTCACAGATATAAACTTCACAAACAAACAGGCATGATTACACAAACGTAAATATCAATAGTTGCAAAAACAATAAATCAAGGAATAAAATGCATTATTTACTTATGTATATTGAGAACTCTTCAAATCTTCTTTTACATTTTCTTCTGAAGTACCTCGCAAATCGTAAATCCTTGCCATATTTCCGCACATTCAGTCGATCAATTGTTTTTTTTCAATTCTAGAAGCTCTAAAATTGAATTAAACACCTGTATTATAATAAATTACACCTATTTCATCAATACCCAAATTAAGATCAACTAGAAAAATAACAGCAAAATATCCCAATTATCCCACAAATTATCAAAATGACATTTTATCAATTCAGGAAAAGAAAGATGATCCTTCCAATTTATGCAAAACCATTTATGCTAATATGATTTGCCATTCTATATTTATAGTCTGAATTAAATCAGATTTTTTCAATTTTGAAAATGAATATAACATAACCTCAAAAACTAGAAAAGAGAGAAATTACCAAAATTGAACTTAAAGAAGAGAAGCAAAAGATCTTCAAATTCCTTTCCATTCATAAAAGTCAGGAAAAAGAGAACAACAGATCCATTGTAAAATATTCGTCTATAAAAGAAGATTTGGTTATGAGTCTGACACAACTAATTTGCAGTATATAAAGAAGGCATATACTTAATCTGTTTTACAGTAAAAGTATATGCCTTTTGTTTATTTAGAGTATTCAGTTTTCCTAATGCAAAATTTTAAACACTAATTCACGAAGAATATCTCCGTCAGACATTGAACTATTTTTCACTCCTTTTGATTTTGCATCGGCATATCGTATTTCACCAACAATCTGCATTGTCTTTACTCCACTATATTTGCGCATCGCAATTGAGTAATCCCGAGCTTGCCAAGTAGTTCTTAGCCCTAGCATATTAGCAATACCCTGCTCCGATTTATCAGGCGCATAATATGCTAACATCAAGTTTGAATAAAAGCTGAACAATAAAGACAATGTCATTTGAATTGGATTCGTTTTGGGATTTTCCTCAAAGTATTTTATTATTTTATTTGCTTTCAGAATGTCTTTTTCAACCAGAGCACTCCGCAATTCAAAGTTATTATAATCTTTGCTTATGCCTATGTTCTTCTCAATTTGTTCGGGAGTTACACGTTTCTGTCCCGTAGGCAAAGTGATAATCAGCTTTTCTAATTCACCTGTCAAACGACTTAAATCCGAGCCGACAAAATCAGCCAGCATAGCTGTTGCCTTAGGTTCCATATCTATTCCTTTTCTCTTCATGTAGGAAGCAATAAAGGCCGGAAGCTGGGCATCTTTTATCTTCTTAGACTCGAACAAAACACCAGTCTTTTCTACTTCAGCTGCCAACTTTTTCCTACGATCCAATGTTCCATGCTTATGGCATATCACCAAAATAGTGGAATGAAGCGGTTTCTGAAGATAGTACGATAATTCTTCGATGTTCCGGACCGCTTGCGCTTCTTTGACTACCACCACTTGGTGTTCGGACATCATAGGATAGCGTTTGGCAGCATTTATGATTGTCGCTACATCCACATCAGCACCGTACACTACAGTCAGGTTGAACTCTTTTTCCGTTTCGTTCAAGACATTATCAGTAATGTAATCGGCAATCAAATCGATATAATACGATTCTTCTCCCATCAAATAGTAGATGGGACGATACTGCTTTGCCCTCAGTTCTTTGAGGATGTCATCACAGGTCAGCTCTTGTTTTGCCATATATATTTTTTAGAAAGACCGGCAGTTACCAGTCGAATTTCAAGTGTTTTACAGTTTTCTTTGCATCAATAATCATACGCAGAGAAGCGATACCAATCTCAACATGCTCTTCTACATAGTTCTTGGTAACCAGATTATCGCTTTTATCAGTTTTCACTCCATCCGGAGTCATAGGCTGGTCAGATACCAATAACAATGCTCCTGTCGGAATATGATTGGCAAAGCCACAGCTGAACAAAGTGGCCGTTTCCATATCAACCGCCATCGCACGTGTCTTTTTCAGATACTCCTTGAATGCTTCGTCATGCTCCCAAATACGGCGATTGGTGGTATAGACAGTACCCGTCCAATAATCACGGCCATAGTCACGAATGGACGAAGAAACAGCACGCTGCAACATAAATGCAGGCAAAGCGGGAACTTCAGGTGGAAAATAATCATTGGATGTTCCTTCACCACGAATAGCGGCAATAGGAAGGATTAAATCGCCAATTTGATTTTTCTTGTCGATACCACCACATTTACCTAAAAATAAGCAGGCTTTCGGATGAATAGCTCCTAATAAATCCATGATAATAGCGGCATTAGGGCTTCCCATACCGAAATTGATCATTGTAATGCCTTCGGCTGTAGCGGAAATCATATTGGCATCTCTACCCAAAATAGGAACATCAAACTGATTTGCGAAAATCTCTACGTACTTGTTGAAGTTAGTCAACAGAATATACTCTCCAAAATCTTCCAGGTTACGTTTTGTGTAACGGGGCAGCCAATTAGCTACGATTTCTTCTTTCGTTTTCATAATTATCTATTAAATTTGTGGTTCCAATAATGGAAACCGTTATTTAACTTACAAAAATAATAAATGTTATCGTTAAACCTACCAGTATTCGACACTAAAATAAACGTACGAAACGGAAAAAATGTAATTTTCGACGTGATTCGCAAACGATATGTCGCACTTACCCCGGAAGAATGGGTACGGCAACACTTTGTTCACTTTCTTATTGCGCACAAAGGATATCCGAACGCACTCCTTGCTAACGAAGTAATGGTTAAGCTGAACGGCACAACTAAAAGATGTGATACAGTACTTTACCGGAGAGACCTTTCAGCACGAATGATCGTAGAATACAAAGCTCCGCACATCGAGATCACACAAGCGGTATTCGATCAGATAACCCGCTATAATATGGTATTGAAAGTTGACTATCTGATAGTAAGTAATGGAATGCAGCATTATTGTTGCCGGATGGATTACGCCCATCAGAGCTATACCTTTCTTCAGGATATTCCCGATTATAACGCGCTATAAAGATAGTGTCACTATAAGGTCAGGATACTTACACTATACCACACACATAGTGTAAGTATCCCAAGCACATAGTGACACCATCTTTTTCTTGTCTCCGAAAGCTTTTCAATCGATATTCTTTTTTTACATATCTGTGTTTTTTTTCACATCATCATTTTTCTTCCTGCTAAACTTCTCTTGCAGTTTCTGCATCAATTCATAGAAATTAGGAATATAGACTGTCGCTAATAAAGTATTCATCGCCATACCGAAAACAACCGCAGTACCCAACGCTATACGGCTCTGCGCACCAGCCCCGGTAGCAAACAGCAAAGGCATTACTCCCAATACAAAAGCAAAAGAAGTCATCAAGATCGGACGTAAGCGGACATGTCCTGCTTCGTATGCAGCCTCACGAATTGAGTTTCCTTCAGCACGGAAATCACGGGCAAACTCTACAATCAGAATACCATTCTTTGCCGAAAGTGCAACAAGCAGGATAATACCAATTTGTGTATATACGCTGACCGGAGTTCCCATTATCATACATCCTATCATTGCTCCCAACAAGGCCACCGGCAAACCTATCACGGCAGCCACCGGACTGGTCCAGCTTTCATATTGCGCAGCCAAAACAAGGAATGCTACAATCAAGGCCATGACCAGAACAATGGTGGTCGTATTTCCCGCCTGTGTTTCCTGATAGGCAACTGACGTCCATTCATAGCCAAATTCATCTCCCAGCTGTTCTTTAAACAAAGTTTCCATTTCTTGAATAGCCTGTCCGGAACTGCTTCCGGGCGCTACATTACAAGTCAAGGCAGCTGTTGAATACATATTGTAACGATTGATCTGATCCTGTCCCAACTGCTCTTCCACTTTGGTGAAAGAAGAAAGGGGGACCATCTCTCCTGCCGAATTAGCCACACTGAGTTTTAAGACATCATCAATGACGCGTTGTGCCTGATCACGCGCTTCGATCTTCACCTGATAAATATGACCGAATTCAACGAAATCATTAACGTATGCCGCCCCCATATAATAGCTTAATGTAGAAAATACATCATTCAGAGCAATGCCCATAAATTGCACCTTATCACGATCGATATTCAGAAAATATTGAGGGACATTTGCCTGATACTGACTGGATACAGAAGCTAAGGCCGGTTTGGAATGAGAAGAAGCAAGCAATGCGTCAATAGCCTGCTGCATTTCTGTCGGTCCCAGATTTCTCCGGTCTTCCAATTGAAGTTGCAAGCCACCGGAAGCACCCAATCCTGGAATAGCCGGAGGAACCATAGCAAATGCTTGTCCTGCCTGTATCTCCATATACGCTTCGCCATTAAAACGGTCGACAACGGCAGCAGCCGTATGCTCCTTCCCTTTCCTTTCGTCCCAGTTTTTCAGGACAACAAAATAGGTCGCGGAGTTACTTTGCTCACCTCCGCCCATCACGGAGAAACCAGTGATTCCAATGTAATTCTCCACTTCCGGATAAGAATCCAAAATAGCATTGATTTTATCCCCGACAGCTTGTGTACGTTCCAAGCTGGCTGCCGGAGGAAGCTGAACAACAGCAATAAAATAACCATCATCTTCATCCGGAATAAATGTCGACGGCCAACGCATAAAGAGTATTATGGCAATCACTGTCAGAATAGCAAAAGATACAAAAGAGATAAGCGGACGTTGAAGTAACCATTTCACCGTACTATCGTAGACTCCCTGTGTCTTATCATACGCTTTATTAAATCCTTTGTATATAAAGAAGTTAGACGGTTTGCTCTTTTCGAGGAATAGAGCACAAAGAGCAGGCGTCAGTGTCAGTGAGTTAAAACCGCTTAATACGGTAGAAGCAGCAATTGTCAGTGCAAACTGCTTATACAACTGCCCCGAAATACCGCTGATCATCATCGTCGGAATAAACACGGCAAGCAAAACAAGCACCACTCCGACAATCGGCCCCGTAATTTCCCCCATAGCTTTTGTGACTGCTTCACGAGTTGAATATTGTCCGGTCTCCAGCAATCTTGAAGCATTCTCAACCACCACAATAGCATCATCCACTACAATGGCAACTGCCAGAATCAATCCGAACAGAGTCAGCGTATTGATCGAAAAACCAAATGCCGCCATAACTGCCAATGTACCGATCAGCGATACAGGAATTGTGATACAAGGAATAATAACCGCTCTCCAGTTCTGCAAAAACAGGAAAATAACCAGTACTACCAGCAGCGTTGTCTCAAAAAATGTCACCATTACTTCATCAATAGAAGCATGAATTACATCCGTTGTATCCAAAGTTACGTTATAGGCTACTCCTGTAGGAAAACTGGTCGCCAGTTCCTCCATCTTAGCCTTCACTCCTTTTGAAACGTCCAGCGAATTGGAGCCCGGCTGTTGATAGATAGCAATCGCTGCGGTAGGCATCCCCTTCAATCGTGATACTACACTATAAGAAGCAGACCCCAAATCTATTCGCGCAATATCTTTCAGGCGAAGCATTGCCCCATCCTGTTCCCGACGAATGATAATATTCCCGAATTGCTCCGGAGAAGTAAGTCGCCCCTGTACATTAAGTGTATATTGAAAGGCATTTTTATTGTCCTGTCCGATCGGTTGACCGATATAGCCGGCGGACACTTCCATATTCTGAGACTGAATGGACTGATATACTTGTGCCGGAGAAATGTTCCGGATACGCATAGCTTCAGGATCCAGCCAGATACGCATGGAATAATCACCTGCTCCCATGACATTAACAGCTCCTACGCCAGGCACACGTGATAACTGATCGACCAAATTCAATTTGGCATAGTTAGTCAGATAGAGACTGTTGTATACAGAGTCTTTCGAAGTCATTGTCAGGAACATGACAATGTTCGAAGACTGTTTCTGCACAGTCACCCCCTGTACCACTACCGGTTCCGGCAAGGATGATTGAGCAACACTTACCCTGTTTTGGACTTGTACAGTAGCCATATCGATATCTGTACCGACGGCAAATGTAATTGTCAAAGAATATGCTCCCGAAGAGGAAGAATTTGAAGACATATAGAGCATACCGTCCACCCCATTCACCTGCTGTTCGATGGGGAGTCCTACCGTTTGGGCTACAGTTTCAGCATTCGCACCGGGATAGACAGCCGATACCTGAACCGTCGGAGGTGTAATCTCCGGAAATTGCGCCACAGGCAATATATTAAGTGCGACCAAACCGGCTACCACAATGAGCAGGGCAAGTACGGTAGCAAAAATTGGTCGGTTAATGAAAAACTTAGAAAACATAATATATAAGTTTACGATTAATATTTATATAAGGACAAACAGTTACCTGCATCGTCTGAAGATAACCAACAAGCCGACCGCATCAGGGTATCGGCTTTATCTTCATTCCATCTCTGACCTTCATCAGAGCTTCTGTAACATATCGTTCCTGTGGTGAGAGTCCTCCCAACACCTGCCGTAAGGTATCATTAATCAGTTGTCCTATTTCAATATGCCGATAGTGTACTATGTCCGAATCATTGACGGCATACAGGAATTTACCGAGCTGATCGGTTCCGATGGAAGCCTCTTTCACAAGAATTGCATGATCGGCCTCTCCATAAGGTAAGGTAATGCTGACGTACAATCCACTCTTCAGTACTCCCTGCGGATTATCAAAATTGGCACGTACCATCAGAGTTCCTGTATTCAGGTCTACGTTCGGTGACAGATAATCCAGTGTTGCCGGATAGGATTCGGTACCTTCTTTCCCCAGCTGAACCATGATCTTTTTCGGAAGATCCTTCGTTGGCTGCTGATTGTTCATCGACATCTCCAGCCATTGATTATCAGCAACATTAAAATACGCATACATCTGATCGTCCTTATAAATAGTAGCCAGCGTAACCGGCTGCAAAGAACCGCCGACATAACTGCCGATATCCACTGTCGACTTGCTGATTGTCCCGTCAAAAGGGGCACGAACATAACAATATCCTAAATTTGTACGCGCTGTACTCAAAGCAGCTTCCGCATTGCTGACAGCTGCTACTCCTTCTGTCACAGACGATTCCGACTGCAACACCTGTATCTGACTCACAGCATCACTTTTCACAGCCTCCTTCATACGGCTATAATTATTACGGGCATATTCCAATTGTGCCTGAGCAGTTTTCAGTTCAGCTTCCGCTTGTGCCACCTTATCATTATATAAGGTAGGTTCTATTACAAACAGCAACTGCCCTTTTTTTACCCGTCCGCCCGGTGCGTAAGAGACAGACTGTAATGTTCCGTTCACTCTGGCCACAAGATTTACAGTTTTCTCCGTTGTCAGATAGCCCGGATAATCTTTCGTCAAAGTGATGTCCTTCACTATAGGTTTCGCTACGCTAATTGCCAGAGTCGGCATTCCCTTCATTGCTCCGGCGTCTTTTTTCTCCTTGCAACCAGTCAATACCGACAACACAAGAAAAATATACATTAGTTTTTTCATATCCGTTAGGTTATATTTTATTTATAGATTCTTTTATTCTCTCCAACCGCCTCCCAGCGCTTTATAAAGACTTATCAGTTGCAGTAACGAGCTACCCTGCGCCTGTACCAGTTGATTCTCATAAGATAACAAAGACCGTTGTGCATCAAGCACATTCTGAAAAGGAGAAAGCCCTTGTTTATAAAGTTCCAGTGAAAGTTTCAGAGTTTCGACACCTTGATTACGCACTTCCCTCAAAGCTACAATCTGCTTGATCGAGTTCCGGTAGGAGTTCATGGCGTTATCCGTTTCCTGTACCGCAGTCAGAACTGTCTGATTAAATTGATTGATAGATTCATCCAACTGTGCCTTAGCCAGTCTTGTTGCATTCACTAATTGTCCTCCACTAAAAATAGTCCAACTCAATGACGGAGCAATCTCATAGGTCATACTTTTACTTTTCACCAGATCATTCAAATCACGGGCTGCATAGCCAAACGAACCTTTCAGAAAGATCTTCGGCAGCCAATCGGACTTGGAAGCGCCAAGTAATGCAGCTTGGGCATTCACACTTCTCTCCGCACTTCGTACATCCGGTCTTCTCAGTAATAAATCAACCGGCATACCTACTCCGATCGGTTCCATATAATCAGGTAATGTTCCAGTAGTTTCCAATACAGGACGTATTTCTTGCGGATACATACCCAGCAAAACAGCCAGTGTCGTAATATATTGATTGATACCTGCCTCTAATTGTGGTATAGAGGCTTTAGTACTGTATAAAACGGATTTGGCCTGTGCCACATCCAGCTTGGCAACAAGTCCGGTATTATACCGTACTTCCGTGATTTTCAAAACTTCTTCCTGAGAAGCTACATTCTTATTTACCACTTCAAGTTCCTGCTGCAATTCCCGCAGGTTAATATAAGCTGAGGCTACCTCTGATGCCAGAGAAACCATAACCGCCGCATATTCCTCTTTGCTGGCGGCAAAGTTTTCTTTCTGCGCCTTTACCCGTTTACGGATACTGCCGAAGACATCGATTTCCCAACTCATACTGAGTGCAGCATCGTAATAATGATCTGTAGACTGAGGTAAGGTACTGGTATTTCCACTGGTTTCCTGTCGGGTCCATCCAGCATTCAGTCCGATAGATGGAAAGAAATTTCCACGTTCTGCCCAAAGATTGGCACGTGCAGCAGCTATACGATTAATTGCCATCGCTACGGAATAATTGCGATCTACTGCCAAAGCAATCAAAGAGTCCAGTCTGGTGTCCTGAAAAGACTTCCACCAGTGGTCGTCCACCGGAAGAGTCTGTTGAAACACTTCTCCACTCTCTTCCCATTCTTTAGGAAGAGGAGTATTCAAATAGCGGTTCACTGTCTGTCCAACCGCAGTTACAGTTGAAAGAAACAAAAGGAGCGATACGCTCCACGCTCGTACATTCATATTCGGTTCAGGTTTTTATGAAATGAAAAGATAACAATTCAAGGTTAGGTTTGTTTAAAGGGGTAGTAAAGTTAGAAGAAATAAAAAAAGCCCCGCAATAATGCGAGGCTTTCGAATACATATTCAAATATGGTACCTTATTCAGCAGTTTTTCTTCTGATTGCTCTTTTGGTAGTAGTAGCCGGAGCTTCCTCTACTTTATGCTCAATTTGTACACCAGCCAATTCCGGGTCGATCATAATACGTCCGCAATATTCGCAAACGATCACTTTCTTACGGGAACGGATGTCCAACTGTCTCTGAGGCGGAATCTTGTTAAAGCAACCACCGCACGCGTCACGTTGTACATATACAACGCCCAATCCATTGCGGGAGTTCTTACGGATACGTTTGAATGACTGCAACAAACGCGGTTCAATCTTAGTTTCCAGATCTTTGGCTTTATCTCTTAGCTTCTCTTCTTCCTGTTTAGTTTCAGAGATAATTTCATCCAGTTCGCCCTTCTTCTGTTCGAGGTCTTTTTGTCTTTCGCTGAGTATTTGTTCATTCTTTACTACTTCAGCTTCTTTTTCTTCTCTGTCCGCACTGAATTCTTTGATTCTTTTTTCGCAAAGTTCGATTTCCAGGCTCTGGAATTCAATTTCCTTCGTCAAGAAATCATATTCACGGTTGTTGCGGACGTTGTCTTGTTGTGACTTATATTTTTCTACTGAAGCTTTTGCCGTTTCAATTTCTACTCTCTTACCTGCAATAGCAGATTTCAGTTCATCCACTTCAGCTTTGATCTTGTCGATACGGGTACTCAAACCAGCGATTTCATCTTCAAGGTCCTGCACTTCCAATGGAAGTTCACCTCTCAATGTCTTGATTTCATCAATCTTAGACAACATAGTTTGCAGCTGGAACAGTGTTTTCAACTTCTGTTCCACCGTCAACTCATTCGGATCTTTTTTTGCTTCTCTAGCCATTTTACTTACAAATATTTTATGGGATTCGTATTTATTTTACTCAATTGGAGCGCAAAATTAGGAAATAAATCCCGGATTATGGAATAAAAAATTTCTTTTGTATATTGTTCGCTTTCGTAATGACCGATTTCTGCCATCAGGATATCTCCTTCGTGACCAAAATAATCATGATACTTAATCTCACCTGTAATAAAAACATCGGCTCCCGACCGGATTGCCTGTGGAAGCAAAAATGCTCCGGCACCTCCGCACAATGCCACTGTCTGTATTTCTCTCCCTGTCAGTTTGTTATGACGCAGACACTCTACTTCAAACGTTTTCTTTATACGTTTCAAGAATTCCATCTCCGTTTCCGGCTCTTCCAGTTCGCCAACGATTCCCGATCCTGCCTGTGCCCACTCATTTTGTAGCGGATACAAGTCGAATGCAGGTTCCTCATAAGGATGAACAGACAATAGTGCCCTGACTACTTCCGACTTTTTGAATGCAGGAAGAATTGTTTCAATTCTCACCTCTCCTTCCCGGTGGAGTTCTCCAATCACTCCACAGAAAGGATGTGTTCCTTCTTTGGCACGGAATGTCCCTTCCCCTTCCAGATTGTAACTACATGAATCATAGTTACCAATATTACCGCAACCGGCAGCAAAAAGTGCGTTCCTTACAATATCCGCCTGAGCAATGGGGACAAAAGTCACCAGCTTCATCAGGCTATTTTCTTTTGGTTCAAGCACTTTCAGATGTTTCAATCCGATTTTTTCGGCTATCTTATAATTTACCCCTCCCTGTGCATTATCAAGATTAGTGTGTGCTGAATAGATCACAATATCATTTTTTATTGCTTTCAGCATACAGCGTTCCACATAATCTTTGCCAGTAATGGATTTATAACCTTTAAATATCAAAGGATGATGCGATATGACGAGGTTATACCCCAACGCGATAGCTTCATCTAAGATAGCTTCAGTAACGTCAAGACACAACAAAGCCCCTGTTGCTTCCGCATCTGTCAATCCGATTTGCAGGCCGGCATTATCAAAACCGTCTTGCAATGGCAGAGGCGCGAATCGTTCAAGGGCGCTTACTATTTCCTTAATTTTCATTATTTAGAGAAAATTTGGTTGCAAATATAGCAAATAAAATAGGAATAAGCTCCCATCTTATCGTTTTTTTAGTAAATTTGTCGCATATCCTTAAAATTAGAACACGATGAAAACAATTCTATCCTGCTGTTTAGTAATTATTCTGGCTGTTTCCTGCCAAATGAAACAGAATCAGAATTCCGATGAGTCAATCAATGAAAACATGAGCGTTGATAATACAGAAACTTGTATGGTAGATACCGTAAAAGCTACAGCTATCTTTTGGATAGATAAAGCAGAAGCCAAACATTGCAAAGATTCGGGGCTCCGTACGATTAAAGCGAAAGTATTTATTCACGAAAATGGAAAGGTTGACTTCCTGTCTTTCACCAAAAAGCAATCATCAGGTGTGGAAAAGTACATACTCCATCATCTTGATAAATTCCAAATTTCAAAACGAATGTTGGAAGGCGGGTATATACAAACAGGAGAACAATTCGTTCAGCTTCGCTGTATGAGGGAGAAACTGCAAGCTATGCAATAACTCACCGGATCTCTTTCCTGAATGGAAGAAATATTTATTTGTGAAACTTCATCTGCACCTTATTCTTTAGTGCATACCGTTCATCTACCACTTTGTCTGTAGGAAAGAAAGTGAAAAAAAGACGCCACCCTCCTTCTGTATAGACAAATTTGCGTCCGTTTGCGCCATGAAGAATAGCTTGATATTTTTCCAAAACGAAAGATTCGATATGTTCCGGCATTTCATTTCCCATTACCGAGAACTCTACAGTAATGAAAAAATTCGGAACAGACAGTTCCGCCACATTTTGGAATATCCGGTCAGTAACAGTCATTTCTTCGTTTCTTTCGTTACTTCCAATAACTTCCCGTATGCATCAAATGATCTTCGGGAAGCCAGTGAAATAGTAATCATCAGTGACAGCATGGAAGCCGTGAAGGTAATAACCATAATCATCATCTGATATTTGATTGCCACATTCGGACTGCTTCCTCCCAAAATTTGTCCGATCATCGTACCCGGCAGAGCCACCAATCCCATCACTGCAATATTCGCAATCAAAGGACTGAATGACTTGATGATGGCCTGTTTTATAAATGGTGCCTGAGCTTCCTGGCGTGTAGCTCCATTTCCTAATAAATAACGGTATAATTGTTGTTCCCGCTTCAGTCCGCTATAATAAGTATTCAATGCAATCACATTACTTGAAAGCATATTCCCCATTAAAATGCCGAATATTGGAATAAAATACTGAGCACTGAAAATGTTATCTAACTGGAGGACAACACCGATAAAGTACAATCCAACCACTACTACACTGCACAAAAAACCTATAGAAATCGGTATCAGCAAGATGCTCCGTTTCAGTTGAGTACGTACCAACGCTGTTTGTCCGGCAACAAATATCATGATAATCACCCAAAGGAAATTAATCCAGGGATTATTCCACAAGAAAAGATACTTCAGATATATACCGATAAAAAATAGCTGGATAATCATTCGAAGCGTACCTATCACGGCAGGTTTCAGCAAACCCGTCTTGAACTTCCAAAGATAAAAGAACGGAATGGCAAGCAATAGCAAGCCAATAAATAAATTATAATATGAAATATCGATGGTTCCCAAAATAAATTCCCTTTATGCTAGTATTAAATATCGTTTATAGTTCTATTAAATAATGACAGCCCGAAGCAAAGTCTTTATCATGTGATACAGCTAACACAGCCGCCCCTTTCTCTGCCTGCCGCCTGAAGAAAGCCAGCACTTTGTCTGTTGACCCGGCATCCAACGCTGATGTCGGTTCATCAATAATGATCAAAGGTTTGTTGAGCATCGCAGCCACTGCCAGCATGATACGCTGACGTTGTCCGCCTGAGACTTCATTCACCCTTTTAGTATACAAATCATGTTCCAGCCCCAGATCATCAAAATATTCATAGAGCCTTTCTTCCGAAAAAGGAACGGAACGATTTACTTTCAGATCAAACGGAAGAGCCACCATTTCCTTTACCCATTCAAAAGGCAAGGCCAGTTCTTGTGGAATCCATGCAATTTGCCGCCGGATTATATCTATAGTTGATTTATCCAACAAGGTATCTCCTACTTTTATGGTCCCCTCCTTTAACGGCACAAAGCCCATCACCGCATTTAGCAATGAGGTCTTTCCACAGCCGGACTGCCCTACAATACAGGCGGTTTTCCCCCTCTCCAGATTCAGATTTAATCCGGAAAAAAGTACTTCTGTCCCAAAAGCGATACAAGCATTGTTGATATGTAGCATGGCGTTTTCAATTCTTTCTTTCCGGCAAAGGTAGTATTTTCTTGAAAAACGTTATCTTTGCCTCACTAATTAATTCGAGAAAAGTTATGATACTGAACGAAAGAGATGCCCGTCATGAGCATATATTACAGGTAGCACGCCAAATGATGACCGCCGCACGCACTGCTCCGAAAGGAAAAGGGATTGATATCATTGAAGTGGCCTTGATTACCGATGAAGATATTAAACTGTTGTCGGACAAAATGATAGCTATGGTAGAAGAACACGGAATGAAGTTTTTCCTTCGGGATGCCGACAACATCTTGAGTGCCGAATGTGTTGTATTGATAGGAACACGCGAACAGGCACAAGGTTTGAATTGCGGACATTGCGGATTTGCGACATGTGCCGGACGCACGGAAGACGTCCCCTGTGCATTGAACAGTATTGACGTTGGCATCGCCATCGGCTCCGCTTGTGCCACAGCAGCCGATATGCGTGTAGATACCCGTGTCATGTTCTCTGCCGGATTGGCAGCACAACGCCTCAATTGGCTGAAAAACTGCAAAATGGTTATGGCTATTCCGGTGAGCGCCTCTTCAAAGAATCCATTCTTTGACCGGAAGCCGAAACAGGAAACCAAAGCATAAGGTATGTGTCAAAAGACTGGTACCTGCTCATTTTATAAACTGATTTTATAACTAAATATAATATAATCTGATGGGAATCATGGTTGGACTTCCCAGCCCCAGTGGCTCGGAAAAAGATTTGCAATTGAACTTTGGAAAGAATATGACTGTACAGGTAGAAATGAGAGCTCCTCACCTGCCTGCCGAATGGGATCTGCAAAGCGGCATACAGTTGACATGGCCGCATGCCGGTACAGATTGGGCATATATGCTGAAAGAAGTACAAGAATGTTTTGTCAACATAGCCAAAGAAATAGCCAAACGTGAGTTATTATTAATCGTGACTCCCGAGCCCGAAGAAGTAAAGAAACAGATAGTGGCTACCGTAAACATGGACAATGTCCGCTTTCTGAAATGTGAGACAAACGACACATGGGCACGCGACCACGGAGCTATCACCATGATAGATACCGGCAACCCTTCCCTGCTCGACTTCACATTCAACGGCTGGGGATTGAAGTTCGCCTCCGAACTGGATAATCTGATTACCGGACAGGCTGTAAAAGCCGGAGCGCTGAAAGGCCAGTATATAGACTGTCTTGACTTCGTTCTCGAAGGAGGTTCCATCGAAAGCGACGGTATGGGAACACTGCTTACTACCACCGAATGCCTGCTCTCCCCCCACCGGAACGGGAAACTGAATCAAGTAGAGATAGAAGAATATCTCAAATCAACTTTCCACCTGCAGAAAGTCCTCTGGCTGGATCACGGTTATCTGGCCGGCGATGATACCGACAGTCATATCGACACCTTGGCACGCTTCTGTTCCACCGACACCATTGCCTACGTGAAATGCGACAATACCGAAGACGAACATTATGAAGCACTGCATGCCATGGAGGAACAATTAAAAACATTCCGCACATTGGCAGGAGAGCCCTATCGCCTGCTGGCTTTGCCAATGGCAGACAAGATAGAAGAAGACGGTGAACGACTGCCTGCTACCTATGCCAACTTTCTGATTATGAATGATGCAATTCTTTACCCCACCTATCAACAGCCGGATAATGACCAGAAAGCGGGAGAAGTATTACAACAAGCATTCCCTAAACATCAGGTCATCGGTATTGATTGCCGGGCATTGATCAAGCAACACGGTTCTCTGCATTGCGTCACCATGCAGTATCCGTCAGGTGTTATCCAATAACGGACATTTCAGTAGTATATTAAATAATTATTCATCATGAGAAAGATAAAAGTAGGATTAATCCAACAATCCAATACCGCAGATATTCGGGTCAACCTGATGAACCTCGCTAAAAGCATTGAAGCCTGTGCTGCTCACGGAGCACAACTGATCGTGCTGCAGGAGTTGCACAATTCACTTTATTTCTGCCAGACAGAAAATACGAATCTGTTTGACCTTGCTGAGCCTATCCCAGGACCATCTACAGGTTTCTACTCCGAACTGGCAGCGGCTAATAAGGTAGTGCTTGTTGCTTCACTCTTTGAAAAACGCGCACCGGGCCTATATCATAACACAGCTGTCGTTTTCGACTGCGACGGAAGTATTGCCGGAAAATATCGGAAAATGCACATTCCCGATGATCCTGCCTATTACGAAAAGTTTTATTTCACCCCCGGAGATATCGGTTTCGAACCGATTCAGACATCCTTAGGCAAACTGGGAGTACTGGTATGCTGGGATCAATGGTACCCGGAAGCTGCCCGTCTGATGGCACTAAAAGGGGCTGAACTTCTAATTTATCCTACCGCCATCGGCTGGGAAAGTAGCGATACGGACGATGAAAAAGCCCGTCAGCTCAATGCGTGGATAATCTCCCAACGTGCTCATGCAGTGGCAAACGGTCTTCCGGTTATCTCTGTCAACCGTGTAGGGCACGAGCCCGACCCTTCCGGTCAAACGAACGGCATACAGTTTTGGGGAAATAGTTTCGTAGCCGGACCGCAAGGAGAGTTTTTGGCACAGGCAAGCAACGATCATCCTGAAAACATGGTAGTTGAAATAGACATGGAACGTTCGGAGAACGTCCGCCGCTGGTGGCCCTTTCTCCGTGACCGTCGAATTGATGAATATGACGGACTCACCAAACGTTTTTTGGATTAGCGAGCAGAATCACAATTAATCACCGATAGAAATAATACAAGAGGTCCACAAGAGAAAAGCCTGAATAGCAACTCTTGTGGACCCCCGTATTATATCCTTTTTTATTGGAAAGTAATCTTCTTATTAGCAATAAAGTTGGCAGCTCCGTAAATAAACAATCCAAGGAACTGGGCCAGATATTCATTAACATCCAGACCTTCTACCAACAAAATAAGGAATAAAAACTGCGCAGTGTAAGCAACCCCGAAAGCAGAACAGAAGAATAGTATCTGTTTCCAGACATTGTTCTTTCTTTTTTCTACGGGGAATATCCAATACTTACACCAGATAAAGTTATGAATCTGGGCTATAATATACGCAGTTACATTAGCCACCATATAGTCACCTTCGAATAACATTTCTCTCATCATCAGCCACACAACAAGGGCCATGATCAAAGCATTCATCGTTCCGATTACTATAAAGCGAAATATGCGCACTGATTCTTTCATTTCACAACAAGTTCGTCGTTATTCATTCGTATCATGTACTGCTGAATGATTGCTTTCAGTTCATCTTCCATCGACTGTTGCACATCAATCTGACCCAGAAGATTATGTTCCAGCAACTTATCCGTTTTAAACGCATACATGGCTACGGCGTTCCGGCCATCAAACTGCAATAAATAGTCACCTTTAAAGAATTGATATATTCCATTGATATAATTTACGGCATACGTATCCTCAGCAGGCGTATTCAATAAGTCACACCCAAAGGAAACAAATGGTTTGTCATACCCTAAATACCCCAATACAGTAGGCATAATATCAATTTGTTGTGCTATCACATCTTTACGGAAACCTTTCAAATTACTTCCTGGCTGATAAAACACTACAGGAACAGAGAACAACCCGCTTTCCGTCTCATACTCCGGACGTTCCGGCGAGTTGGTATGATCTGCTGTAAATACGAACAGCGTATTTTTATACCACGGTTCTTTCGAAACCTTTTCAAAGAACAACTTCAAAGCATGATCCGTGTATCCGATGCACTGACGAATAGCTTTATTCCCTTTCGGAAAAACGCCTTCGTATTCTGCTGGAACTGCAAACGGATGGTGGGAAGAAAGGCTGAACAACGCAGCTGCAAAAGGCTGCTGAAAACCGGATAAAGTATTGCCAAAGAACTGGAAGAATTTCTCATCCCAAATTCCCCAATGCCCATCAAAATCCTTGTTACCCGGATTAGCCTCATTATATTCCGTACGACCAAAGTAATTGGTGTACCCTGCCGTACGTGCAAAAGCTTCAAATCCCATAGAGCCATTGTCCGCCCCGTGGAAGAAAGCGGTGTAATATCCTTTTTTGCCCAACTCCCCGCCTATACTGGATACCGTGTTCAAAGAAGATGGTGTCAGAAAGAACGGTTCTATAAACATCGGGATACCCGACAATACGGAAGGCATTCCGTCGATACTCTTCATACCATTAGAGAATGAATATTTAAAAGTCAGACCTTCAGTCATCAACGAATCAAGGAAAGGCATATATCCCTTATAGGTTCCATTGTCCAGTTCTTCATTCAGAAAGCCGCTATTCTCTTTGCTAAAGCTCTCCAGAATAAAAACAACCACATTCAACGGCCTGAATTGCACACTATCCGCAGGCATATGCACCGGCGTGTACAAAGCTTCCATCTCCTCTTTATCGAAATACTGAGGTATGGCAAATGAGGTCTTTCCAAACGTGCGGAAGATAGAAAAAGGGGTATTCAGTACGATCCCCGTCTCCATCGGCCGGTCTACATACTTATTGGCGTTGCTGATTGTGATTGGACGCACCATGCCGGTAAATCCGCCACGCATTCCGCCGATACACAAGTACACTCCAAGCCCCAAAGTAAGCAAATGAACCGTATAATAAACTGGCATACGCTCTACCTTTACCGGCTTCGGCTTACGATACAACTTAAATAAAGCATAACCAAAAGCAATGGCAAACAACGTCAGATACCAGTGATTCAATAATTCTGTCCCTATAATACCTCCCAGATTCCCTTCATTCTTAAATTCGCTGAATACGGACGCAGTCGTTCTTCGATGGGTATATTGGAAATAAACCGTATCCATCAGGTTCATAATAATGACAATCAGGTTGGTTGTCACAAAAATCCCCTTTGTAATCTTCTGATATATTACATTTTCCTTATAATGAAGCGGAATCAGCATTAGGAAAATATACAGAAGATTCGTATAAAGAATGGCAGAAGTATCAAAAAGGAATCCTCCCTCGAACATTCTCCAGATTCGTCCGGCTGAAAGATCGGAAAAAGCCTTCAAATTTTCTATCAGAAAGATGACACGACAGAGAATAAAGCACCCCATCACTAATAATAAATTAATTATGAGTGACAGGGTGGTATTATAAAGAGAACGATATTTGTTCATCGTTTACTTATTTTCTTTGATATCAACGATCAGGTTGAGTTCGTCAAGTTGAGTCTGATCAATTTCAGACGGTGCATCCAACATTACATCGCGCCCTGAGTTATTTTTGGGGAATGCGATACAGTCACGGATAGAATCCAGACCGGCGAAAAGAGACACCCAACGGTCAAGACCGTATGCCAAACCACCGTGAGGAGGTGCACCATACTTGAAGGCATTCATCAGGAAGCCAAACTGAGCCTGTGCCTTCTCCGGTGTGAAACCAAGGATTTCGAACATTCTGGCTTGCAACTGGGCATCGTGAATACGGATAGATCCTCCACCGACTTCCACGCCGTTGACAACCATATCATAAGCATCAGCACGCACAGCAGCCGGGTCAGTATCCAGCAATGGAATATCTTCTTCTTTCGGATGCGTGAACGGATGGTGCATAGCCATCAGACGGCCTTCTTCCTCACTCCATTCGAACATTGGGAAGTCAATCACCCAAAGGCAAACAAACTTATTCTTATCACGCAATCCCAATTGGGAACCCATTTCCAAACGGAGTTCACAAAGTTGCTTACGTGTTTTCATCACGTCGTCGCCGGAAAGAATCAGAATCAAATCACCCGGTTTAGCGCCAAATGCTTCCTTCATCTGTTGCAGCACTTCCTGTGTATAGAATTTGTCTACACTTGATTTCACCGTACCGTCTGCTTCTACACGAGCATACACCATACCTTTCGCACCAATCTGCGGTTTCTTGACGAATTCAGTCAAGGCATCGAGTTGTTTACGGGTATAAGTTGCAGCCCCTTCCGCACAGATACCGCCAACGTATGCGGCATTATCGAATACAGAGAAACCATGACCTTTCATGATGTCCATCAGTTCAACGAACTTCATGCCGAAACGCAAATCCGGTTTGTCGCTGCCATAATATTTCATGGCATCAGCCCAAGGCATACGCTGGAACGGTTCGGTCAGTTCAACACCCCGAAGAGTCTTGAACAGATGTTTGGCCATTCCTTCGAAAGTAGAAATGATGTCTTCCTGTTCTACGAAACTCATTTCACAGTCAATCTGTGTAAATTCCGGTTGACGGTCGGCACGCAAGTCTTCGTCACGGAAACATTTTGCAATCTGGAAATAACGGTCGAACCCGGAAACCATCAGTAACTGTTTCAGTGTCTGCGGAGATTGCGGAAGTGCATAGAATTGTCCCGGATTCATGCGTGAAGGTACCACGAAGTCACGTGCACCTTCCGGAGTAGAACCGATCAGTACAGGAGTTTCTACCTCTATAAAGCCCAGGCTATCAAGATACTTGCGTACTTCGATTGTCATCTTATGACGTAATTCCAAATTAGAGCGTACGGCATTACGACGCAAATCCAGATAACGGTATTTCATACGGATATCATCACCACCGTCCGTATTATCCTCAATTGTAAACGGAGGAGTCATGGCGGTGTTCAGAACGTTCAGTTCGGAAACGATAATTTCAATATCTCCGGTAGGGATGTTTGCATTCTTGCTGAAACGCTCATTCACTGTTCCTGTGATCTGAATCACGAATTCACGACCCAGTTTATTGGCACGGTCGCAAAGTTCAGCATTAATTTCTTCATTAAAAACCAACTGGGTAATACCGTAACGGTCGCGAAGGTCAATGAAAGTCATACCTCCCATTTTACGGCTGCGCTGTACCCATCCAGACAGCGTGATTTGTTTATTAACATCGGAGATTCTCAGTTCTCCACATGTGTGCGTTCTGAACATATTTTCTAATATTTATGATATTTTTCGTTAAGTAGCTTGCAAAAGTACACAATAAATCAGAAATCGGCATTTATTTCAGACTTTCTTTGTCAGCTTTTTCAATATTTTCTTGTTTTTGTCTGTTATATTGTCCACAATCGCCTCATTAATCAGTTTTATTCCGTTCACATATTCCTGTGCTCTTTGAAGAACGTTGGCTGCATCTTTTTCTTCTGTCTTCGGCACAACTACGCGTAATCCGCTTTTAATAAGTTCGATATTTACATCCGCCTCCGTCTCCATCGGGTCACCATCAAAATGCACGACTCCCGGCACAGCCCGTCGAATACACAACTTCTTACAACGGAATGTCTTGATCCGGCTGTTCTGATCAATAGTTTTATTAAATAACTGGAAAGCAAGAGAGGGTACATCCAAAACGGTAAAAGGCTCGAGGATGGTCACATCCAGCAAACCATCCGTCAATGTGGCTTGTGGAGCTATATATGCATTGTTTCCATATTGTGACGCATTTCCGCAGGCAATAAGGAAAGCTTTATACTTGCTGACTCCGTTTTCCGTTTCCAGTTCATATGTTTCGGGCTGATATTTAAGACTTTCCTGCAACGTCTTTTCGAGATAAGTCAATAGTCCGCGCTTTCCGGCATGAGCAAATTTCAAACTGACAAATGCATCAAACCCTACTCCACAGGTACAGAAAAAGTCCGTACCATTAATCTTACCATAATCTATGGTATCCAAGCATCCCTCATTGAGCACTTCCAGTGCCTTCTTAGGTTCCATAGGTATGTGCAGATGCCGCGCCAGTCCATTCCCCGATCCGCAGGGAATAATTCCCAATGCGGTATCAGTATGTACCAGCGAACGAGCTATTTCATTAATTGTTCCGTCCCCCCCGATAGCCACAACGACGTCAGCTTTCTCTTCCGCAGCTTTGGCAGCTATCTCTACTGCATGACCGGCTCTTTCCGTATACACTACTTCCCAAGTGTATCTCGCCTTATCAATTTTTTCATCCAGCAAGTTAAGAATCAATTCTTTACTTTGTGTTCCCGAAATAGGATTGACGACGAATATTATTCTTTTCATTCTTTCGTTCATGCTAATCTTTGTCAATTGTAGACGACAAAAGTAATACAAATATATTAAATTTTGATCTATTAGAGGTTTCTAATCTCATGGGAGCAACTTTTTTCTTTTAAAAAGAACAGATAAAAGCAAATTTTGTTATCTTTGCCCCCTGTTTTAAACACTTGTTAAGATAAAAGGAAATTGGATCATCAGCGAATGATCTGAGTATGAGTATAATAAATTATAATTCATGGGATTATTACAAGAGAAGTTAGCTAAGTACGACCTGCCACAGAAATTTATGGCACAGGGCGTTTACCCATATTTCCGTGAGATTGAGGGAAAGCAGGGTACAGAAGTAGAAATGGGCGGACAACATGTGTTAATGTTCGGGTCCAATGCATACACTGGCCTTACGGGAGATGAAAGAGTGATTGAAGCAGGTATCAAAGCCATGCGCAAATACGGTTCCGGTTGTGCCGGTTCACGTTTTCTGAATGGTACGCTCGATCTTCATGTTCAACTTGAAAAAGAACTGGCAGCCTTTGTTGGCAAGGATGAAGCACTTTGCTTCTCTACCGGTTTTACGGTTAATTCCGGAGTTATCTCATGCCTGACCGACCGAAATGATTATATAATATGTGATGACCGTGACCATGCCTCTATCGTAGATGGCCGTCGTCTCTCCTTCTCACAGCAATTAAAATATAAGCACAACGATATGGCGGATCTGGAAAAGCAACTTCAGAAGTGCAATCCGGATTCAGTGAAACTGATCATAGTAGACGGTGTATTCTCTATGGAAGGTGACTTGGCAAACCTACCCGAAATCGTTCGCCTGAAACATAAATACAATGCTACTATCATGGTAGACGAAGCTCACGGTTTGGGTGTATTCGGAAAACAGGGACGTGGTGTATGCGACCATTTCGGTCTGACACACGAAGTAGACCTGATCATGGGTACTTTCAGTAAGTCACTGGCCTCTATCGGCGGTTTTATCGCTGCTGATTCTTCCATCATCAACTGGCTGCGACACAATGCACGTACTTATATTTTCAGTGCATCCAACACTCCGGCTGCAACAGCAGCTGCTCTGGAAGCGCTTCATATCATCCAGAATGAACCGGAAAGACTGAACGCTCTGTGGGAAGCAACCAACTATGCTCTGAGACGTTTCCGTGAAGCAGGCTTCGAGATCGGTGCCACTGAGTCTCCTATCATTCCTCTTTATGTACGCGATACGGAGAAGACTTTCATGGTTACTAAGTTAGCTTTCGACGAAGGTGTATTCATCAATCCGGTTATTCCGCCGGCATGTGCTCCGCAAGACACATTGGTACGCGTGGCATTGATGGCTACTCACACCAAAGAACAAATAGACAGTGCTGTAGAAAAGTTAGTGAAAGCTTTCAAAACTTTAGACCTTTTGTAAGCAGCATCTCTGAAAAGCTATAAAAAAAGCTACTTTCCGAAAGACAAATCATCAGGAAAGTAGCTTTTTTAATTCTACAGCAAACAAATTACTTCTGCTTTGCGTAACGAATTTCCATTCCTTGGTTATCCAGAACCAAAGAATCAGCCGTCAGTCTCTTGATATCCATCGTATCCACAAATTCAATCGTCTGGCCATTACCGATACTTTTTCCTGTCAGAATCAGTTTAGTTCCTTCCTGTTTCCAGCTTTCATAAACCAAAGTAGCCATATTGACAGAAGAAGCAACGCCTCCTTCTTCCATCTTAATACCTTGTACTTGTCCTTCCAGTCCCGGCACAGGTTCTACCCACGAGCCAACAATTGAGGCAGAGTTACCTCCACATGCAGCCAATAAACCCATCAACAGAGTTGCTGCCAACATTTTCTTTTTCATTCTGTAGTTCTGATTAGATTATTAATTAGTCATTAGTCCGGTCCGCCTTCTTCCCTACTACAATCACTTTCTTTGCAGTTGGTATCGTATTCGATCCCGGCTCTTCCTCTTCTTCTATGTAATTCACCTGTACGGTGTCTCCCAGTTCGAAGCCACCGACTTCACTCGGTTCCTGATCCATCGTACTGACGAACACTGTATCTCCTTTCGAAGTAACCAACATAAAATTATTCATCGAAGCATCTTCTACTACCCCGAAGATTGTTTTCTCATCTTCTGTAGGAGCAACAGCCAGACTATCATCCATAGTATCCTGCTCTTGTCCCGCAGTCTGTCCGCTCTTTGATTGACAAGCACTTATCACACCAACCAAAACAGCAAACAATAAAAAAACTCTCATTTTGTTCATATGCTTTTTATTTGAGATAAAACTTAGAATATTGCAAAGGTAATTTTTAAAATTGTTTTTCCCATGAACCTGCTTAAAATTAATTGAAATAAGGCATTAAAAGTTTTTCTATACCGGCACACGCTCATTACAAAATAATGATACATATATAATTATACAAAACGTAAAATAAGGATAAGACAGACAAAACAGGAATATGTTAAATACTATTTTAGCTCATTCCGATCAAACATACAATATATTAATAATCAGATAAATAATAGATAAATTAAGGATATATTCAGATAAGTTCATGGAGAACTTGGTAGCAGATTTTAGAAAAATAAGCTTTCATCTTTTGAAAATTTAAGGTTTACAAATATTGAATGATTTTCTTTGCTTTGTTGGCGACAAAAATAGTTATATTTTTCAGAAGTACGCTATAAATTGATGTTTTTTTTAAAAAGTTATTTCTTCGTTTACCCTATCTTTTCCTTTTATAATTCTGATAAAGTAATATTTCAGAAGGTATTTGAAATTAATATGTACTCATAATACTCATTCCACCAAGTTCTCCATGAACTTATACCGCCTTAGAGTTTACTAAATTCTATATTTCACAACCTAATTTTTAATCAAAAATCAACACACAATCAATGCCTATGGAAATATTACAGTATTATGATTTACCATCTCTATCGTTTACAAACAAAACCAGTAAACTAGTTATTATTTTAAAATCAAAATTATGAAAAACATTTTATTTACTTCAAACAAAGTGCACACAACCGCGCGAATCGGTGTTCTGTTCTTTTCTTTATGTTTTTCTCCACTCATAAATGCCGGCAATGCAGAAAAGCCGATGAATGGCATAGAGAGTTCAGAAACAACGCAACAAAATAAGATTAAAATAACAGGTGTAGTAACAGACAGCAAAGGAGAATCTATCATCGGAGCTAATGTTGTAGTAAAAGGACAATCAAACGTCGGAGCAATAACCGATGTGGAAGGACGTTATCAGATTATGGTTCCTTCCGACAATGCAATTTTGCAAGTATCATATCTTGGATACGTAACCGAAGAAATAAAAGTAAAAGGGCGCCGCAACATCAATGTGATGCTGAACGAAGACTCCAAAGCGCTGGACGAAGTTGTAGTAGTCGGCTACGGACAGCAGAAAAAGGAAAGCGTAGTCGTTTCTATGAGTTCCATCAAACCAAAGGATATAGTTGTCCCTTCGCGAAGCCTGAATAACAGTCTTGCCGGACAAGTCGCCGGTTTGATTGCAGTACAACGTTCGGGTGAACCCGGATATGATAACGCAGAGTTTTGGATTCGAGGTGTAAGTACCTTTGCGGGTGGTACATCTCCGCTGGTACTTGTGGACGGTGTACCCAGAAGCATGAGTGATATTGAACCCGACGAAATCGAAACGTTTTCGGTTTTGAAGGATGCCGCTGCAACAGCCATTTATGGTGCCGAGGGAGCCAATGGTGTAGTACTTGTCACTACCAAACGCGGACGTGTAGAGAAGGCAAAGATTTCATTCAAGACAGAACACACCATTTCTTCCCCCACCCGTCTTCCCGAGTTCGTTGGTTCGGCCGACTATCTGGACCTGTTCAACGAAGCACTCCATAATGATGGGGAATTACCGCAGTTTTCGGATGACTTAATTGCACATTACCGGAACAATGACGATCCGGACCTATATCCAAATACCAACTGGATCGACAAAATGTTACGTAAAAACACATTCACACACAGATATACCTTGAATGTACGTGGAGGTACAGAAAAAGCAAAATACTTTGTTTCGGCAGCATATTACAACGAAAGTGGTATTTTCAAAGGAAGTCCTACCAAACAATATAATACAAACATCGGCATCGACCGTATCAATCTTCGTTCAAATATTGATATGAACGTATCAAGCACTACAACTGTAGGAGTTGACCTCGCACTTCAGTATCTGGTTAATAATTATCCGGGAACAGGAACTGCCAATATATTCCGTTCCATGCTGATTACTCCTCCTTATACATTTCCGGCTGTGTACAGTGATGGTACTGTTTCAACCTACTCACAGGAACGTGACGCTAACATGCGCAACCCGTACAACTTATTGATGAACTCCGGATACGCCAAAGAATACCGTACTGCCATTCAATCCAAAGTTTATGTAGACCAGAAACTGGATTTTATCACCAAAGGTTTGTCTGTACGCCTGAACGCAAGTTATGACTATGATAGTGAAATGATCGTTCGCCGTGAATATAATCCGACAAGATATCATGCTACGGGACGCGATGAAAACGGCAATCTATTATTTGCCACAGTCGTATCCGGAAACCCTGAATTGCAGGACCCTAAGAATAGTGCGACAAGCGCAACCAAGAAGATTTACATAGATGCTGCCATCAACTATAAACGTACGTTCGACCAGCACGAAGTGGGTGCCATGCTATTGTACATGCAAAAGGAAACCCAATATCACAATGTAGCACTTCCCTATCGTAAGCAAGGTCTGGTAGGACGTTTAACTTACGGTTACGGCGGACGCTATTTCATTGAAGGCAACTTCGGATACACCGGTTCAGAAGCATTTGCTTCGGGCAACCGTTTCGGTTTCTTCCCGGCAGTAGGTCTCGCCTACTACATTTCCAATGAGTCTTTCTACCCGGAAGTGATCAAAAAGTATGTCCCCAAACTCAAATTAAGAGCCTCTGTCGGACGTGCCGGTAACGACAATACAGGAGGAACCCGTTTCTTGTACCGTCCGACCTACAAAATGGATGCTGGAGGTTTTACGCAAGGTTACAATGATACCGGAGGCGGTCTGAACGGTATCGGCAACGGTATCATAGAAGGACGTTTTGCAGCTCCTTACTTGGGATGGGAAGTAGAAGACAAACAAAACTACGGTTTCGATATCGGCTTGTTTGACAACCGTCTTGAAGTTATCTTTGATTACTTCGATTCTACCAGAAGCCAGATTCTGCTGCAACGTCAGACTGTTCCCCAGCTTGGCGGTCTGAGAGACGATCCGTGGCAAAACTTCGGTAAGGTTCGCAACAGAGGTGTTGACATGTCTGTGAACGCTCATCAAAATATAGGCAAGGTAAAACTTAGCGCAAGAGGTACATTCACATTCACCCGCAATAAAATTCTGGAATATGATGAACTTCCTCCAAAGTATGATTACCAGGCTATTACGGGCAAACGTGTCAGTGATAAAGATAACCTCTATTACATCGCAGAACGACTTTATACCGAAGACGACTTTACCGTAAGCACTAACGCTAACGGTCTGAAGACTTATAAACTCCGTTCGGAAATTCCACAACCAACCTTAGGCGGACTCCTTGGTCCCGGTGACATCAAATATACCGACGTCAATGGAGACGGAATCATCGACTCTTATGACCGTGTAAGAGGAATCGGTCATCCGGAAACTCCGGAAATTATCTACGGATTCGGTTTAAATGCCGAATATAAAGGAATCTACGCCAGCATCTTCTTTCAGGGAGCAGGAAACACTTCTGTATTATTGGGTGGAAAGACTTCCGAAGGATGGTATCCGTTCTCATGGGGTGTCGACCAGTCCAACTATCGTACCTTTGCATTAAACCGCTGGACAGAGAACAATCCGAGCCAGGATGTAATTATTCCCCGTCTGCACAAGAGCAATGCGAACAATGCTAATAACCGCGTTGCCAGTACATGGTGGCTGCGCGATGGCTCTTTCCTCCGATTGAAGAATATAGAAATCGGCTATCAGATACCTAAGAAATTTTTAAGCAAGATCGGCTTCGAAGCTGCCCGTATCTATCTGATGGGATATAACCTGGCAGTATGGGATCATATCAAATATTTCGATCCGGAAGCCGGAAATGCGAATGCCGGACTTAACTATCCGCTGCCGCGAACCTATACAATCGGTCTTGATTTCACATTCTAAAAACCATAAAAGATAAAAATATGAAAAGTAAAAGTCACATATATATGTTGCTGATGGGATTATTCTTCTCCGTCAGTTCATGTGATTATCTGGCTGTTTCGGACCAGATGTCAGGAGGCTTGCAAAATACAGATCAAATATTTGAAAACGTAGCCTATACCAAACGATGGTATGCCAATGTCTTTGCAGGAATCCCCGATTATTCGGGAATAAACAGCCTGAATGTAGGAGCCTTTAAAAATCCGTGGGCTGCAATCTGCGATGAACTAGTAGTAGGTTATGGAAATGCTGCCAAGGCCAACAACTCGGACAAGAATGCGGCGACCGCTGGTTTTCACCGCTATGGCGACTGCTATAAATACATCCGGCAGGCTAACATTTTCCTAGAGAAAGCTCATGTGATTACAACCAGCGGTACGCAAGGCGACAGACTGGAAGAAGACGAACTGAATGAGATGCGTGCCAACGTACGCTTCATGCGTGCATTTTACAATTATCTGCTATTGGAACAATACGGTCCTATTATCCTCGTAAAAGATAAGGTATACGAGGCGACAGAGACTCAGGATGTTCCCAGAAATACGGTAGATGAAGTTATCACGTATATTGATCAGGAACTACGTGAAGTAGCTAATGAACTGCCACAGGAACCGATGCACGAAAATGAATCTTACCGCGCATGGCCAACCAAAGGTGTCGCTTTGGCCGTACGTGCCAAATTGTGGCTATATGCAGCCAGCCCCCTTCTCAACGGGGGATACAGAGAAGCGCTGTCTCTGACCAACCCAGACGGTACAAGACTCTTCCCGGATCGTGATGACAACAAATGGAATACTGCATTAAACGCCTGCAAAGATTTCATCGATTACGCAGAAACCGGAAACCGCTACGAGTTATACAAAGAATATACAACAAGCAGCACCGGTGAACAGATTCTAGACGTAGATGCCTCCGTTTACAACCTCTTTCAGAAATACAATAAAGAAATCATCTGGGGCACCGCCAACAACGACTGGGGAGGACTTGACGGTGACGCATTCGACCGAAGAATCGTTCCTCGCTGCGAAAAGAACGGTTTGGGTTCGACCGGAGTAACGCAAGAACTCGTAGACGCCTTCTATATGAACGACGGACTTCCTATCAAGGAAACCGACTATCTGCCGAAATCAACACTTTATAAAGAAGATAGTTACGGAACTTACAAGGACAAGAATGACGGAAAATACTCTAAGAACTACACCAACGTAACAGTCAGTAACCGCTATCTGAATCGTGAAGCACGTTTCTACAACACTGTCTTCTTCAACGGACGCCAATGGCCTGTCACCTGCAAACAAGTCCAGTTCTACAATGGAGGTAATGCAGGCGTTCAGGAAGGACAAGCCACTACAACCGGATATATGCTTTTCAAGCGCTTCAACCGATCAATCAGCAAAACCAGTCCGGGTGTAGCTAGTCAGAACCGTCCTTCCATAATCTTCCGTCTGGCGGATTTCTATCTGATATATGCAGAAGTTGCCAACGAAGTAAATCCGAGCGACTCACGCGTACTGACTTATCTGAACCTCGTACGCGAACGGGCAGGCTTGCCGAAAGTAGAAATACTGAATCCCGGTATCGTAGGTAATAAAGAATTGCAAAGAGCAGCCATTCAGCGCGAACGTCAGATTGAACTGGCAACGGAAGGTCAACGTTATTTCGATGTACGCCGCTGGATGATTGCCGACAAAGACGGTGAAGGACGCCAGAACGGATATGCACACGGTATGAATGTTCGGGGAACTATCAATGATACCGAAGAGTTCAACCGCGTAGTGGAAACTGAAAAAATTGTATTCAACAGAAAGATGTACTTACAGCCAATACCGGATCACGAAATGAGAAAGACACAAAACCTCGTCCAGAATCCGGGATGGTAATTGTATAAGCACAATAAATCAATGAGCATTATGAGAAAAATAAGTTATATACTAATATCAGGTTGCATCACTCTCTCTATTATCGGTTGTGATGAAACCTTTGATACGAGCAATACATCCGAAGGGATTTTGTCATTGTCTGAAAACGGACTGACTATTCTGCAATCGTATAATGTAGGAGAAAAATACAATGCTGACTTATGGATACAACACGGAGGACTGGAACTGAATAACAGTACCGTCACCTTCACCGTAGACAAAAGCCTGCTCGACTCACTCAATACTGCCAACGGAACCAGTTACCAGATACTTCCGGAAGATTGTTATCAAATGACTAACACAACGGTTAACGTATCTGCCGGTGACAGACTGGCAAAAGGCACTATCGTATACGACCCGACAAAGATTCATGCGTTGTGCGGCTATGACAATGTTCAATACATTCTCCCACTCAAAGCAAGCACTACAGGAGAGAAGTTGAACCCCGGCCGTTCCACCCTCCTACTGGGATTTAAAGTTTCCGAACCCATTGTAACTATCATAAACGATGGTATACAGGAAATCAATGTCGACAATGTAAAAGAGTTGCCGATTACCATTGGAGTACCTTTTAGCAATAAATGGAACATCAACTGTACTTTAGTCAACAACCAGTCGGTAGTAGATACATACAACAGTGCCAATCAGACTTATTTCAGTCTTCTGCCGGCAGAGTGCTATACCAAACCCGAATCCCCGTCATTGTCTCAGGGAGTTGATCAGACCACAGTCAGTTACAAGCTGAAAGATAACATTCTTCCGGGAAATTATATGCTTCCTGTGCAAATAGGCGAAGTTCCACTATCCGTGCGGATAAAGACACCTACACAGGATTCTGCATCATAAAAGAAGGAACGAAAATATCAAAGAGCGGCTGGGAAGTTCTGTCCTTTACGACACAGGAAGCTTCGGGAGAAGGAGCCGGCAATGGATTAGCCAAATGTCTGATAGACGGAGACACTGAAACATTCTGGCATGCCAAATGGCAAGGTGGAAGCGACCCGCTACCGTATGATATTGTGATAGATATGAAGCAAAACATACAAATAGCACAGGTGGAATTGCTTCCGCGCGGCAGAGGTTCAAACAATCCTATCAAAGTGGTCGAGTTTGCAGCTAGTGAAGATAACGTGAACTGGACTCCTATCGGCAGATTCGGATTCACGAATCAGGATGCCGCCCTGGAATATTATGTAAAATCGATCAAAGCACGTTACATCAGACTCACGATCCCCGATGACGGAGGAAACAGTACTGTCGCTGCTATCAGAGAACTAGATGTCAAGGGCACTATTATTAACTGACACATGAGCATTCGATAGGTATTTTATAGCAAGTGCACTCTATAGTGCATCTTGAAGTTAAGCTACTCTCTTCCCCCCAAAGAGAGTAGCTTTTTATTTTGTCCGATGCCACCTTTCCTGTTTTTCCAACGGTTGATTAGCTTCAAAGTCGACGGCAAAGGAAGAACGTTTTATCTTCTTAGAAACTGGATACTGAAGAACTACATATTCATAGTGATCATTCCGTTTTAATAGTCTCAGCCGGATTACTTAATGCCGTATGATATCCGTTAAGGACAACTGTGACAAAAGTTACAAGCATTAATAAAACGACAGGTACTATAAATACTTCTATTCCCCAATTCGCAGGATACATAAACTGTTCCCTCCACCGTTTCATCAAGACATATACGATAGGGACAGCGATCACGTCGGCTATCAGAATATAATAGAAGAACGGACGGTTCAACAACAATAGAATTTGGCGGGAAGAAGCACCGTGTACTTTACGAATCGCAATTTCTCTTTTTCGTTGTTCTACCGCATACCATGTAATTCCAAAGATACCAAAAAGGGTCAGGAACAAACTGATTATAGCATAAGCCAGTAATAATCGGGAGAAATTCACCATATCTGTATTGTTGGATATATATTGCTGATAGGCGTCTATGTAAACAAAAGAATGTCCCGGCTCGTGTTTCTCCCACAGCAACCGGAGATTTTTTACTATCTCATTGCGTCTGCTCTCATCTATACGACAAGACAGGTAGGTTGCCTGATCAACCGGAATCTCTTGAAGAATGATCTGCATCGGAGTAATGGCAGAGTTGAAAGAAGTCAGTCTGAAATCTTTGCATACACCAATAATAGTTCCTTCACCGGCGTTGTCCTGCGCATATTTGCTTAAGGCCTGCCCCACCGGGTCTTCTCCTGCCGGCACAAAAAACTGCACAAAGGCTTCATTAACAACTACCGGATGGGCTACCTTGGAAAATAAATCCTTCGTTCGTTCCGGTTCGAGAAGTTCTATGTTGAATAAGTCCAGCAGTTCATAGTTCTCGGTCAATAAAACTTTATTTACCATTACTTCCTGCCCGTTCCTGTTTAGTGGAATGATGATATTAAAAGGACTCGTTATCCGCCCTTTGGATAACAGGGCAGTTTGGATACCGGGCAGGTTTTTAATGTCATTATACAAAGGGACGGTCAGGGCAGTCCCCTCATTACCTAAGATTAAAATTCCTTTAAAGCGTTCACCCTGCTCTTCTATGGTTGAAAGTTGCGTACGTATCATCATAAAGGCAGTCATCAATCCGATGGAGATAACCATTTGCACGCCTACAAGGGTCGCTACCAGTCTTCTTCTTTTTCTCCCTTGAAAAAATTGCCGATATCCGCTGATAGAAATGCGGTTCAGTTTCTTCGTCATATAGGTGGCCGGTATAATGGCCAAAAGAGAAACAAACAGAAGAATATATGGAAAGACTTTCCATGAAAGAATGAAACCGAAAGTCAGACGGGCATCAAAGAAATAATTGAAAAGAGAAAGTATGTCCCCCATTACAAGAATGGAAAGGATGAAAGCAATAAATACGGTAAGGAATGTATCAATAAAAAGTTGCCGGCAAATATATGAATGGGAAGCTCCCATCAATGTCTCTACATGAATCATGTTTACTTGTTTCAGCAGGCGCGAAAAGCTTAGGTTTACGTAATTGAAGCAAGCGATGAATAAGACAAGAAAAGCTGATAATAAACCGATACTCAACAAAGCGATCTGCCGATGACTGAATGTTTTCACGGAATCAGCCAGTTTTGTGTCAAAGTAGGATTCTTGTAATGTCTGGAGTTTATAATAACCGGGACCTGTCACTGTAGGCAGTTCTGTTGACTCAAAACGCTCGCAAAAGGCTGACACGTCAGTCTTTTCTTTGAGAAGAATCATACAGGAAGTTCCTTCTTCCTGCAGGTTCTGAGAATTACCAAGCAAATCAATACGGAGTGCTGACTGCGCATAAAACTTATATATGGCAGATACCTTTTTCATTTCAACTTTATCTCCATATACCACAGAAAGTTCTCGCCCGATACAATCGAACTTCCCGAAGTATTGCATGGCCTTTTCTTCACTCAAAGCAATACAGTCCGGCTTGGTCAAGGCTTCTTTCATATTGCCGGACAATATCTGGTACGGGAAAAAACGGCAGAAAGAACTGTCGGCCTCAACAATGACCTGTTGAGGAAAGCGCTGGTTCTCAATTTCAATATGAGTTGCCTCTTTCTCGGTCAGCCGGAGATAAGATTCAATCTCCGGAAACGAAGCTATCATTCCGGCAACCGATCCTCCGTAGACAAATGATACTTGTCCGG
Organism: Bacteroides sp. AM23-12; assembly: GCF_003434395.1. Classification (NCBI taxonomy): domain Bacteria; kingdom Pseudomonadati; phylum Bacteroidota; class Bacteroidia; order Bacteroidales; family Bacteroidaceae; genus Bacteroides; species Bacteroides sp. AM23-12. The sequence continues at coordinate 283,648 of NZ_QTLF01000005.1, forward strand.
TGCTCTGCATGGATGGCAGTCGCTGAGTCAGGCGCAGGATACGGTCCTTCTTTGGATTTTCCCCTTCTATCGTATATTCATGGATGACAAACGAGATCAAAAGATTGGTACAGGAAATACCGACCACAAGACTGACCAAAGAGATGACCGCAAAAAGTTTATTGCGCCACCAGTTTCTGAATATAAGTTTTAATAGTACGAGGTTTTCCATAGCAGTTCGTTCCATTCGTTGTAATCTTAGTCATTTTTAATCTTATTCGTTCTTCATGATCAATGCCGGATTGATGCGGACAGCTTTGCGTACCTGCCAGAGTAATGTACCCAGTGAGATAAGCAAGGTAAGGATGAAGCCTGTCACAAAAATCCCTGCTCCTATCGGAGCTTTCACCGCAAAGTCTTTGGTATAGTCATTAATAATATAATAGACCAAAGAAATAGCGACAGCAAAGGCGGCTCCCAAAATATAAAGATACTTCCTGACCAATAACAAAGCGATCTGTTTGCCGGTAGCTCCGTTCACTTTACGCAATGCAATCTCCCTGTAGCGCTGGCGAATGTCATACAATGACAGCCCGAACAATCCGAGGCAGGAAACGCAGATAGCCAGTCCGGCAAAGGTGACGTAGATGCGGGTTGTTCTCTTGTCATCATCGTACAGTTTTTCAACTTCATCTTCGACGAAGGAGTAATTGAACTCCCCCTCACCCATTACTTCGTTGTGTAGTTCCTTCAAGAATTGAATGGCTTCCTTGCGTTTACCTTCGGCTATTTTAGCCATTAAAGGTTCGGTAGGGTTTTCTCCTTCATCATACAGAATAGCCAGTGGTGCATCCCCCATAGATAAGTGTCCGGTCCGGAAGTCTTCTATCACACCTACTACCTGATAAGCAGGATTTTTACTTTCATCTGTCCCCACACTCCACCATAGACGGGACTCAGTTTGCAGTGAAGCTTCATTAATATCTTTTATCCGGAAGAGCTTCCTGGCTGTTTCATTTATCATCATTTTATATTGGGCAAACTGGTCTTTATCATTCCACGTTCTTCCTTCTTTCAGCTTCAGACCAAACATATCCATATAATTATTATTAACATACATGATAGCCATTTTATGTTTCTCTCCGTTACTCTCCACATTGACGTATGGTTCCAGATTGATAGGTGCCTCCCCATATCCCCATGAAATGAATAAAGGGCATGCGTCCATCTTCTGTTTAATAACCTGTACCTTATGCCGCTCCAAGTCACGTTCTTTCTGCCATTCTTCATCATTTGCATATCTTCTGTTTTGTGTTTCGAATGACAGGAACTGGCATGAAATGATATTCTTTGCCTGATATCCTAAATCCGCATTCAGCATTGTGTACAACTGGCGAACAAAAAACAATGCGACTACTATCAGACTGAACGTAATGACATATTGAATAAATAAGAATACTACACGAGAAACAATTGAATTTCCTCCGGCATTTACAGAACGTAAAGAGGTGATCGGAGAAGAATAGTTGTAACGTAAGAAAGGAAAGACAGACGTCACCAACGGCAACACGAATAATAAAATGAGAGACAGCGACAGATCAAAAACGATATCCGATTTTACAGGAATTGCATATACCGAGGCGAATATCCCGGCTGAAGTTTCGATCAGCATCCAGATAATAAGCAAGGCGGCTGCCACCATATATATATTCTCTACATAAATCTGGGTAAATATCTGAAAGCCGCTCGCACCATATACTTTTTTTACACCAAACTCACGTGCCCGCTTTAGAACGATAACCGTGTAGATATTGATAAAATTAAAGACTCCCACCAACAACAACATACAAGCCACTACAGTCAAAATCATCACATGGTTGATATTCCCTCGCAAAAAAGAAGTTCCCGAAGGTTCGACAATCTTATTGAAATACAATCCTTTCAAGGGAGTAAGCCCATACTGTATAGGGGAATGACTGTAACATATTAATGACTGTGACTTGGAAATCTTTTCATTATACTTTTTCAGATCTGTTCCGTTTGCCAGCCGGACCATGCAGAATCCCACCCGACTCCAGTCTGCATATTTCCCCTGATTCACCGGAGCTATCAGGTCGAATTGCAAAGATGCCTTGGTACTCGGTTCATCCACAATGCCACGAATGGTAAGTACAGAACCTGACGATGAAGTTAATTGTTTCCCTATCGGGTCTTCGTCACCAAAAATATGCCGGGCATATTTCCGGGTAATAATTGCATCATCCGGTTTCTGAATAGTTTTAATTCCCGAAGCTATCGGATAGTCCATCAACTGCAAAAGCAAGCTATCAGTTACCAAAACATTGGCCCGGTAACGGTGATTATCGACTACAATATAATCATCGTCAAAAGAAACACTATAAGAATATGCTTCTACTTCCGGATTCTTTAAAGGGTCTATAAAATTAGGATCATTATTCCTGTCTGTATTATCTGCGATCGAAATACTGCCATTACTCCTTTGAATAGTCAGCAAGTACAATCGGTCCAGGTCCTTACAGAAATGGTCAACTGTTATCTCCTGATGGATATAGCGTACAATTATCAACGTTGCAGCCACACTGACTGCAAGCCCGATAATATTGATCATCGTGTATGTTCTGAAACGGGATAAAGTCCTGATAGCAGATAATTGGTTCTTCATATTGCTTTTATAATAAGGATGTTATTCACTTTTGATTACTTCCGCCGGATTTTGTCGGGCAGCTTTCCATACTCTGCCTATAATACTGAAGAATATAATAAGCCCTACAATGATAAAAATAGCTCCATACATCCAGGCACTTATCTCTGTCCGTTCTACATAGCTTTCCAACCAATGTTTCATAGCTATATAACCTATTGGGAAAGCTATGAGGGACGCTGCGATCAATAATATCAGGTATTCTTTCAGGAACAGAATCAGAATATCCCGAATTATAGCTCCATTCACTTTACGAATAGCAATTTCTTTGGATCGCTGTTCGCAAGTCAGTGTCACCAAAGAGTAAATACCCAAAATAGAGATAATCACGCAGACTATACTTACAAAGCCTAATAATTTAAGAAGAATGTATTCTGATTTTAAATATTCATTATAATGTTCCTCTATATTGGGCAATACATATTCAACTCCCGGATATTCTTTGGCAAATAGATCCTCGGTTTTCTGCTTTAGCTCTTGCCATTGCCCTTCATGATATTTGACTATAATCTGCTTTCTGTCAGAGAGTTCGTTATTCTGACCTATAAAAGCTACCGGTTTTACAGGAATTGTAGGTGGGCTGGTATGAAAGTCTTTAATGACTCCGACAATGGTATACGCATGCCTGTCTTTTCCCTGGTATATTTTTTTTCCTATTGGATCATGCATATCCAAAGATTTAACGGCAGTCTCATTGATTACAATCTTATCAACATCATCTTTTTTCAGCATTTCTCCTTTCAGTAGCTTTAAATGATAGAATCGCATTATTTCTTCATTTTCTGCCAGACATTCCAAATTTGTCTGATCTGTGCTACTTTGCTTTCCATCCCAGTCTGTTATCCGCCATGAAATTCTTACTCCCTGAAGCAATAAGCCATAATTTCCTTTCAGTACCTCCCTGGTACATGGCATCTGTTCTACTTTATCCGCTATGGCACTAAAAGAATCATTCGGATACAGATATTGAAAAACTGCTATATTCTTTCTCTCCCAACCTAAATCAACATTATTCAGGAAAAAAAGCTGTCTCATAATGACGCTTACTGAGAATATAAAAAGAATACTAATTATCAGTTGAAGCACGACACTGATTTTACGGTACAAAGCTTTTCCGACTGTCTTTTGGGAATGATAATTCTTCTTTAGAATAAACGGTAGAAATAAAATTAAGGAAGTAATGGCAACTCCTCCCAGATAGAAGAAAGATTCTACGTAAATATTTCCACTGATATTTGACACTTCCTTGAATACTGATAGAAAAAGTTCAATAAAAGTCATTCCCAGTAATCCTGACAATAACAATATCAACAAGTATTCAACGGAAAGTAATATAAATAGTCCCATATGAGAAGAGCCACACACTTTTCTCAGTTCCAACTCTCTGACACGCATACGCATACGGGCAAAGAATAAAGAAAAATAGTTGAAAAGAGAGCACAATATAACTAATCCGCCTACTACTGCAAAAAGAATCAGGTAATAAAACTCGACTGTCCTTTCTGTATTTAGAGCTGAATAATAATAACCTGTGATTGGCATCAATCGATATTTCCCAATAAATATATTTTCCTTCTCTTTTTCCTGAGCATATTCGTTAAGCTTCTTCTGAAAAAGTTGAAGATCCACTTTCTTATGGAATCTGAGAATTGTCATGAAGCCTGAATTCTGCCAGTCTTCGGTCCAACTACTAAAATAAGCACCTTCTGTCCAAAAGCCGAATGACAGATTGCTATGATCTTCCAAACCATCAAGAATTGCACATACAGTCTGAGAGCTACCTCTTAAGTTCACTTTCTGTCCTAAAATATCCGTTGAACCGAACAGACGCATCGCCATATCCTTTGTTAAGGCTATTTTCTCATCCGAGTGCATAAAATCCGTATTCCCCGATACAACAGAAATATCAAACATATTCATAAAACAAGAATCTGCTCCTATCTCAATACCTTCCAAAGGTGTCTGTCCTTCCACTGAGATTTCTACATTTTGCCATCTAGTCAAAGCACACGCTGCTTCTATTTCCGGAAAGTCTCGTTTCAAATAAGTAGATAAAGGGTATGGAGACGAAGTATCGAAACCGGAATTCTCTAATACTGATTCTTTATATAATATGTAAGTTCTCTCCGATCCTTTTAGAAAGGCATCATAAGTCATCTCATAATGTATCCAAAACGTAGAAAGAGCAAAACAGGTAAATCCGACAAATAATCCTATAATACTTATTATAGTTTGCGTTTTGTATTTTATCAAATTGCGAAAGGCTATTTTTAAGTAGTGTCGTATCATCGTATATTATTTATTATTTTATTCACTCTTAATTACCTCTGCCGGATTCTGTCGGGCAGCTCTCCAAACTCTCCAGATAATACTTATAAAAATAATAAGAAGCATTGCTACAAATATTCCTGCATATATCCAGATGTCTATCGAAGTCTGTTTTACATATCCTTCAAGCCAGTGCTTCATAATGGCATATCCTAATGGAAAAGCGATGAATGACGCAACGATAAGCAGAAGCAAATACTCTTTAAAGAATAAGTTCAAAATAACTTTAACACTTGCACCGTTTACTTTCCGAATGGCAATCTCCTTTCGACGCTGTTCGCATGATAAAGTCACTAAGGAGAATATACCAAATACGGCAATCACTATACAGATAAGAGAAACAACACTCAATAACTTGCTTAATGTGTTTTCTGACTTCATGTATTCATTGTAGGTATCTTCCATATTTATCAAGTCCAATACCGCATCCATATTGTCCTTATGCGCCTCTTCCTGCAGTTTTTGGTATACTTTATTCCATGTACCTTCTTTAAATTTAAAAAGAAAAGGTCCTCTGTTTCCGTTGCCCGGATTATCCTTCGGCAAAAAGAATACAGCCGGAATCACTGGATAAATCGGGGCATTATAATATATATCTCTGATAACACCTTTCACTGTGCAAACTTCATTCAGATATATCTTTTTACCTATCGGTTGAGACCATCCGAAAGCTTTTACGGCAGCTTCATTGATTACCACTACTCCTTGTCCGTCTTTTTCATCCAACATATCACCTTCTATAACGTCTATCTGAAAGAAATCAACATAATCCTGATTGATTGTTTCATTCTCTAATTTGATTCGTTGTTCTTTATCAGTCTGTCCTTCCCATTCCCTCAATTCATAAGAAGAAAATGACGATTTAGGAATAGGACTGGAAAAACCACATAAACATTCTGTTACATCAGGCATCTGCTTTAGTATCTCTTTGAAAGGGGTATTTTCAAATCCATAAATAGAAAGAATGGCTCCCACATTATGTTTCTCCAATCCCAATTCTTTGGAATTTTGCAGAAAATTGAGTTGCTTCATCATGACCAAAGTGCAGAACACAAAACCGATACTTATAAAAAGCTGGAATAAAATGCTACCTTTATAAAACCAGCCGGAAAGATGAAGATTTGATTTGTGATTGATACTATCGAGCAATGTCCGCTTGTTGACATAGCGCACAAGTATAGCTGCAAAACCCATTGTTATCAGTAACAATAATAATATATATACAAACACTTCACTATAAAAGTATGAAGTACTCTCATCGATTTGCGACAACTCCTTAAAAACAGGCAGAATTAACTCTATCATCATGATTCCCAAACCTAATGACAGCACAAGCAACAAGATCAATTCTGAAAGGAGTAATGAAAGAAGATTGCCATTGGAGGCTCCATTCACCTTTCGTAGTGCCAATTCGCGCTTGCGCATTCGGATACGGGTTACGAGCATTGTTAAATAGTTACATAATCCGCAAATAATAACCAAAGCTCCAATGCAAGCAAAAAGACGAACATGATTCAATTTGACATTGATATCCTCCCTCGGATGAGTACTCCTCAATGTTGATAACAGAGCTATAGGAGTAGATATAACCGGGCTATATGAGTCCAGTTGTATTTTATATTTCGCCAGTCTCTTCTCTACAGCTTCTACATCACTATTCGGATAGATACGGAAAAGAGTATGGCATTGCTGTCTTCCCCAATCCGGATCTCGATCTTTATATGGTAACAAAATATCAAAAGGATACATGGAATGTCCTTCCCATGATTTTACTACTGCGACAATCGTCATTTCAGCATTTCCTCTGTCAGGAAATAGCAATTGTTTGCCTATCGGGGATTCTTCTCCGAATATTTTTTGGGCGGTTTTATCCGTAATGGCAATTTGTTTATCCCCCAGTCTCAAACGATTATCGCCATCTATCGTAATGATATTAAACATTGAAATAAAGTTAGAATCAACTTCCAACTGGTATGTATGATATACATTCTTCTCATGTTCAATGGAAGTTATACCTCCATTATATATATGGCAAGCACTCTCCACCTCCGGACAGTTTTTCTTTATATAATCAGCCAACAAACTGGATGAATAATAAGAAAATCCGTCTCCCTGCAAATCAAATTTATTACCTGCCAAGTAGATGCGCTCCGCCCCTTCATGAAACGTATCGTATGTCATTTCATAACGTATCCATAGGGCAGACAATGCAAAACAGGTGAAACCAATTGCCAAGCCGACTATACTTACAATACTCTGCGTCTTGTACTTGATCAGATTGCGAAAAGCTATTTTTAAATAATGATATATCATGACATTGTGTTTATGTTATTCACTCTTGATAATTTCTGCCGGATTCTGCCGGGCAGCTTTCCATACTCTCCAAATGATGCTAAGCAAAAGAATAATAGCTATCACAACAAAGATACTTATATATACCCAGCCATCTATCGATGTTTGTCTCACGTAGCTGTCGATCCATCTCCTCATTACAACATATCCTGTGGGGAATGCAATAACGGCAGCTATGATCAATAACAATAAATATTCCTGGAAGAACATCTGCAGGATATGATGGATTTGCGCTCCGTTCACCTTACGTATAGCAATCTCTTTCTGACGCTGTTCACAAGACAGCGTTACCAATGAGAAAACTCCGAATACAGAAATAATGACGCAAACCAATGATACAAAACTCAATAATTTCATCAGTGCATCTTCGGAGCGGAGGTACTTGTTATATTCCTCTTCTTCATTAAACAATCGCATATACGCATTCGGAAATTCCTCTCTGTACAGTTTCTCTATGGTCGCACGACATTCATTCCACGTGCCCTCTCTAAATTTAAACAGAATGCTGGCACGATTCAACAGATAATCTTGCGCTTTAGGATGCTGAAAAGCAATCAGTCCCGGTTCACTCGTAGGAGAACGATAGCTAAAGTTCCTGACTACTCCGACAACCTTATATAGGCTACGCTGACCATTATATTCATGATAGAAACTTTTGCCCAAAGCCCGTTTCCATCCAAATTTACGGCATGTATTTTCATCTATCACTACTTCATTTTCTTGATTCTTGTCCGATATAAACTCGCCTTCCAATAAATTCAATTTATAGAATTCAAAGAATTCTTCTTTAGCAGGCATCATACCAACTGTTAAAGGTTCTTCAACCGCTTTCGACGAATCATCCCAGTTGTTTATTTCGACATACATCATCGGTCCTGTAGGAATAATCGGGAAATACGAAGGGGGTAAAGCCTCTGTCACCATGGGCAAAGTAGCTATCTTCGCCGACCATTGCTTAATATCACCATTCCATAAGGCTACATTACCGACATTATGACGTTCCATTCCTAAGTCCGTATTTTTCAGAAAATAGAGTTGCTTCATCATAACAGCCGCACAGAAGATAAAAGCAAGACTGACAACTAACTGCATGATAATTCCTATCTTACGAAACAAATAAGGTCTGGTAGCTACCGCTTTTCCTTTTATCGCTTCCTGCAATGTCCGACGGCGAAAATAAGATAAAGGCATCTGTGCAAACAGGAAAGACAGAATGATTACAATCAAAAGATATGCAATGATCTCTCCATAATATACACTGGCCTCTATCTGTGTGAAGTTCAGGAAGCCGGACAGACTCACCTCTATCATCAACAGTCCGCATAACAGGGCGATACATAGAATCAACAACAGTTCAATGGCAAACTGCACCGATAAAGATGTATTACTTGCACCATTTACTTTACGAAGCGCCATTTCACTACTACGCATGCAAAGCCGACTGATATAAAGCGTCAGGTAATTGAATAAGGAACAAATAATGACCAATCCGCCTGCTAAAGAGAAATAGAAAATATAACTGAAGGAGATAACTACCTCTACTTTAGAAACATAATCCGAATAACGCAAAGCCGAAATGGGCGTGATCAGAAGCTTCACAAGTTCGCTCTCTTTGGGAATATCCAAGATATCAATGTCTTCCATCTTCTTTTGAAAAGTATCCCTATCCACTCCTGCGCGAACACGGATAAACAGTTGTTCTCCCTTACTACTCCAGCGTGGATAGCGCCTTGCCGAACTCAATACACTATACGGTATATTGGAATGACGAGACCATCCGCTCACAATGGCGCCTATCTTACGGGGACGTCCGCTCAGTTCTACTTCTTTCCCCAAAGCATCCTCTTCACTGCCAAAAAGCTTTCGGGCAAACTCTTCCGTAATGGCGATTTCCGGATCATTTTCTTTCAGGAAGTTGACTGTTCCTTTCAGCAGCCGTATATTGAAAAAGTTCATGAAAACAGAATCTGCTGTAGCCATTACTACCTCCTGTTCATTATCTCCCATACGGAATTTCATATCCCGATATATGGAAGTGGAAGCAGTAGCTTCTATCTCCGGCATTTTCTCCTGTAAATAGTTTGCCAAAGGGTAAGGAGTAACATTGGATGTACTACCAGGGGAATCAGTATAATGCGCACGTACCATATAGATACGGTCGGCTCCGTTATGGAAAGTATCGTAAGTCATTTCATAACGAATCCATAAGACAGACAGCGCAAAACAAGTGAAACCAACAGCTAATCCAATGATACTGACAAGGCTCTGTGTCTTGTACTTTACCAAATTGCGAAAGGCTACTTTCAAATAGTGTTTAATCATGGTACTTTATGAATATATTACATACTGACTTCCGTTACTACCTGTCCGTCAAACAAATTAATGATACGGTCGGCATAACCGGCATCGTGCTGTGAATGTGTTACCATCACAATAGTGGTTCCTTCCTTATTTAGTTCACTCAATAGCCCCATCACTTCTTTACCGTTCTTTGAGTCCAGATTACCGGTAGGCTCATCGGCCAGGATCAACTTAGGATTGGCAACTACTGCACGGGCAATAGCAACACGCTGCTGCTGACCTCCGGAAAGTTGTTGCGGGAAGTGTTTGCTGCGATGTGTGATAGCCATTCGTTCCATAGCAGTCTCCACTCTCTTTTTACGTTCGGAAGCTGAGATACCCATGTAAAGCAAAGGCAATTCAATATTTTCATAAACATTCAATTCATCTATCAGATTGAAGCTTTGAAAGACGAAACCGATCACTCCTTTACGAAGGCTGGTACGCTGTGACTCTGTGTACTTGGAAACTTCTGTTCCATTGAGGTAATATTCCCCTCCTGTCGGATTGTCCAATAACCCAAGAATATTGAGCAATGTTGACTTTCCACAACCGGAAGGTCCCATAATGGCAACGAACTCTCCTTGCTTCACCTCGATACTTACATTATTCAACGCCCAAGTTTCCACTTCTTCGGTCTTGAAAATCTTCTGTAAATTAATTGTCTTGATCATAATTGTAATATTTAAAAGTTATTGTGTTTATTCGTTTTTATGAGAAATAAATCGGTTCCTTAATAAATTACCAACCGTATTATCTTCATAATATTATATATTCCTTATTTCAATATCAACTCCTCTGCATCGCCAAAGGTATCATATCCTGTCGTAATTACCCAATCTCCCGTCTGCAAACCTTCCGTAATTTCGTACTGCTGCGGATTCTGCCGCCCAATACTTAATGGTACACGGATTGCTTTTGTCTTCGAAGCATTCACTTTGTAAATCCATTGTCCTCCTGTAGACTGATAGAAATTACCCCGTGGAATAATAAGCGCCCGTTCCGGCTGACCTAATTCAATCTGTACACGGAAGCTTTTGCCAACTCTGACATTATCGGGCATATCGCCGGTAAAGACAAGATCGACATCAAACATACGGTCTTTTACTTCAGGGACGACTTTCGTTATTTTCAGCGGATATTTCTTTCCCTGATAATTGACGGTAGCAGGCAGTCCGGTAGTGATCCTGTCAATGTAATATTCGCTTAGCGAAGTATGTATCTTATACTGATCGAGTACCTTTATTTCGGCAATGCTTTCGCCGGAAGAAACCTGCTGCCCCGGAGTAACCCTGACAAAGCTTAGTTGCCCTTTTATAGGAGCCGTCACCACCAGGTTATTCAATCGCTCATGAGTACGTTCATATTTCTTGTGCTCCCGTTCACGGTCATTGCGAATCAGTTCTTTACGAATCATCGTAACAGCCGAATCATGTCGCAGGCTTTCTTGTTGCAATGCCGCGTTTTTTAGTTTGTAGTTATATTCATCTTCGGCTACTTGTAGTTGAGCCTTACTCTTTACTCCCATCTGAAACTCTTCCCGATCAAGGGCAATGCTCTTTTTCAGTCGTTCCAGTTCATAATTATTCGTCAGAGCCTGCTGCTTCAGATTAAGACTTTTCTGTTCCATCTCAATCTCCTGTTCCTGATAGGTAATCATTTGCTTTTCCCATTCGTCACGCTGGTCTTCAATGCTGCGAAGCAGGTCTGGATTGGAAAGGACGATAATGGTATCCCCCTGATGGAGCAGACTCCCTTCCTCACCAACGATGCTTTCAACGCTTCCCGCTTCGCGGGTATTGATTTTGATAGTCAGTATAGGCTGAATCAGTCCCTCCACATCTACATATTCCATAAAATTATCCTCTTTCACTTCCGCTATCTGAATATTTTCGGCATCAATACGTAATTTTCGGGGGCCTAATGACAGAACAATTACATAAATCAGAAAGGCAGCAAACAAAAGTCCGCCTATCAGATAGTATCTGTATCGAATGTACCAAGGTTTCTTTTCTAATTTTATATCCATGACTTTATCAGGTATTTTATATTTTTATTTATTAAAGCTAAGTAAGTTGCTATTCTATAAGAAGATTGTAATCTTCTGTCAATAGCATATTCCGTTCAAAATCGTAAAGTGTCATACTTCGAAGTGTGTAATATAAGCTCCAATAATTGTACAAAGCCGATACGTAATTACGGCGGGCACTATCTTTCTCGGCAATGGAAGCATTCAGATCAAGGATAGTGGATTTTCCCAGTATATAAAGTTTGCGGGCAACTTCATTTCTTCGTTGAGCCGTTTCATCTGTACGGGCAGCGATACGTACCCGTTGTGTTTGCAGATTAAATTGTTTCACCAGTTTGCGGACATTCAATTCAAAATCCGTCCGATTTTGCTCCACTTGCGTATATACTAGATCACGATTGGAACGGGCTACCCGCACTTGTCCTTTCCCTCTTCCCCAATCTAAAATAGGAAGAGCGATACTCAGACTTACATATTGCTGGTCTAACAGATTCCGATAAGCATCCGGCAACTTTTCGGCAGTCTGCGTCAGTCCGAAACGGAGATAAATATCTGCTTTCAGCCCCGCATTGGCACGGGCTCTTGCCACAGCACTCTCGCTTTCCAGTTTTCTTCGTTTCATCGTCTGTATATCCGGACTATTTTCGTATGCCAATGCCAATGCTTCATCCAGATTGACACTGAAATCCGGCACTTGGGAGTTGATACGCACACGAAGTTCCCGATCTTCCTGAATGCCCAGATAAGAACGAAGTTCCTGCATGCAATTATCCATTTCTATACGGGCATTCATACGATTTGTTTCTTCGGTCAGACGATTCAATTCTAACTGCAGCATTTCATTCTCTGTGATCGTGCCTATATTGTAGCGCCCCTGAGCGTAACGATAGAGCGTGTCGGCATTTGTATAATTGAAAGAAGCAATATCGTAATTACTTTGAGCGGTAGCCAAAGCGAAGAATTTATTAATTGCATTGGCGGAAACAAGTTCCAGTGTTTCCACATAACTTTTCTTGGCTTCCTGATAGCGTACCGGTTCTATACGTTTATCCCATTTCAGACTATTATAACCAAAAAGCGACTGGCGATATCCTATCATGACAGGAGAAGTTTGCCATGAGTATTTATGTTCGCTGAACAAGTCCATACGTTGCGCAGATGTTTCGAGAAAAAGAGAACCTCCGGTCCAGGGAATATTCTGCGACAGGTTCAAAGTCAGATCGGTATTCAACAGATTTTGCTCGACAAACTTAACGGAACCGTCCCCCATTGTAATCTTATTGATGGCACGATTCAGATTAGGATCGGATGACAAACTCAAAGATGGCAAATAGTTAGCCCGATAATATTTGTAGTTCCAGTAAGCCGAACGAAAACTATGTCGTGCAGTCTGTGCATCAGGTGATTCCAGACGGGCTATTTTCACCACCTGCTCCAACGACATCTCCATTGTTTGATTTTGAGCAGCCAGCAGTTCAGTCGACAGGATTCCGAGTGTTATATAGAGTATTTTCAGATTCATTCTTAGATTTATTTGTTATTTACTATTCAAAACCTGTGCCATTCTTATATTTCATTATAATTCAGCTATTTACATTTACCACACTATTACAAGCAGCGTGCAAATACGCACAAATTTAGTGCGCAATCGCACATACAACACATGATTATTATCCATATCTTTGCCCTTGCATTAAAACTTTAGGATAAGTAACGAATCATATACCCCATACCCTATGGATGAAGTCAACAAACTAGGAAAGATACTCATTGTAGATGATAACGAAGATGTGCTCTTTGCCCTCAATCTACTACTCGAACCCTATACGGAAAAGATAAAGGTAGCTACCACTCCCGACCGGATTGAGCATTTTATGACTACCTTTCAGCCCGATCTTATCTTATTAGATATGAATTTCAGCCGTGATGCAATTAGCGGTCAGGAAGGTTTTGAAAGTCTGAAGCAGATTTTGCAGATTGATCCGCAAGCTATTGTCATCTTCATGACTGCATATGCGGATACAGATAAAGCTGTACGGGCCATTAAAGCCGGTGCAACAGATTTTATCCCCAAACCTTGGGAGAAGGAGAAATTGCTGGCTACTCTCACCTCCGGTATGCGTCTGCGCCAATCTCAACGGGAGGTAAACATCTTAAAAGAGCAAGTAGAAGCACTCAGCGGACAAAGTTCTCCGGAAGGGGACATTATCGGAGAATCTCCGGTCATGCAGGAAGTATTCGCAACCATAAACAAACTTAGCAGTACAGATGCCAACATTCTGATTTTGGGAGAAAACGGAACGGGAAAAGACGTGATTGCCCGACTGTTATACCGCTGTTCCCCCCGATACGGCAAACCTTTTGTCACCATCGACCTGGGAAGTATCCCCGAACAACTTTTCGAAAGTGAACTGTTCGGATTTGAAAAAGGAGCTTTCACCGATGCTAAAAAGTCAAAAGCCGGACGGATGGAAGTTGCCACCAATGGTACTTTATTCCTTGATGAAATCGGTAATCTTTCGCTTCCCATGCAATCGAAGCTGCTCACTGCGATCGAAAAACGGCAGATCAGCCGCTTAGGAAGCACACAGGCCGTGCCTATTGATGTTCGTCTGATTTGCGCAACGAATGCGGATATTCGCCGTATGGTGGATGAAGGAAGTTTCCGTCAGGACTTACTCTATCGTATTAACACAATTGAAATACATATTCCCCCGCTCCGCGAACGTGGGAATGATATCATTCTGCTTGCCGAATATTTTCTGGACCGTTATGTACGCAAATATAAAAAAGAAATGCGTGGCTTGACACGGGAAGCCAAAAATAAGTTATTGAAATATACGTGGCCGGGCAATGTACGGGAGTTGCAACATACAATGGAACGTGTCGTAATATTGGGAGACGGTTCTTTGTTAAAACCCGAAAACTTCCAGTTCCACGTCACCCCCAAGCAAAAAAAGGAAGAAGAAATTGTTTTGAACCTTGAACAACTGGAACGGCAAACCATTGAAAAAGCAATGAAACTTAGTGAAGGGAATATCTCACGTGCTGCCGACTATTTAGGCATTACCCGCTTTGCCTTATATCGCAAACTTGAAAAACTAGGCTTATGAGACGATTTGCATTCAGAGTGATTTTACATATCTTACTGATAGTATTGTTTTCTATCAGTAGCTACCTGTTATTTCAAAAGCAGTTATGGTTCAGCACTACTATCTGCATTATATTGCTGATAACCACGGCTATACACCTTTACCGTATGCAGTTCAAACAAATTGCCCTATTGCGACGACTGACAGACGGCCTCCGCTATAATGACATGATGCAAACTTTCCATCCACCTTTCAAAAACAAAATAATGAATGAATGGGCGGAAGAACTTTCGGATACTTTAAAAGATTTTCGGGGAAGATTGCTGGCAGAAGAGATCAAGCACCAATACTACGAGAACTTATTGAACAAAGTTGATACGGCAGTGCTTGTTGTCGATAAAGCCGGACATATAGAATGGATGAATCAGGCGGCCGTTATCCACTTAGGACAAATATCACAATTGCCGGAAACATTGCTAAAGGCTTCTGTTGCCCATGACACCCCCGTCATCCGTATCGAACAAAATAGCACTGTGCTGGAAATGGCCATATCACGCACTACATTTGCCACTCAAGGTAGAGAACAGCAGTTAATCAGTTTAAAAAACATTCATTCTGTATTGGAACGCAATGAAATGGAAGCCTGGCAAAAGCTGATACGCGTGCTGACTCATGAAATCATGAACTCTATCACACCAATCATTTCTCTTTCGGAAACATTAAGCGAGAGAGGGATCCCCAGTCAACTGGGAGAAAAAGAATATTCTGTTATGCTGCAAGCCATGCAGACCATTCACAGAAGAAGCAAAGGATTACTGGAATTTGTAGAGAACTATCGCCGGCTCACACGAATCCCTGCTCCTATTCGTACACAAATTTCTATTGCGGAATTATTCACGGATTTAAAGAAATTATTTCCGGAAGAAGAGTTTCAGTTTGAGGTTCCCTCGCCCGAACTGAAATTAAATGTGGACCGAACACAAATAGAACAGATTCTTATTAATCTGCTGAAAAATGCCCGTGAAGCATGCAGTCGGAAATCAGATAAGAAGATTCAGGTAAAAGCAAGAAAACTTTCTGCCGGAAATACGACATTAACGATATCTGATAATGGAGAAGGTATTCTGCCCGATGTGCTGGATAAAATATTTGTTCCTTTCTTTACCACCAAAACATCCGGTTCGGGGATCGGATTAAGTTTATGCAAGCAAATCATGACTTTGCATGAAGGAAGTATTAATGTTAAGTCGGAAGTGGGTAAAGGAAGCAGTTTTATCCTTACTTTTCCTAAATAAGAGCCTTTGATATTTGCATCTTGATGTGCTATTCTTAAGATTACGTCCCAAAATTATTGTACCAAAAGCAACAAACCAGAAAATAAACTGCATAAATAAATGCAATAATATGCGAAAACGCAGCCTGATATTGCATAAAACGGCATAATATATACATCTTTTCGTATGTACAAAACACTTATTGGTTTAAAAGGAACACCTCGTTGGTTTTAAACCAACGCTACCTTGCTCACCGAGGAACTTATTTTTCCTTGATGCGAAAGAGATAAAAAGGCGATTCAGTGCTTGTTTTCATCTGATTTATTAGAATTATAAGCAAGGCAAGAAGTAGCATAATGATTATCATTAAGCCATTCATCCAGCTTAATGATTAGCAACAAGGGAAAGAACAGTTCAAGTCGATCAGTATATCAGACAATTAATGAAATTATGTACTTTCCTATTTAAAGATGCAGGCGTTTATTGATTCTTAGCTTATGACAGATGTAATTATAGCCCTTCCTCCCTGTTTAAATATTCTTTTTTTCAGAATGATCGTTTTTTCACTAAACGAATAGACTAATCTGAGTCTGGTATAGCCCGAATATTCATTATGCCTGCTGATCGTCTACTTAAAATAGCAGAGGACTCGATCATCCTCTGCTACCCAAACTATTTGTATCAGGATTCAACTCCTTTACAGCATCTTTTACCGCTTTCTGGGTCGGTTTACGGTAAGTTTCCGCTTGTTGTACCGGAACAATCTCATTGACCATTCTTTCATATCCTTTTTGTTCTAACAAATGAACTTCCTTTTCATTCGTTTCTTTTTGTTTTTCCGTTTTCATATGGCTTTTTTATTTTTAGTTTTCTACTTTGAAAACAGAAAACAGCAAAAGATGGTTCATCCTATCTGATTTTATTTTCAGTTAATTCGTCCCAATAATCGCATAAATGCATATATTTGCCCATCTAATATGAACCTCATTGAAGTTATGAAAGAAAATAAATATGACGACGACCGCTTCTTCAGCCAATATGCTCAAATGTCACGCTCTGTAGAGGGATTACAAGGTGCCGGAGAATGGCATATATTACAGAAAATGCTACCGGACTTTACAGACAAGAGAGTACTGGACTTAGGCTGCGGATTTGGCTGGCACTGTATCTATGCCATCGAACATGGAGCAAAGTGTGTTACAGGAATTGATATTTCCGGGAAGATGCTGGAAGAAGCTCAAAAAAGAAATTCTTCACCACTCATCGAATATAAATGTATGGCAATCGAGGATTTCGACTTTCAACCGGATACTTATGATATCGTAATCAGTTCCTTGACCTTTCATTATCTGGAATCTTTTATTAATATATGCCGTAAAGTCAACAGCTGCCTCACAGCAGGAGGTTCTTTTGTTTTTTCAGTAGAGCATCCGATATTCACAGCCTATGGTAATCAGGATTGGTATTACGACCAAGATGGAAAACGTGCTCACTGGCCTGTAGACCACTACTTCAGTGAAGGCAAACGTACTGCTATTTTTTTAGGAGAAGAAGTCGTGAAGTATCATAAGACTTTAACTACATATATTAATAGTCTTCTTCAGACCGGATTTGAAATTTGTGAATTGATAGAGCCCCAACCGAGTGAAATGATGCTGGATACTATTCCGGAAATGCAAGACGAACTTCGGCGTCCAATGATGCTTCTTATTTCTGCCAAGAAAAAAAGTTGACTTGCAAACAGATGAATTTCAGTCGATTGTAATTTAATCAATAAAAAACATTCATTTAGTTATTGATAATTAAAAAATACTCCCTATCTTTGCACCGCTTTTGAAAAGAACAACCCTTTAAAAGTAGCGGGGTGTAGCGCAGTCCGGTTAGCGCACCTGCTTTGGGAGCAGGGGGTCGTGGGTTCGAATCCCGCTACCCCGACTACAAAGGAAAAGGGAGTTCGGTTAAAAGTTTTCGGGGTGTAGCGCAGTCCGGTTAGCGCACCTGCTTTGGGAGCAGGGGGTCGTGGGTTCGAATCCCGCTACCCCGACGAAAAAGGAAAAGGGAGTTCGGTTAAAAGTTTTCGGGGTGTAGCGCAGTCCGGTTAGCGCACCTGCTTTGGGAGCAGGGGGTCGTGGGTTCGAATCCCGCTACCCCGACGAAAATTTCAAGTTAAGAAAAATTGAATGGTGTTGAGCTGATACAGTTTGTATCGGCTTTTTTCGTTTATGTAAATTAGACACAATTATACCCCGTTTTGGGGTAAATAAAGAGGGTATTTCTTTGAACTATCTTTGAACATGTTTCTCTATTTGCATCCGTTTAGGGGAAATTAAAGCAATCTCCTATCAAATTACCCCGATCCAAGCTGTTTAATGCAATTTTAAACATTTAAAAAACATTAAAACAGTATGGCAACATTTAAAGCGATCGTTTTCCAAACAGGAAGACATATAAAACAAGATGGAACATCCAATATAAAAATTAGAATCTATCATAATAGAGAATCTCAGTATATAGCCACCAGCTACTATATCCAACCCGGAAACATGGATGACTCCGGACGAATCCTGCCAAACGTAACAAACGGCGAAATGATAGAGTATGTGGGTCATACGGTTAGTTGCATTAGTTGTTTGATAATGTTGTCCGGTACTTTATTATGCAGGTCCATCATTGCGCTGGCTGTTTCCAGTTCTGAACGCTTCACATAATATTTCCCTCGTTCCTTATTATTTGCCGGATAAAATTTGATCCAGGCTTTTTCGCGCCATTCTGTAATCAGGCGTTTTCCGTATATATCTTCCGCTTGTGATATTGTTACTACTTCGGGGAGTAGTCCTAACATCGTCAACGTTTGAACTATTCCGATCTTAATACATCGTGCTACCATCATTTCGAAGCAATTTTCCATAATCTCTAATAGGCTGTTTCTTTGTTTAACTTTTGAATGGTGTTGAGCTGATTTACTGAAACACATCTGCATCTCTATGCTATGCTGCCTGATTAATATTGATTTTAGAGTTTACTTGTTATTGAAATAGATTGTTTTTCCTAGCATACTAAAAGAACTCTGCCAAGGAGTGGACATTTATACGCCTAAAGGCATTCCGTTTATGTGTACGTACAGTTTCCAATGAAATGCAATACTTATCTGCTACTGCATTTTCTTCCATCCCTTCATAAAATGATCGCATAACGCTTAACTCACGTTCCGAGAGTGTACTATTAAATTTTGGTTTACAGATTATTCCTTCATATTTGCATTCACCCTTTAACGGACATTTGACCTCCTCAAAGTGAAAGTTTCCCATCTGATCAATATCCATTGTTGAATCGAACTCACCAAAATTACATTTAAGAAAACGACGTACTATTGAAAATTCAAACCAAGGAATATTATACCGTCGGTCTGTATATTCCAATGATGCTTTCTCCAGTGCTTCTGGCCAAAATATTCCCATTCGAGTTATGATTTCGGAAATAAACTCCCGATTTGACTGTTCCAATTGACGCGTACCACATTCATCGGTAATCATAACTTCACCTTTAGGAGTGAAATAAAATTCCATTCCAGTCATAATCATTCCTCCTTTCTTTCAGGAAATAAGGTTGCGACATCTGATTGTAAGATCTCAGCCACAATCTTTTTTTCAACCATACTGTTAGGTTGGGTATATCCATACATCCAGCAACGAACTGTATGACGATTACGTTGTGTCGCTTCTACAATAGCTGTAATAACATCTTCTTTAGGAGCTGATATGATAACTGGACAACGTTCTGCCTTTGGTAAGGCTGCAAAATACTCTGCGAGGGGTAATTTTTTGAGATTTGGGACAATATTATTGTCCGAACCATTTTTTTTGCTCATATTTGTAATGTTTTAAAGATTACGTTTTAAAATGTTTAATCGAAAGACACGGAGCTCTGAATCAAGTTTCTCAGGCCGGATGCAGGGCTTCCGTTTCTTTACTAAATGAAACTGTTATGAAAAATTTTATCAAGGTGATTGATGCCTATGATATTGAAAAGGTTATCAACATTGATTTTATCCAATCTTTATATAAAGATGAAGATTACACTATTATCCGATTCAGCAAAGATGATTGTATTTACGTCAAAGACTCTTATGAAGAACTAAGTCGTAAGCTTCTTAAATTGCCATCTGAAACAAAACCGTCTACACGTAAGACAGGACGAGGTTAAGAATCATCCTTTTTCTTGTACTTCTCCGGAAAGATGGCTTCTTTCTCTTCATCTGATAAGTAAGTAATATACTCTTTGATGAATAGATAGATTCTCTCGGCTGAAGCTGCTACTGCGTTAGATGAAGCGTAATAGGTTTCAGTATAGTGATCGTAAGAATCAAAGGTTTTACTAATAGTTGCTTGTTGCACACACCATTTACGTAGTTTAGTATCCTAGTGATTGTGAATTAGACGAATAATAGGTCTCCGAAATGTAATTCCTAATATTATAATGTATTAATGAACAAATAATATGTAGTTCCTTATAATATAAAAGGATATTATAGAATGACAAGAACGCCTCAATAAACTAAAACAAAACAACTTATAAAACTATAGTATTATGAAAAACATTTTATTCACACTTTTTGCTATTCTCATCTTAACTAGCTGCAGCAAAGATGAAGAAGATTGGACTGAACTTAACAGCAATAACATTATAGGTTATTGGTCGACAGGAATCGAAGGTACTCACAAATTATTAAGTTTCGATGAGGATGGTACTGGCTCTTTTGGAATTTACAGCAATGCTACTCCAATTTCCTTTCAAATGTTCGATTATAAAATCGAGGAAGGTAGAATCTATATTTATGATGTATATCCAGATGAAAAGACTCCATATTATTTAGATTGTAAGATATCAGGCACGACTCTTAAAGTCGAAACTGGAAGTGAAGCTGGAACCTATAAGAAGCAAAAATAAAAGAATTTAGGAGCCCAATTAATTGATTATATAACACAAAAAACAATATGATGAAAAAGTTTTTTTATTTAACTGCAATACTAACCATAGTTTTGGTTTCATGTAATTCAGAAAAGAAGTATAAAGAAAAACTCTCTAATGCTGCTTCCATGATTGAGAAAGAAGCTAATTTAAGTGAAGCTATAGTTCTTACCTATTGTGATACTTGGAGAAAAGTAATTTATGATCATGAATACAATGGGGAGTATTGCACCGATTTCAATGAAGCCTTAGCAAAGCTTAATGAGTTCATAATCACAACAGATACGTATAAAAGGTTAAAACAAAAGAGAGATTCAATCGAGACTATAATGCCACTACTAAATGATTATCCTTCAAATTGCAAGGATGCTTATAATGAGTTAGTATCAATATATGCGGATGCAGATGAATTATTTAGATTTGCAGATGATCCTAGAGGGTCTTTATCTACATACTCAACAAAAACGACAGACCTTTTTCAAAAGATAGAAAAGTCCATGAAAGAATTTAAAGTTAAGCATATACAAAACAAATAAATAAGGAGTCTAGTAAATGATTGTATAACTAAATAGTCAAAATACATGGGAAAAGAAATATTTTAAAAAGGTGATCGAGTTCAAGTTGAACGGATTTATCCTAAAGAAGCCCCCCATAAAGGAACTTTTGAGGAAATGGATAATAATGGTGATTACGTGATTAAGCGTGATGATCTGCAAGAAAACAGGACATACAATCCCAAGCGAGTGAAGAAAGAAGACTAATAAAAACTCAAGATATAAATAATATTATGGCAAAACCTAGAGTCTTTTTAAGTTCAACATACTATGACCTAAAGCATGTAAGAGAAAGAATAGAACGGTTTCTTGTTAATTTTGGAATGGAACCTGTTCTGTTTGAAAATGATAATGTTACTTTCGAGTTCAATAAACCATTAGACCTGTCATGCTATAACGAAGTCAAGACTTGCCAAATGATGGTGCTTATTGTTGGTGGACGGTATGGAAGTACCGCATCAGGAGAAAAAGTTTCTCAAGACAAAAAAGAGCTGTATGAACAATATGTTTCAATAACAAGAAAGGAGCACGAGACAGCTACTATGGCCGGAATACCTTCCTTCGTGTTTATTGATAAAAATGTTTATGCAGAATATCAGACATATAAGAAGAATAAGAAGATATTTGAGGATAAAATACCATTTAATTTTGCCCATGTTGATGACATTAATATTTTCAAATTCATAAGTATCTTAGAGCCCACGACTGCAATTAAGACATTTGATCATGTTGAAGAGATTGAGAATTATATAGAGAATCAGTTATCAGGAATGTTGTTTTTATACCTTCAGCAGTTACAGAGAAGAAAAAAAGACGATGAAATGTTAGATGCAATTTCTTCATTAGAAAATATATCTCAACGAATGAACGAAATGCTATCTGCCATTGGTCGAAACATTCTAAAAGACTCTGGGGATTACACTAAAGTTATTTATAATCAAAATTTAATTATTTTTAGATTTTTCAGAGACTACTTCTATTCTAATATCTCCTTTACTAGAAAAGAAGAATTGCATTATGATGATTGTATAATGATTGTTAAGCAAATAACATCTTTAATATTTAATGATTCTTTTATAGCAAAACTCACAAATGTAGATAGATACACAGAAACATATTGGAATATAATGAATGAACAGTATTTAGCTATTATAAATAAAAACAAGAAAGAAAAGACAATTGAATTTATTGACATGACTGGTTTGCAAAATATTATCTGTAAATATTTAGATAATATATATCCTATTGTAAAAGACAATCAGGATATGAAAAATCTATTTGAAACAACCATCTTAGAGGAAAGCTTAGAAGCCATCACAGGTTTGCCTTTTTGAGTTCTTTTACAAATAGGTAATCTTATAGCAATTAATAATACAGAATTAAAATGAACGTTACAAATTATCTAACCAACTACGGTATAGAACAAAAAAATGGTGATTTATTTTATAAAAGCTTACCTAGTGGAAACTATGTTATGTATTGGCAATCTAACAATGACATAGATGTTTATCTATGTAGATGGCTTCCAAGTTCTCATGAAGATTTAGATGATTCATGTATTATTGATAAAATATTATCTTTCGATGATTCGAATGAGGATAAGGTGACTAAGTTTAAGCAAATGCTTAAAAATGAGAGATGAATATAGGTAAAGAATACAAAAAACTTAATAGCAATATAATTGATATGGTGGCAATAATTCTTTTCTTCAATAGACTACTTGCAGTCTCATACAATTCGTTCAATGTATATACTATAGCGTAAGCAATGCCTGCAAATAATAGTACAATAATCAGGACGATAAGAGATGCCAAATAAATATTTTCCATGTTTTCTATTAAAATATAGACAATGAATAATGTTTCTACAAAAGATTGGATTGAATGGCTCATTATGGGATTTAGTTTTTTGTTTAGTTTATATGTATATGTCAATCATACAAGAAGGCTAAACAGGCAGCAAAAAACAATCAATGATCAACAATCCCAAATTAATGATTATATCATCAAAGAAAATGAAGAGCAAGAAAGAAATAAAAAGAAAGCTTGCATCATTTGTAAGCCCCCGATAAAGTACCCGTTGTCTTTGTATCTTTAAGTC